>CADBFJ010000001.1 GCA_902793915.1 uncultured Ruminococcus sp.
CTCTTCCCGGGATTTGTCGCGGGCATTCTGCTCGCCGCGATCATCGCCGCCGCTATGAGCACGGCGGATTCGCAGCTCCTTGTGGCTTCTGCCTCCTTTACGAGCGACATTTACCAGCCGATCATCCGCAAGAACAAAGCCTCCGACAAAGAGACCATCTGGGTCGGCAGAATCGTCGTGGCGCTGGTCTCCGTGGTCGCTTTCATCATCGCCTCCTCGGGTATCGGCAAAGCGAACTCCTGGGCAAGCAGCATCATGAACATGGTTGAAAACGCCTGGGGTATCTTCGGCGCCGCTTTCGGCCCTGTCGTGATCCTCTCGCTCTTCTGGCGCAGATTCAACTATGCGGGCGCGATGTCCGGCATCATCGCGGGCGCTGTGACCGATATTCTCTGGCTCATCTTCCTCACCGGCAAGACCGGCATCTACGAGATCGTTCCGGGCTTTGCCGTGGGTCTTATCGTCTCTGTCGTCGTCACGCTTTGCACCAAAGCACCGGGTGAAGAAGTCACCGCGATCTTCGATGCTGCCTCGGCAAAAGAAAACGAATAATTCCCACACTTTTTCAAAAGAGGGAACCGGTTAAAAAATCGGTTTCCCTTTTTTTGTCATTGACAAAGTTCTGTTTTCATATTATAATAAAATGTGTACTTTTGTGAATTGACCAACAATGCACAAGCTCTTTCAAAAAAGAGAGGAAAAAGATGAAAAAATTTACTTTTCGAGGCGGAACGCATGTGCGCGAACACAAGCAGACCGCCAGCATTCCCGCAACCAGACTTCCCGAACCTGCATTTGTTTCGGTGCCGCTGTCCCAGCACATCGGCGTGCCGGCAAAACCGGTCGTCTCTCCCGGGGATCATGTGGACATCGGCACGGTGATCGGCACGGTGGAAACCGGGCTTGGTTGTCCTGTCCATTCGAGCGTTTCGGGAACCGTCAAAGAGATCTCTTCCTACAACAACGCGCAGGGACAGCCGATTCAAAGCGTCGTGATTGAAAACGACGGGCTTCGTACCAGAGCCGAAAGCGTTGTTCCTCCCGGGATCAAACTCGAGGACGCCACGCCCGAACAGATCATTGAGATCGTCAAAAATGCCGGCATCAGCGGTCTTGGCGGCGCGACTTTTCCCACCTATGCCAAGATTCAGAGCGCCATCGGCAAGGTCGATACGGTCATGATCAACTGTGCCGAGTGCGAGCCTTACATCACCGCCAACCACCGACTGCTCCTCGAGCGCGGCGAAAACGTCGTGGAAGGCTTGGAGATTCTCATGCACGCGCTAAACGTCAAAGAGGGGATCCTTGCCATTGAGGACAACAAGATGGACGCCGTAAAAGAAATGGAGTCGATCTTGAAAGCCCGCGGCAAAGAGGGGCTGCGCGTCGCGGTCATGAGGACCAAATATCCCCAGGGTGACGAGCGCCAGCTCATCTACGCCGTAACCGGCAGGGAAGTGCCCGCAGGGAAGCTGCCCGCCGACGTTGGATGCCTCATTGTCAATGCCGAGACATCCTGCGCGATCTCCCGCGCATTCTATCGCGGCATTCCGCTCGTCAGCCGCATCGTGACGGTTGAGGGCGACTGCGTGAAGCACCCGAGAAACGTCCGTGCCCCGCTCGGCGCTTCCTATATGGATCTCATCAACTTCTGCGGCGGCTTTGTCAAAGAGCCGAAGAAGATCATCTCGGGCGGCCCCATGATGGGACAGGCGCAGTGGGATTTTAACGCCCCTGTTACCAAGGGCACGTCGGCGATCCTCGCGTTTTCCGAGGAGCACGACAGGATCAACACGATCCACACCGCCTGCATCCATTGCGGGATGTGCGTACATCATTGCCCGATGCACCTCATGCCCAATTATCTTGCCGAATACGCGCACGAGAAGCGCTATGACGAAGCCGAAAAGCTCAACGTCATGAGCTGCGTGGAGTGCGGCACTTGTTCCTATAACTGCCCTGCGGGCGTCCAGATCGTGCAACAGATCCGTGTTGCCAAGGGCGTCCTGCGCGCAAAGAAACGATAAGGAGGGGAAACCATGGATCAGAACACCGATCTTACCAACAAACTGTTGACCGTTTCTCCTTCCCCCCACATTCACAGGCATGGGCTTTCCACGGCGTCGGTCATGAAAGACGTTTTTGTCGCTCTTTTGCCCGCCGCCATTTGGGGTTGCTACGTGTTCGGGTGGCGCGCCGCTGTGGTGTTGCTCCTTTCTGTCGTGTCTTCGGTCGCGTTTGAAGCGCTGACCGAGATCCTGCTTCGCCGCACGGTCACGATCAGCGATTGCTCTGCGGCGGTTACGGGACTGCTCCTCGGCATGAACCTGCCCTCGTCGGTTCCGTTCTATATCCCGGTGCTCGGCTCGGCGTTTGCCATCATCGTGGTCAAACAGCTCTTCGGCGGCATCGGCAAAAACGTGATGAACCCCGCGCTTGCCGCGCGCGTCTTCCTCATGCTCTCGTTCACCGAGAAAATGACAAACTACTACGCGCCTTTTGACGCGGTCGCGTCGGCTACGCCGCTCGCGTCTCTCAAAACCGGCGCTCTTCCCGAAGGTACGACGCTGTGGAACCTGTTTTTCGGGCAGATCGGCGGGTGCGTAGGCGAAGTTTCGGCATTGCTTCTCATCGTCGGCGGCGCATATCTGCTCTTCCGCCGCGTGATCCGTTGGCAGATCCCGGTTGCCTTCCTCGGCACGGTGGCGCTTCTGACCTTCCTCTTCCCAAGAGGCGATATGGGACGGCTCGACTTTATGCTCGCGTCGCTTCTTTCGGGCGGACTGCTCCTCGGCGCGATCTTTATGGCGACCGACTACGTGACATCGCCCGTGACCCCTTGGGGTCGGGTGATCTTTGGCGTCGGGTGCGGTGCGCTTGTCGTGTTCCTGCGCTATTTCTCGGGAATGAACGAAGGCGTTTCCTTCGCAATCCTCATTATGAATGCTCTCGTCTGGTATCTCGATCAGGCGACCATGCCGCGCGTCTACGGAAAAGCGCGGCACGAGAAGAAGCAGAAGTCGTAAGGAGGGCACTATGGGAAAAAACGTGAAGAGCATTTTTGTCGTAGGGCTGAAACTCCTTCTCATCTGCGCCGTGGTGGCGGGCGTCGTTTCGTTCGTCTATACGGTGACCGAGAAACCCTATCAAGCAAACATCGACAGCACCAAGCGCGAAGCTGTGGAGACCATCTTCGGCGAGAGCGGTTTGACCTTGACCGAGCTTGACACCGACGTTTACAAGGTCGAAAAGGGCGGTGCGCTCAAAGGCTACTGCGCCAAAGGCGTTGGCGTTGGCTTTAACGGCGACATTGAACTGATGGTCGGTTACGATCAGAGCTTTACCGTCATCGGTGTGAGTATCGTTACAAACTCCGAAACGCCCGGCGTCGGTTCCCGCGCGCTCGAAGCAAGCTACCTGGAACGCTACAAGGGGCAGAGCGGCGAAGACGCGGACGTTGACGCGCTCTCGGGTGCGACCTATTCCTCAAGGGGCGTGAAGGCCGGCGTGAAGGATGCGACCGAACGCCTCATCCTGGCGCTTGGAAAGTAAGGGGGGTGCCGAAATGAAGAATTTTTTGAAACAACTCAAAGAGGGGCTCCTCGACAATAACCCGACGCTCGTGCAACTGCTTGGAATGTGCCCGACGCTTGCAACCACAACCTCGGTCAAAAACGCGTTTGGCATGGGGCTTGCGACGACTGCCGTGCTCATCTGCTCCAACCTCTTTATCTCGCTCCTTCGGAAGTTCATTCCGAAACAGGTGCGCATCGCCGCCTATATCGTGGTGATCTCGGGCTTTGTGACCGCAGTTGAACTGCTGATGCGTGCCTACTTCTATTCGCTCTACCAGTCATTGGGACTGTTTATCCCGCTCATCGTCGTCAACTGCATTATTCTCGCGCGCGCAGAAGCCTTTGCGTCTAAAAACAAGCCGCTTCCCAGCATTGTGGACGGCGTTTCGATGGGGCTTGGCTTTACACTCGCGCTCGCGCTCCTTGCGACGATCCGCGAACTCTTCGGTTCCGGCACGCTGTTTGGCTACCAAGTGATGCCGGATGCCTACGAGCCCATCACCGTTTTGATCCTGCCTGCCGGAGCATTCCTGACCCTCGGTTTTCTCATTGCCGTGGTGCAAAAGTTCCGCAACAATGCAGAGGATAAAAAACGGCTTGCCGAGATCCGCGAAAACCGCGATCATGCAACCGCTGAAAGGAAGGAGGAAACTGAAGCATGACACTCGGTTCTGTTTTTCTCCTGATGTTCTCGGCGATCCTCGTCGAAAACTTCATTTTCTCCAAGTTCTACGGTTGCTGTCCTTTCCTCGGCGTTTCGGAACATCCCGATACCGCGCTTGGCATGGGCATGGCGGTCACCTTTGTGATGACCGTGTCCGGTGCCGCGACCTGGGCGGTCTATCACTATTTCCTCGCGCCCTTGCACCTTGAGTACCTTAAGACGGTGGCGTTCATTCTTGTGATCGCCGCGCTCGTGCAGTTCATTGAGATGTTTTTGCACCGCTTTGTTCCGGCGCTTTACAGCGCGCTCGGCATCTATCTGCCGCTCATTACCACCAACTGCGCGGTGCTCAGCTCGGCGCTCCTCATCGTGCAAAAAGGCTACAACTTTGTGGAGGCAATCTGCTTCGGCTTTGCCGCGGCGCTCGGTTTTACCATGGCGATCGTGGTCTTTGCCGGCGTGCGTTCGCGCATGACCATGGCGGATCCGCCCAGAGCTTTCAAAGGCTTCCCGCTCACCCTGATCACGGCAGGACTCTTGGCCATGGCGTTCTCCTGCTTCTCGGGTGTGCAGTTTTAAGGGGGTGGAACCATGTTTGGTTTGTTTCAAGCCTCTCAAGTATTGATCCCGGTCGGCATTTTTGCCGCACTCGGCGTCGTTTTGGGACTCCTCCTTGCTTTCGCCTTTAAGATCTTTTCGGTCAAGACCGATGAAAGAGCAGAGAAGATTCTCGAATGTCTCCCCGGTGCCAACTGCGGCGGGTGCGGATATTCGGGTTGCTCGGGCTTTGCCAACGCGCTTGCCAAAGGCGAGGCAAAACCCGAATCCTGCCGTAGCTGCAAGCCCGAAGATCTTGCCAAGATCGGTGAGATCCTCGGCGTTGAAGTCAAAGCCCAGGAACCGATCCGCGCGCACGTGATGTGCTCGGGCGATTGCAATACCGCAAAGCTTCTCTACAACTATGAGGGCGTGCGCGATTGCTTTGCCGCCGCCCGCCTCGGTTGGGGAGGGAAGATGTGCCCCAACGGTTGCCTTGGGCTCGGCACCTGCGTCTCGGCTTGCCGCTTTGACGCGATCCACGTGGAGAACGGACTTGCCGTCGTCGATCCCGATAAGTGCACCGGATGCGGTGCTTGCTCCACGGTCTGTCCCAAGCAGATCATTGCCATGATCCCGGTCTCGAGCGGTTACTTCGTGGCTTGCCACTCGGTAGAGAACGGCGCCAAGACGCGCAAGCAGTGCGCCGCCGGCTGTATCTCCTGCAAGATCTGCGAAAAGAATTGCCCGACAGGAGCCATCACGGTCAACGATTTCGTCGCTTCGATCGATCAAAGCAAATGCATAGGCTGCGGACTCTGCGCCTCCAAGTGCCCGAGAAAGATTATCAAGAAATTGCATTAAAGGTTTTTGAGAAGAAAAGATGCGGGAGGAACTTTTTGAAAAAAGGTTCCTCCCGCACCCTCTTCAAAAACTTTGAACGCATATAAAACGCTTGCCGGAATGATCGGCAAGCGTCTTTTCTTTTTGTTAAGTTTTTTGGAAGGGGTGCGGGGGAACCCCTTTTTTCAAAAAGGGTTCCCCCGCATATCCTTCTTAATACCTTCTTATCCTCTCGTCTTACCGCCGGCGACGTTGAGCGTCACGCCGTCGATATATCCTGCCTTATCGCTTGCCATGAAAGCGACGGTGGTAGCGACCTCGGAGAGCTTGCCCGAGCGACCCATCGGCGTGGTATTGGTTTTCTTATAGCCCTCGCGGAGCTGTTCGACCGTGATGCCTCTGGTGTAGGCGAGCGCGCTCTCATAGGAGATCGTGCGCAGTCCGGTTGCTTCGAGGATACCGGGAGCGATGCCGACGACGCGGATGCCATGGCGGCCGAGTTCCTTTGCCCAGGAGCGAGTCAGGGCGTTGACGGCGGCCTTCGATGCGGCGTAGACGCTCTGTCCTTCGGAGCCTTCGAGACCGCATTCGGACGACATATTGATAATCACGCCGCTCTTTTTTGCCTTCATGATGCGGGCAGCTTCCTGCGAGCAGAAGAAAAGACCTTTGAGGTTGACGTTCATGACCTTATCCCAGACGGCTTCGTCAAGTTCATACTTGCCGGCTTCGTCCACGAGCAGGCGCGGGATGTTGATGCCGGCGTTGTTGACCATGACGTCGACCGTGCCGAATTTTTTTACGATCGCTTCAAAAGCGGCTTTGACGCTTGCGAGCGAGGTAACGTCGGTTTTCACATAGAAGCAGTTGTCATTGGTAGCGCCCGGGAAAGCGGGAGCGTTCTCGGCAATGTCGCAAACGGCAACGCGTGCGCCGTCGGCAAGCAGTTCTTCCACCACGGCGTATCCGATGCCGCTGGCGCCGCCGGTGACGACGATCACTTTACCTGTCAGATTGAGCCAATTTTCCATTGTAATGTTCCTCCGATTGTTCCATAAAATAGAGTTTTCTCAACGCCTTTCATTGTATCACGCATGGAGCGTCCCTGTCAAGGCTTTGCAACAAAAAAGCCGCCCGCAATTGCTTGCGGGCGACGCTTTTTTTTTGATTAGTCGGTAACGAAAGGAAGCAGAGCCATATTGCGTGCGCGTTTGATGGCAGTGTTGAGTTCCCGCTGGTGAACGGCGCAGGTGCCGGACACACGTCTGGGAAGGATCTTGCCGCGCTCGCTGATGAATTTGCGGAGCTTTGCGCTATCCTTATAGTCAATAAAATCCACTTTATCCGCGCAGAAGATGCAAACTTTTTTTCTTCTGCGGTTCTGGTTCATGGGGCGTGCGGGACGAGCCGCAACCTCGGTTTTGGTCGTGGTATCCATGATTGTTTCTCCTTGTCTAAAGATTTAAGCCGCTTCGTCAGAAGGGCAGGTCGTCGTCGGTCTTGAGCTCCTCGAACTTGGGCGCGGACGCCGGGGTAGAGGAGAAGGACGGCGCATTGTAACTTTCGGCGGCAGATCCGCCTTCGGATTTGCTGTCCACGAACATGGCTTCATCGGCGACCACTTCGGTAGCGTAGCGCTTTTGCCCCTGCTGATCCTGCCAGTTGCGGGTCTGGATCGAGCCGGTGACGCAAAGAGCCGAGCCTTTTCTGAAGTATTTGCTGATGAACTCTGCCGTTTGTCTCCAAGCCACCACGTTGATAAAGTCTGCGGTGGGCTGGTTCGAAGCAGCATCATTGCTTCTGCCCTGATAACGGCGGTTGATAGCCAGTGTGAAGGATACGACGGGAACGCCGCTTTGGGTTTGCTTCAGTTCGGGGTCCGCGGTCAGTCTGCCGCAAAGGACCACTTTGTTCAGGTTGAGACTGGACATCTGAAAACTCCTCCTTCAAAAATTCGTGTTTGCCTTATTCCGCCGTCTCGGCAGGAGCGGCTTCTTCTGCGGGAACTTTTTCGACCGGGGCTTCTGCCTCGACCGGAGCGGCTTCCTCTTCAGCGGGGATCTCTTCGGCTACCACGGGAGCTTCTTTTGCTCTCTCGGCAGCGTCGTAATCCAGGCGAATGACCATTGCGCGCAGAATGCTTTCGTCAATGTTCATAAGCCGCTGAAGCTCGGTGGGGAACTCCCCATCGCACTTGAAGGTGGCGACTGTGTAGAAACCTTCGTTCAGATCCTGGATCGGATACGCAAAACGACGTTTGCCCCACTCGTCAATCCGAATGACTTCCGCATTGTCGGAAATCAGTTTTTCGAATTTGTCCACGGTCACTCTTGCGGCGTCTTCGCCGTTAGCAAGGCTGACAATGAACATCCCTTCGTAAGAATTGATCACTTTCTCCATGTTTTTACACCTCCCTATGGACTTTCGGCCACGCTGAAAAATTTGCGCGGCAGAGAGACGGACTGAAAAAGTCCGCATCACTTTGGCATTATAGCATCTTTTTCTTTTTCTGTCAAGAGATTTTTTTATTTTTCTTCTTTATCATAGAAAACTTGCAAACGAGCGTAAAATCTGTTATAATGAAAACGAACGGAAGGAGGGGTGGTATGTCGCGCGTCGCAAAGCAGAGCCTTGTCTTTCTTTTGGCTCTTTGCATCGCTCTATTGCCCTCTTGTTCTACCGTCCGTTTTACCGCCGAGGAGGGCTTTCTCTATATCACCTTCCTTGATGTTGGTCAAGGGGATGCGATCTTACTCCAAACCGACGAAGGAGCCATTCTCATCGACGCGGGGACCGAGAAATCCGAGGAAAGCCTCATCATAGAACTTCGGGCGCTCGGCGTCGCATCTCTTGCACTCTTTGTCATGACCCATCCCGATGCCGACCATATCGGCGGAGCCGACGGGATCATTGGTGCTTTTTCGATCGGCGAAGTCTGGATCTCGGGCGCGCCCTCTGACAGCGCCGCCAACCGCCGCATGGAGGAGGCGCTCGACCGCAAAGACCTGACTGCCGTCGCAGTGACAGAGGGAACAACCTATACGCTCGAAGCGCTGCGGTTGCTTGTTCTCTCGCCGGTAGAACCGTCGTCCGACACCAACGCCTCGTCGGTCGTGATCCTCGCCTCGTACGGCGATACCGATCTGCTGCTCATGGGAGATGCGGATCAGAAGGTCGAGAAGCGCATCGTAGAGGACTACCCTGCGTGGAAGCTCGATTGCGAGATCTTAAAAGCCGGACATCACGGCTCCAAGACGGCAAGCTCCGCGGCCTTCCTCGCGGTCGCCCTGCCCGAATATACGGTCATCAGTTGTGGAGCGGGGAACTCCTACGGGCACCCGCACGGAGAGGTGCTCGAGCGGCTTTCGGAGGTTGGCTCCGAGGTGCTTCGCACCGATCTTTCGGGTTCGATTTCTTTTAAGACCGACGGGCGTGAGCTTTCGGTCGGACGATGATTTTTGAAACAGAGGAAACACTATGAACATTCTCATCACCGGGGGCTCGCGCGGCATCGGCGCCGCCTGCGTCAAAACGCTTGCAAAAGAGGGACATAAGGTTGCCTTTTTCTATCGCAACAACAAAGAGGCGGCGGAACAGGTTGCTATGAAGTGCGGCGCGCTTGCCATTCGTGCCGACGTGTCGGATCCCGAAGCGGTCAAAGCCGGGATCGCCGAGGCAGAAGAAAAGCTCGGGGCGATCGACGCGCTTGTCTGCAACGCGGGGATTTCGCAGAGCAAACTCTTCACCGAGATCACCGACGAGGACTTCCGCAGGATGTGCGCCACCAATCTTGACGGTGCTTTTTACACGGCGCGCGACGTCGCACGCGGTATGGTCAGGCGGCACTTTGGGAGGATCGTGTTCATCGGCTCCATGTGGGGCAAGAGCGGAGCTTCCTGCGAGGTGCATTACTCGGCGACCAAGGCGGCGCTCCGCGGCATGACCACGGGACTTGCCAAAGAGCTGGGACCCTCGAACATCACGGTCAACTGCGTCGAGCCCGGCGTGATCGATACCGATATGAACAAGAATTTGACCGCGGATGACCTTGCCGTTCTGATCGACGAGACGCCGCTCTGCCGCGTCGGGACGCCAACGGACGTTGCAAACGCCGTTTCCTTTCTGCTCTCCGAAAAAGCCTCTTTTATCACCGGGCAGATGCTTGGCGTTGACGGTGGGTATGCGATCTGAAATACAAAAAACAAAACAGCCGACGAAAATCTCGTCGGCTGTTTTACATGCCAAAAAGACGGCACAACAGCGGGAACAACAGCGCAGCTATTCCTCCTTGCAAAAGCTTTGCGGGGAGATAAAATCTGACCGAAAAATTCTGCCGGTCGGTGAGTGACAGGACTTGAAAGAGCACGGCAAACCCCGAAAAGCCGACCGCAAAGCCCGAGAGCGGCAAGGCGATGTGGGAGGGGAGCGCGGCGGCTTCTTTGAGCCCGCCCGAAAGCTCGGTCAGGCAATAGAAAAACGCCGAGAGCGCAGGAGGAAAGGACAAAGCGGCAAAACAGTATGCGAGCGTCCGAAAGAGCGCCGAGAAAAAGACGACGTAAGCCGAGACGGTCAAAACGCTTTTCGTGGCGCTGCGGATGCCGTTTGCCAAAAGGGACGAAAAACGCGGTGCGGGGAAAAACGCTTCTTGCACGCCGTCGCTTTCCTCGCGCCCTCTGCAAAAGAGAAGTGCAGAGAAGAGCAAGCCGGGCAGGGTCGAGAGCCAGAGGAGCCAGCCGAGTTTGAGGTCTTTGAGAAAGGCGCCTCCAACCGTTCCGACAACGAATGGAAGCGAGGGAGAGCCAACAAGGCAGAGCAGGCGCTCTGCTTTTTCTTTTGAGAGTATTCCTTTTTCGCAGGCGTCTGCAAGGGCGCGCGCCCCAACCGGCGCACCGCAAAAAAGCCCCAAAAGGATCGCGCAGAGCGCCGACGGATTGAGTCCAAAGCGCCGCGCGATTGGCGAAAGGAGCATCCGTTCAAAGTTCCCCTCGACGAGCATCGAGGAAAGCACAAGACTTGGAAAAAGCGAGGGGACGACCGCTCTTGCACAGAGCAAAAGTCCCTCTATGACCGCCTCTGTTGCAATTTTATGATTGCGCAAAAAGAGCGCGTGCAGGAAAAAGAGGGCAAGGCAAAGGAAAAGCCGACCTTTCCCAAACGAATTTCGCGCCCTTTTCCAAGTCATGGAATCCTCTCCTTTTTGCATAGAATGTTTTGCTTTCGCTTCACTCAATTCTTTACGCAAACGCGTCTGTTTTTATGACGGGAAAGGGGAAAAATGAAGAGCAGGAAAGGTTTTTTCGGGCGAGCCGAAGAAAAGAAAGAGCAAAAGAGCGAAAAAAGACCTCCGTCGTCGCCGCTTGTGGTGCTCCACGGCAGGCGGCAGGTCGTCCTCTACGATTGCAAAAAGATCTTGCGCTACGAGCACGACGAGATCCTCCTCCTTTGCGGCAAAGAGCGTCTGCTTCTCTGCGGGAAAAGCCTTTTCTGCGCCTCCTTTTCATCGGGTGCGGTGACGGTTGAAGGGCAACTCTCGTCGCTCTCCTTTTTGGGCGTGGGCGAGGAGGCTGACGCATGAATTTCTTTTCCGCACTGCTCGGGCGCGAGCGCTTTTTTGTCAAAGAAGAGGATCTCGGCGCGCTTTGGAATCTCTTTCTTTTTGAGAGCTTCTCTTTTTCGGAATTTACCTTTGAAGAGGGGGGCGCCTCCTTTTGGGTGCTTGCGATCGACGTAAAGAAGCTACGCAGACGGGCTGACAAGGCGCATCTTTCGCTTGCTTGCACAGCGCGACGCGGGCTTCCCGCGCTCTTTCACCGATACCGTAACCGCTGGGGATTGATTGTCGGCGGTCTTGCCGCGCTTTTTTTGCTCTTCCTGTCTTCTCGCGTTGTTTGGGACGTGCGGATCAGCGGCAACGAGATCATCCCGACCGGCGAGATCGAGGCGCTGCTTGAGGAAAACGGACTGTTTGCGGGCGCGAGATTGCGCGACATTCACGCGGGCGAGCTCGAAAACCGCGTGCTCATCTCGACCGACAAGATCGCGTGGCTTTCGGTAAATCTTTCGGGGACGGTCGCTCACGTGCAGGTAATGGAGAGTGTGGAGCCTCCCGCGTCCGAGAGCACAAATCCTGCCAATCTCGTGGCGGCACGTGACGGGCAGATCGAACTTTTGCAGCTTTACAGAGGCAAGAGTGTGGTGAAGATCGGGCAGGCGGTCAGGGAGGGCGAACTGCTGGTCAGCGGCATCTCGGACAGTCGAGACGGCGGTTTCTTTTATACTCGTGCCGCGGGGGAAGTGCTGGCGCGCACCGCGCGCGAAGTTCGGGTCGAAATTCCTTTTACTTCCACCGAGGAGAGGACGGTAGGGGAGCGTGTCGGCGAAATTTCGCTCCGCTTCTTTCATCTTTGTGCAAAAATTTACAAAAGGGCTGGAAAAGAGGGGGAGGATTGTGCTATAATAGAAGTGCAAAAAGGACTTGATGGTGCGGGGCTTTCCCGCCTCCCGGTCTTTTTGGATCTTACGCTCTTTTGCGAGCGCGAAAGCGTGGAAGTCCTCCGCACGCCGGCGGAAGCGCTGGAGCTTGCCTTTGCCGCGCTCGACGAAGAACTTGCGCGGCTTTCGGATGATACGCAACTGCTCTCAAAAGAAATCAGGACCGAGTGGGGAGACGAGAGCGTCACGCTCGTTTGCTCGCTTCGCTGTATCGAGAACATTGCAAAACAAGTGGAATTTGAAGTATTGCCTTAAGAAAGGACTTTTCAAAGGTTATGAACCGAAAAATCATTCGTGTGGATTCGCCTGACGCTACGGCAAAGATCTTCGGTGATCTCGACGCCAACGCGCGCCTTGTGGAAGCACGCTTCGGCGTTACTCTGCGCAACCGCGAAGGGTCGATCCTCATTGAAGGCGCCGACGAGGGGCGTGTAGAGGATGCCGCAAAATGCCTCTTTTACCTTGCCGAACTTGCCGATAAGACCGACGAGATCGGCGAGCAAGCGGTGCAATACGCGGTCGATACGATCGCCTCGGGCGAGGGCGAGAGCCTTTCGGCGCTTGGCGATGAGTGCATCTGCGTCACCGCAAAAGGAAAACCGATCAAGGCAAAAACGATCGGGCAGCAACAATATATGGAAGCGATCCGCAAGAACGACATCGTGCTCGGCGTGGGACCTGCGGGGACCGGCAAAACCTTCCTTGCCGTTGCCGCCGCGGTGCGCGCCCTGCGGCAAAAGCAGGTCACGCGCATCATTCTGACCCGTCCCGCCATCGAAGCGGGCGAGAAGCTCGGCTTCCTTCCGGGCGACCTGCAAAGCAAAATCGATCCTTACCTGCGCCCGCTCTACGACGCGCTCTACGAGATGCTCGGAGTGGAAACCTACCAAAAGCTCCTCGAAAAGGGGATCATTGAGATCGCGCCACTCGCCTATATGAGAGGGCGAACGCTCGACGACTCCTTCATCATCCTCGATGAAGCGCAAAACGCGACGCCCGAGCAGATGAAGATGTTTTTGACGCGGCTTGGCTTTGGCTCCAAAGCGGTGGTCACGGGAGATTTGACACAAACCGACCTGCCGCATGGGCAAAAGAGCGGGCTCTCGACCGCCGTCAAGATTCTTGACGGGATCGAGGGCATCGGGATCCACGCCTTTACCGAGCGCGACGTTGTGCGCCACAAGCTGGTGCAAAGAATTATTAAGGCATATGAAAAATACGACCGCGAGCTCGAGCGAAGAGAAGCCGAACGCCGCCGTGCGCGCGTCGAGAAAAAAGTAAAACCGACTGGAGAGAACAAATAATGGACGAGATCATGTTACGCGTGGATTTTGAAAACAAACAGAAGATCCTACCCTTGACCTACAAACTCAAAATGCTCTGCCGCCGCGCGGTGGAAGAAACGCTTGCCTATGAGCAATACCAGAACCCTGCCGAAGTTTCAATCACCTTTGTGGACGACGCGGGGATCCGAGAGCTCAACAAGCAGTTTCGCCTCATTGACCGCCCGACCGACGTGCTTTCTTTCCCGCTCTTTGACTACGAGGGCGAGAGCGACGAGCCGCCTGTGGACGAGCTTGTCGGCATGCTCGGCGACGTGGTGATCTCGCTCGAAACCGCCGCTCGCCAAGCCGAGGAGTACGGGCATAGCCTCGAAGAGGAAGTGGCTTTCTTAACGGTTCACTCGATGCTTCATTTGCTCGGGTACGATCACGAAACGAGCGCAGAGGACGAAAAAGAGATGTTTGGGCGCCAGGACGCCGTGATGAAGCGTATGGGATACGCGCCCCGCTATTGAGAAGACGATGAAAAGAACAGGATTTTTCGGCATCGTGGGGCGCCCCAACGTGGGCAAATCCACGCTGCTCAACACAATTTTGGGACAGAAGATCGCCATTGTTTCGGACAAGCCTCAAACCACGCGGGGACGCATTGCGGGGATTGAAACGCGCGGCGAGGATCAGTTCGTGTTCCTCGATACGCCGGGCATCTTCCGCTCCAAAAATTCGCTTGGCGATTATATGGTGAAGACCGCCAACAGCACCATGCAGGAAGCCGACGCGGTCATTCTCGTTGCCGACGCGGGATTTCCCCCCGAAGAGGTTGAAAAGCGCGTCATTCAATATCTGAAGCAGTCGGGAACGCCCGGGATCCTTGTGCTCAACAAGGTCGATCTCTATCGCGGCGAAACGATCGGCAACACGATCCTTGCCTATGCCGCGCTTCACGACTTTTGCGCCGTCATTCCGATCAGCGCCAAAAAGGGCAAACAGGTGGACGAGCTGCTTGATGAATGCGCCAAACTCCTCCACGAGGGCGAGTGGTTTTACGGCGAGGACGACGTGACCGACCAACCGATGCGCCTGATCGCCGCCGAAGTCATCCGCGAAAAGATCCTTCGGACGCTCGACAAAGAAGTTCCGCACGGCGTGGCGGTCATCATTGAAGAATACAAGACCGACGGCGGTGTGGTCAACATCCGCGCCGAGATCTTCTGCGAAAAAGAGTCGCATAAGGGGATCCTGGTCGGCAAGGGCGGCGAGACGCTCAAACGCATCGGCTCCTATGCCCGAGAAGATCTCGAAAAGATGCTCGAATGTAAAGTGTTCCTCGACCTTTGGGTCAAGGTCAAAGCCAACTGGCGCGACAGCCAGAGATGGGTGTTGAGCTTTGGGTTCAACGACGATTGATTTTGAATGAAATTCGGAAAGGGGGAGCCTCCCATGCAGCACGAAGCGGTGGACGGCATCGTGATCCGCGTCAAGGACTACGGAGAGCACGATCGCTATCTGACGGTACTGACGCAGGGCGGACGGATCCCGCTCCTTTCCAAAGGCAGCCGCTCGATGCGCGGGGCGCAGATGGCGGTCAGCCAACTTTATACTTACGGCAATTTTGAATACTACCGCAAGGGCACGGCGGTGCCGATCCTCAAAGGGGGAAGCGCTCTACAACCCTTTTACGGGCTTGCGACCGACCTGGAAAAGCTCAATCTTGCCGCCTATTTCTGCGATCTTGCCTATGAACTAAGCGACGAAGGAGAGGACGTGGGGGAGCTTCTCCGACTGCTTCTCAACGCGCTCTATGCCGTCAGTTTTGACCGCTATCCCCCGGAGCTTGTCAAAGCGGCGCTCGAGTTCCGCTTGTCCGCGATCTCGGGATATGCGCCCGACCTTACCGCCTGCCATCGGTGCGGCTCGACCGACGCCGCGGGTTATTACCTCGACGTGATGAACGGCGCTCTCATTTGTGAGTCCTGCCTGCGTGCGACCGATCGGCAGCCTGCCCCTCCCGAAGACCCTGCAGGGATCGGCGCGCTCTGCCCGCTTTCTCCTTCGGGACTTGCGGCGCTGCGCTACCTGCTCTCGTCACCCGTCGAGCGCGTCTTTTCGTTTTCGCTCTCGGATGAGGACGAGCGTGCGGCATTTTGCAAAGCGGCGGAAACCTATCTGCTCTCACATTTGGGGCGGGGGTTTGATTCGCTTGATTTTTACCACTCTATCAAAGGATGAAGATTATGATCGCTTCGGAAAGAGCCTTGATGGCGCTTGAATTTGATAAGATCCGCGCCCTGCTTGCCGATTCGGCACCCACCGAGGGGGCGGTCTCTCTTGCGCTTTGCCTGACCCCATCGGACGATTATGACGAGGTGAAACGTCGCCTTGCCCGCACGAGCGACGCAAAACGCCTCTGCGACGCAAAAGGGGCGGCGCCCTTCGGAAGCGTGCCCGATCTTTCCGCCGCCTGCGAGCGCGCCGAAAAGGGCGCCACGCTTTCAACGCGCGAACTGCTCGACGCGGCAAGGCTCCTGACCTCCGCGCGGCAGGTGTCGGATTATTTCAAACAAAACAGCCCGTTTCCGACCGTGCTGGACGAGATTGCCGATCGGCTTCTCCCAAACCGGCATTTGGAGGAAACCATCAAACGGTCGATCCTCTCGGAAGATATGATCGCGGACGAGGCAAGTCCACTGCTTGCCGAATTGCGCCGCAAGATCCGCGAGGCGAACAGCAAAATCAAGGAAACGCTGCAGCGCTATGTGAGCGGTTCCTATTCCAAAGTGCTGCAGGATAACATCATCACAATGCGCGGCGGCAGATACGTCGTGCCGGTCAAAGCCGAGTGCAAAAACGACCTCAAGGGGTTGATTCACGACACTTCTTCCTCGGGTGCCACCATTTTTGTGGAGCCCATGGCGGTGGTCGAAGCCAACAACGAACTGCGCGTTCTGCAATCCAAAGAGGAACACGAGATCGAACGCATCCTATACGATCTTTCGGCGCAGGTTTCGTCGTCGGCGGAGAGCTTGCGGCTCAATTATCTCAATCTGACCGACCTTGCTTTTGCCTTTGCCTGCGCCGAGCTTTCCTATCGGATGAGGGCAACCGAAGCGACCGTCACAAAGGATCACAGCTTGTCCTTGCAAAAGGCACGGCATCCGCTCATCGACAAAACGGTGGTTGTCCCGACCGATATCCGCGTGGGGAAGGACTACGATACGCTCATTATCACCGGTCCAAACACAGGCGGTAAAACGGTCGCGCTCAAAACGGTCGGTCTATTTGCGCTCATGACGCAATCGGGTCTGCACATTCCAGCCGACGAGGGCTCTCACCTTTCGGTTTTCGATCACATTCTGGTCGACCTCGGCGACGAGCAGAGCATCGAGCAGTCGCTTTCCACCTTCTCCTCGCACATGGTCAACATCGTGCGGATCGTGGAGAATGTGACCGATCGCTCGCTCTGCCTTTTTGACGAACTCGGCGCGGGGACCGATCCGATCGAGGGTGCGGCTCTGGCACGCTCGATCATTGAGGAAGTACGAGACGCCGGAGCGCTCTGCGTTGCTACCACGCATTATACCGAACTGAAAACCTACGCGCTTGAGACCGACGGGGTCGAGAACGCTTCCTGCGAGTTTGACGTCACGACGCTTCGCCCGACCTATCGTCTGCTCATCGGGCTTCCCGGCAAGTCCAACGCCTTTGCCATTTCGGAAAAGCTCGGGCTTTCGGGCAAAATCATAAAGCGCGCGCAGGCGCACGTCAACGGGGATCATCATCGCTTTGAAGCTCTGCTCGGCGAACTTGAAGAAAAGCGGATCGCGTCCGAACGCGCGCTTGAGGAAGCGCAAGCAATCAAAGCAGAATACGAAGCGCTCAAAGCAGGCGCCGAAGTCGAACTCAAAAAGAAGTTTGCCGACGAAAAGAGAAAGACCGAAGACGCGCGCAGGCGCGCCGAGAGCATTTTGGCAAGTGCCAAAGCCACGAGCGAGTTTGTGCTCGGCGAGCTGGAAAAAGCGAAAAAAGCCGAGGAAGCGGGCAAGCTCTCCGAAACGCTCGAAAGTACCCGCCGCGCCGTTCGCCGCGCCATCCGCGAGAGCGATGACAAGGTCAACCCGGTGGAAAAACAGAAAAACGAAAACTACGTTCTTCCGAGAGCGCTCAAAAAGGGCGATCGGGTACTGCTTGTCAACCTCGGGACCGAGGGAACTGTGCTCGAACTGCCCGACGCGTCCGGGATCGTTCTGGTGCAAGCCGGCATCCTTAAAACCCGCGCCGCGCTTTCGGATCTTCGCCTCGTGGAAGAAGAGTCGACCGTTGAGGTTGCGGGGAAGCGGCAAGCGCTTTCCAACTATCGGCGCGCGCCCGCCATGGATTTCCGGGATGAGATCGATCTGCGCGGGATGCTCGGCGACGAGGCGTGGAATCGCGTCGATAAGTATTTTGACGACGCGCTCCTGACCGGCTTTCGCAAGGTGCGCCTGATCCATGGCAAAGGGACCGGAGCGCTCAAAAAAGCCCTTTGGGAAAGACTCAAGCGCGACCGCAGAGTAGCGTCTTTCCGCCTTGCCGAATATGGGGAAGGGGACGCCGGCGTCACGGTCGTCGAACTCAAATAACAAGATTTGTCGAAAACTTTTTTCCAAAAAAATCTGGAAAAAAAGGCGGCTTTATGCTATAATGTAATGTAGAAACAGATCTGTCGCATGGATTTTTTCGGGAAGGAGAGAAGAATGTTTCAGAAAAATGATTACGTATTTTACGAGTCCGAAGGCATTTGCCTTGTGTCGGACATTCTTCGTTCTCCTCTCGAGGGAATGCCGAAGGATAAAGATTATTATCTGCTCCGCTCAATTTACAGCAGAAACGGCGTGCTCTATGTGCCGGTCGATAACGACAAGATCTATATGCGCGCCATTTTGAAAAAAGAGGAAGCCGAAAAGCTTGTCAATGAGATCCCAAAACTCGAAGAGATTGAGGCAGAGGATTCCAAAAAGCTGCGGGCGACCTACATCGAGCTGCTCCAATCGCATCAACCGCACAACTGGGTGCGAATCCTTAAAACGGTTCGCTCACGTTTGCGTAACTCGATCGCAAACGGGCAACGCATTTCGGACACCGAGCGCAGCGTGGCGGAAAACGCCAAGCGCTTCCTCCATTCCGAGCTCGCTCTTGCCCTCAACCTGGAAGAAAACGAGGTTGAGGACTACATTCGCACCCGCCTTGGCGATCCGGCGTAACTTTTTTTTAGTGTAAAGCGTCTTTCAGCTTCTGAAGGGCGCTTTTTTCGATCCTTGACACGTAGGAGCGCGAAATGCCGAGCAGATCGGCAACTTCTTTCTGCGTCCGGGCGTCCTTGCCGCAAAGTCCGTAGCGCAATTCAATGATCTGCCGCTCGCGCGAAGAAAGGCAAAGATCGATGCTTTTCATCATGCGTTCGGTGAGCAGTTTGCGCTGTACCTCCTCGGCAAAATCCTCGTCGTCGCAGATCACATCGAGGTAGGAGAGCGGATTGCCGTCCCGGTCAACGTCGATCGTTTCATTGATCGAAACTTCCGATGTGTGCTTTTTCCTGGAACGGAAGTGCATGAGGATTTCGTTCTGGATGCAGCGCGCGGCGTAGGTCGCAAAGCGCGCGCCGTTTTCGCAGTTGAAGCTGTCAACCGCCTTGACAAGCCCGATCGTCCCGATCGAAATGAGATCCTCTTGATCGGGCGACGAGGAATAGTATTTTCGCACGATGTGCGAAACGAGGCGCAGATTGTGCAGAATGAGTTTCTGCCGCGCCTCCTCGTCGCCATTCTTCATGCGGGAGAAGGCGGCTTCTTCCTCCTCCTTTTTCATGGGCGGGGGAAAGTTTTGGGGTGTTGAAATCCCGAGGATCATGTGAAAGAGCTTTGCAAAAAAGGCAAATAATGTCAAAAGCATAAAAACCTCCGCTGTTGTGTGGGTTGCATTTTCATGCTTATGCGGCGGTCTTTTGTAATTTGCTTGTACTGCTGCCAAAAAAAGAAAAATGAAAAAAATCAAAAAAAGACTTGCTTTTTTCTTTTGACTGTGATATAATGCCGCTGTATGACCTATTTTGGGTCGCCGATGTCAAAGAACATCAAATTTTTGGAAATGAGGAAAACGAACATGAAAGACGGAATCCATCCGAAGTATGAGACCTGCATCGTCCGTTGCGCTTGTGGGGAAACGGTTGAAACCAAATCCACCAAAGGCGGCGAGATGAGAGTGGACATCTGCTCCAAATGCCACCCCTTCTTTACCGGTAAACAGAAGTTTGTGGACGCCGGCGGACGGGTCGATAAGTTCAAAAAGAGACTTGCTTCTGTCCAGAAGTAATTGCCAAGTCAAAGAAAAGGGGCTGTTCTGCCATGCGCGGAACGCCCCTTTTTCTGCAAGAGTATTTTTTAGGGAGGTGAGAGAATGGAAGAGTTGACAAGAGCCGTACTGGTCGGTATCTGCACGGCGAACGATTTGCCCGAGGCTGTGGACAAGAGCCTTGAGGAGCTCGAGCGCCTCTTGGAGACCGCCGGAGGCAGTTGCTTTGCCAAAGTGGTGCAAAACCTGCAAAAACCGAACGCCGCAACACTGATCGGTGCCGGCAAGGTCGCCGAAGTCGCCGCCCTTTGCAATTGGAACGAAATCAAACTGGTCGTCTTTGACAGCGAACTCTCGCCTTCCCAGATCCGCAACCTCGAGGACGCAATCGGAAACGACGTTCGCGTTCTCGACCGTTCCATGCTCATCCTCGATATTTTTGCCCTCCACGCGGTCAGTAAAGAGGGAAAACTACAGGTCGAACTCGCGCAACTGCAATACTCTGCACCCCGCCTTTACGGGCAGGGCAAAGACCTCTCGCGCCTTGGCGGCGGCATCGGTACGCGAGGACCCGGCGAGAGTAAACTGGAGTCTGACAAGCGGCATATCCGCCGCAGGATCACAGCCCTTGAGGAAGAACTCGAAGTGCTTGACAAAAACCGCCGCACGATGCGGCAATCGAGAGATCGGAGCGGCATTTTCAAGGTGGCGATCGTTGGGTACACCAACGCGGGCAAGTCCACGCTGCTCAATCGCCTGACCGACGCGGGGATCCTTGCCGAGGACAAGCTCTTTGCCACGCTTGATCCCACAACGAGAAAATACACGCTGCCGTCGGGAGAGACGCTGCTGCTCACCGACACGGTCGGCTTTATCCGCAATCTGCCGCACCATCTCATCAAGGCGTTCAAATCGACGCTGGACGAGGTCGTCTATGCAGATGCGCTCCTCGTGGTGCTCGACGCGTCCGACCCCGAATGCAGAGCGCAGCTCGAAGTGACCGAGGGGCTTCTTGCCGATCTCGGTGCCGCCGATAAACCCACGCTTTATGTCTTTAACAAGTGCGATCTCGGAATGGCGCAACTGCTTTCTCCCGGGCGTCTTGCCGAACGAGAGCATACCGTCTTCCTTTCCGCAAAAACCGGGCAGGGGATCGAGCTTCTCGAAAACGCCCTTGCCGAGCTTTGCCAAAACGGGAAAAAGCGCGTTGCTTTCCATCTTCCGCAAAACGAGGGAAGCGCGCTGAATCTGCTTTACCGTCAGGCGATTGTCGAAACGGTCGAGTACGAAAGCGACGGGATGCTCGTTACCGCCATAGTCGATGCCAAAACGCGCGGACAGCTTCGCGCCTTTGATCCGACCTATCCGAAAGACGAGGAGGACTGACATGGCGGAAAAACTCTATACGACGCTCTCAAAAGAGGGACGTTCGGAATACGAAGAAAAGAAATCGGTCTTTTTGGGATACGCGAGGCGCATCGAGAGCGAAGAGGACGCGCTCGCTTATTTCAAATCGATCCGCGCGGCTCATCCAGACGCGCGCCACGTGGTTTGGGCGTTCCGCCAGAAAGACGGCGCCGTTATGCGCTATTCGGAGGACGGAGAGCCGCAGGGAAGCGCGGGGCTTCCGATGCTGGAGCTCCTCAAGCGCGCCGATCTCAACGACGCCGCGGTCGCGGTCGTGCGCTATTTCGGCGGAATTTTACTCGGCGTCGGCGGGCTTTCGCGCGCCTACGGAAAAGCCGCGAAGGACGCGCTTGAGGACGCGGGGATCGTTACCTACGAGCCCTACGCCGTTTGTTCCTTGTCCTGCTCCTACGGCGATTACGAACGCTATCGCGCCGAGTTTCCGAAATACGGTGTTCTGACCGACGGCACGCGCTTTTCCGATCGGGTGGAACTGCTCTTTGCCGTCAAAGCAGAAAAAGAGGGCGAGCTCTTTGCAAGGATCAAAGAGATGAGCAACGGAGCCGACGAGCCGAAACGGATCGGCAGTCGATTTGACAAGGGCTAAAAACGCGAAAAAAGTTTTTTTGCAAAAAAGAAAAGAAAAAAGAGAGGAAAAAAAGGATTTTTCCTCTCTTTTTTCGTATTATACTATTGATATGTTTTTTTTGAGAATTTTGTAACCGAAGAAAGGAGAGACGATATGGAAAAGATCAGCGATCTGTTTCTCGAACGGGAAAAAGCGACCCTTTCGCCCTACGCATTTCTGACCTGCAAGACCAAAGGGCGCGACTACCCCTGCGAGCCTACCGATATGCGTACCGAGTTTCAACGCGACCGCGACAGGATCATCCACTGCCAGTCTTTCCGCCGCCTGATGAACAAAACCCAGGTCTTCCTTGCTCCCGAGGGCGACCATTATCGCACGCGGTTGACCCACACGCTTGAAGTGACGCAGATCGCCCGCATCATGGCGCGCGCGCTTTGTCTCAACGAGGATCTGACCGAGGCTGCGGCGCTCGGACACGATCTCGGGCATACGCCGTTCGGACATTCGGGCGAAGCCGTGATGCAAGAGCT
Organism: uncultured Ruminococcus sp.; assembly: GCA_902793915.1. Classification (GTDB taxonomy): domain Bacteria; phylum Bacillota; class Clostridia; order Oscillospirales; family CAG-272; genus UMGS1865. Next base: position 22,248 of record CADBFJ010000001.1, read on the forward strand.
TTTTTCTCCCGATTTTGCGCATTACAAGCAGAGCCTGCGCGTGGTCGAAGTGCTTGAAAACGATGGGAAGGGACTTAATTTAACCTGGGAAGTGCGCGACGGGATCGTCAACCACACCGGCACCTCGATGGCGTCCACGCTCGAGGGCGTCCTCGTCAAATTTGCCGACCGCATCGCCTACATCAACCACGACATCGACGACGCCTGCCGCGCAGGCATTCTGAAAACCGAAGATATTCCGAAAGAACTGCGCGAAATTCTCGGCGAGACGCACAGCAAGCGCATCAACACCATGGTGACCTCGGTCGTGCTCGCCAGCCGGGACAAGCCTGTGATCTCAATGGAGCCGCATATTCAGGAGGCAACCGACAAGCTGCGCAAGTTCCTGTTTGAAAGGGTATATACCAGCCCCGTGGCAAAAGGCGAAGAGGGCAAAGCCAAGGAAATGCTCGCGCACCTGTTCCGCTATTTTGAAAGCCACCCCGAACAGCTCCCCGGCATCTACGGAAAAAATCTGGAGCGCGACGGCGTGAAGCGTTGCGTTTGCGATTATATTTCTGGCATGACCGATCGTTACGCCATTGAAAAATATAAAGAACTCTTCATCCCGCGCGGATGGAGCCTCTGACGGGAGGAAACCATGAGATTTCCCGAAAGTTTTATTCAGGAAGTGGTCGACAGAACCGACATCGAGGAGCTTGTGAGCCGCTACGTGACCTTGAAACGCTCGGGTTCCAACCTTGTTGCCTGTTGCCCTTTCCACAGCGAAAAGACGCCCTCCTTTACGGTGACCCCGGCAAAAAAGATGTTTTTCTGCTTCGGTTGTCACGCGGGCGGGTCTGTTATCACCTTTGTTCAAAAAGCCGAAAACCTCGATTTTCCCGAAGCGGTTGAGTTCCTTGCCAATCGGGCGGGGCTTCCGCTCCCGAAAGAAAGCGACGTAAAAGAGGAGCACGGTGTTCCGCGCCGCAGGATCCTTGACGCCAACCTCGAGGCGGCAAAATTCTTCCGCGCCTGCCTGTTTGATGAGGAGCTTGGGCGAGAGGCGCGCGACTATCTCTTCAACAAGCGCGGACTTTCCGAAGCCACGATCAAACACTTCGGGCTTGGGTTTGCCCCAAACCAGTTCCATATGCTTTTGGATTATATGCACGGCAAGGGCTTTCGCGATGAGGAACTCGTCGCCGCCTGCCTTGCGGGGCAAAAGAACGGCAGAACCTACGACTATTTTCGCAACCGCGTGATCTTTCCCATCATCGACCCCGCGGGGCAGGTGGTGGCGTTCGGCGGTCGCGTGATGGATGACAGCAAACCAAAGTATCTCAACTCGTCGGATACGGCGGCTTTCAAAAAGAGCCGTCAGCTCTTTGCGCTCAATTTTGCAAAGAACTGTTCCTCGGAGCGCATGATCCTCTGCGAGGGCTATCTCGACGTGATTGCTCTGCATCAAGCGGGCTTTGAATCTGCGGTCGCCACGCTCGGCACCGCCATTACGCCCGAGCACGCAAGGATTTTCAGCAAATACACCCAACAAGTCGTCATCTCTTACGATGCCGACGAAGCGGGGCAGAACGCCGCCGAAAAGGCAATGCGGATCCTCGGAGACGTCGGAATGGAGGTTCGCGTTCTCAAGGTTCCCGACGCAAAAGATCCCGACGAATTCATCCGCAAGTACGGTGCCGATCGTTTCCGCTCGATCCTCGAGGAAAGCAAAACCGGATTTGAGCACAAAGCAGATCGCATCTTTTCCAAATACGATCTTTCGCTGACAAGCGATCGCATCCGTGCCACGAGCGAAATTTGCGCCGTGATCGCCGATTACCCTTCGGCGGTTGAGCGCGAGATCTATCTTTCGGATGTTTCAAAGCGGTTGGGGCTTCCTACCGACGTTCTCAAAAACTCGGTCGAGCAAATCCGCCGCAAGCGGGCGAGAGATTATAAGGCGACCGAATCGCGCGAAGCGCAGGCAACGCTCAAAAACTTCCGTGATACGGTCAATCCCGAGGCGGCACAGCATTTGCACGCCGCGGCGGCGGAAGAAGCGGTTCTGGGGCTTCTGCTTCTATATTCCGAATATCGCACGATCGTAGAGCGCGGGGAGATCGCGCTGGACAGCACCTGCTTTTTAACCGAATTTCACCGCAGAGTATTTGAAGCGGTGATGGAGCTTCACAGGAGCGAATACGGCTTTCGTTTTGAGTTCCTCGACGAGCGCTTTACCCCCGAAGAAGTCGGGCGCATCAAGCGGCTCGAAGTCGAGCGGAGCAAGCTCACGAACAACGGGCTTGAAGTATTCCGCTCCGCCGTGAACGCTCTGAAAAACAGCAAAGAAAAAGAGACGGCGGCAGAGGAAGACCTCACCGCGCGGATCGAACGTTTACGCAGCAAAAAACAAGAAAAACAACACAAGGAAGGTTGACAGAAGATGAAAAAAGAACCCATCAAAGAAGAGCTGGAACCCGAAGTCGAAGAAGAAACCGAACTGTCCGAAGAGGAGAGACGGCAGAAGGTTGACAGCCTGATCGAAAAGAGCAAAAAAGGAAAACTCTCGCGCGAGGAACTCGACGAAGCGATCGACGAATATAACCTCGACGTGGACAGCATTGATAAGCTCTACGAAACGCTGGAAGACGGCGAGGACAGCTTTGAGGAAACCTTTTTGCCCGAGGAGATCTCGGAGATCGAAAACGAGGTTTCCCAGTACGGCGGCGGCGAGAACATGGAACACATGCTCGAGCAGGAAGGGCTTTCGATCGACGACCCGGTCCGCCTCTACTTAAAAGAGATCGGTAAAGTGCCGCTCCTTTCCGCCGAGGAAGAAAAAGAGCTGGCACAGCGTATGATGGATGGCGACGAGGATGCCAAGCAGAAACTCGTCGAGGCAAACCTTCGTCTTGTGGTCAGCATTGCAAAGCGCTACGTCGGCAGAGGAATGTATTTCCTCGACCTCATTCAGGAAGGTAACCTGGGTCTTATGAAAGCCGTGGAAAAGTTCAACCACGAAAAAGGCTTTAAGTTCTCGACCTACGCCACCTGGTGGATCCGCCAGTCGATCACGAGAGCCATCGCCGACCAGGCGCGCACCATCCGTATCCCGGTTCACATGGTGGAAACGATCCACAAGGTGTCGAGATATTCCAGACAAATGCTTCAGGAGCTTGGCAGGGAAGCGACCGCCGAGGAACTCGCGGAGAAGATGAATGTCAGCCCCGAAAAGGTGCGCGAGATTCTCAAGATCGCGCAGGATCCGGTCTCGCTGGAAACCCCGATCGGCGAGGAAGAGGACAGCCACCTGGGCGACTTTATTCCCGATGAGGATACCCCCTCTCCCGCAGAAGCGACCTCCGCAAACATCCTGCGCGAGGAACTCGAGCGCCAGCTCAGCACGCTGACCCCGCGTGAAGCGAGCGTCATCCGTCTGCGCTTCGGACTTGTGGACGGCAAGACCCGCACGCTCGAGGAAGTCGGCAAAGAATTTGATATTACCCGTGAGCGTATTCGCCAGATCGAAGCCAAGGCGCTCCGCAAACTCCGTCATCCCAGCCGTGCCCGCCATCTCAAGGGCTTTATGGAATGATCTACTTTCGGGAGGATATTATGAAGAAATTAAGATGGATCTGCTTCCTTCTCTGCCTTGTTCTTTTGGCAACCCCGATCCTTTCGGCTTGCTCTTCCAAGGAGGAGAACGTGGAAGACAATATCAGCTCGGACGCGTCCGAAAGCGCCGTGACTCTTTCGATGTGGCTGGTGTCAAAAGAGCCTGTCTCTGCCGCTACCGCCGCGCTCATCAGCGAGCGAGTCAATGCCGTGACCAACGCAAGATTCAAGACCAAAGTGGTTCTCAAGTATCTGACGAAAGAGGAATATCGTGCAGCGCTTGAAAACACCCTTCTGGCGTATGAAATTTCCAAAGGCATCACCGACGGAGAGATCCCCGAGGAAGCCGAGACGGCACCTGCCCAGGATGAGACCGAACTCAACGAATACGGAATGTCGGTCATCAAATACCCAGAGCTGGAGGAAAACCAGGTCGATATCATCTACCTGTTCGGCGAGGATATGTACCGCGATTTTATCGGAAGCAACCGCCTGTATTCGCTTGATTCCGAGCTTTCCGCAAGTGCGGGGAAGATCGCCGAATACACTTCCGCCAACCTGCTTGCCGCCGCCAAAGTGAACGGCGTCACCTACGCCATTCCCAACAACAATGCGATCGGTAGCTATACCTATCTGCTCCTCGATAAGAACCTGATGGACGCGACGAGCTTTAACGCTTATGTCCAGAGCAACACGATCGACGGCTTTTTCCACCGCGACGTTTACAGTTGCCTCAGCTACTACGCAAAGGATGCGTCGGTCGCAACGATCGCAAACGACGTGATCGGCAGCGACAAGAGCGCCTATGATCTCTGCCTCGATCTGCTTGCCAACTATTGGGGCGTCGACGCGGATCTGACGCTTTCGGATGGCTTTTCGGTCTTCGGTCACGCCTATGGCGAAGAGGATACCATTGACAGAGGAAAAATTGCCCTGACCTGGGAAAACCTTTTCGCGGATGAAACCTTTGTCGATCGCTACCTCCATCTGCAACAGATGAAGCTCGACGGCTATTTTGAAGACGCCGGAGAGAAGAAAGCGCTTTTGCAGTTTGCCGTTGGCGACGCAAATCTTCTCAAGACCTACAACGCAAAGCTGCCCGGACTTTCCGAAAAGGAATACGAGGGCGCCGATTATTACGCAATCCCAATCGCCAACCCGGTTGCAACCTCCGAGGATATTTATTCCAATATGTTCGGCGTTTGCCGCTACACCAAGAGCCTCGCTCGCAGTATGCAGATCATCACCCTGCTCAACACCGACGTTTCCTTCCGCAACCTGCTCCAATACGGTGTGGAAGGGACGCACTACAAGATGATCGGCACCAACGTGGTGCAGGCGACGAGCGGCGACTACAAAATGGATCTTTCCGCCACCGGCAACGAGTTTTTGGCATACCTGACCGCCGATCTTCCCGCAGACCTTTGGGAGAACGGAAAGGTGCAGAACCGCGACTCGACGATCTCTCCCTTGCTCGGCTTTGACCTTGCCGCCGCGGCAAACGGAAAAGCCGTGGACAGCGCGCTCATTCAATATCTGCACACACTCGATCTCGAATTGCAAGATGAGCTTAACGGCTGCAAGAATGATTCCGCTATGGAAGTTTTGGTTGAGGAGATCGGCAAACTGCTCGATCCCGCGGACAAATCCAAAGCAAGCGACTTTACCGCGTTGAAAAGCTTTATCGAAAAGAGCGTGATCGCAGGCGATCTTGAAACTTTGCGCGAAAACCTGACCAAAGCCTACGCTACCGAAGCGGTCGCCCCGGCAGACGAGGATCTTCTCCCCTTGGAGACGCCCAACTCGCTCTACTACGCGTGGATGCTCGAAAACGGGTATTTGCCGGTCGAATAATTTATTTTTGAAAGTGATATCGTTATGTTTGGAGATCAAAAAGTTTCCTTTTCCGGAGTCCAGCCCAGCGGGAACTTGACCATCGGAAATTACCTCGGCGCTCTGCGGAATTTTTCCACCTACTCCGAGGAATATAAAACCTTCTATTGCGTGGTGGATGAACACGCCATCACGGTGCGGCAGATCCCCGCAGAACTTCGTCGCAGAACCTATGAGACGCTTGCCCTCTATATGGCTTGCGGACTTGACCCCGAAAAGAATACGCTCTACGTCCAGTCGATGGTGCACGAGCACGCGGAACTTTCGTGGATCCTCAACTGCTTTACCATGTTCGGCGAGCTTTCGCGCATGACCCAGTTCAAGGATAAGAGCGCCAAGCACGCGGATAACATCAATGCGGGGCTTTTCACCTATCCTGTGCTTATGGCATCGGATATTCTGCTTTACCAGACCGACGTCGTGCCGGTCGGCATTGACCAAAAGCAACACGTCGAACTTTGCCGCGACATCGCCATGCGCTTCAATCAGGTCTATCCCGATACCTTCACGATCCCAGAGCCGATCGTGGCAAAGCAGGGCAGAAAGATCATGTCGCTCGCCGAGCCCACCAAAAAGATGAGCAAATCGGATGAGAACCCCAACGCCGTCGTCTATATCCTCGACGACAGGGACACCATCATCCGCAAATTCAAGCGCGCCGTGACCGACTCGGAGAGCGAAATTCGTTACGATGAAGCCGCAAAGCCCGGCGTCAGCAACCTGCTTTCGATCTATTCCTGCTTCACCGGCAAAACGATCGAGGAAGCCGAAAAGGAATTCGCCGGCAAGGGCTACGGCGATTTCAAAGCCGCCGTCGGAGAAGTGACCGCGGACGCGCTCGCACCTGTGCAGGCGGAGTTTGCCCGCCGTCTTGCAGACAAGGCGGGGCTCGAAGCGCAGATGAAAAAGGGCGCCGAGGAGGCCTCTTATTACGCCCGCCGCACCCTTTCCAAAGTGCAAAAGAAACTCGGATTCGTGCAACTGCATTGAAAAACAAAACAGAGCAGGGGATTTTTCAAAAATCCCCTGCTTTCTTTCTGTTTCGCTCTTGACAAGCGCGGCTACTCGTATTATAATGGTATCACCTCGCAGATGTAACTCAATGGCAGAGTGTCCGCTTCCCAAGCCGAATACGCGGGTTCGATTCCCGTCATCTGCTCCAAAGGAAAAGCCTCCCAACCGGGAGGCTTTTCCTTTGGAGCAGATGACCGAACCCGGCTTGCGTATGCAAGCGCGGGTTCGCATTTGCGACGAAGCGCGGCGCTTGCTTGCGAGACACCTGCGAGGTGCCAAAAATATTCGCCGCAGGCGAAGTTTTCATCATACAAAAAATTTTATACTATTTTAATTGATTTTTTTCTGTCCTTGTGCTATCATATTCATGTTCCAATCCGCTTCAAAACCACATCCGACTACATTGGCATTTACGCCGTGATGGGAAGGCAAGAGCATCCTTCGAGCTTCGCGCCGAGTGATGGAAAATGCGGTATGCGTTACAGCCACACAAACGAAAAAGAGCTGACCTATCTTGACAAAGAGCGAGATCTGATCTATTATGTGATTGAAAAAGGAGAAATAGCCATGGAAGAACAAATTGTAAAGATTACGATCAAAACCAAAGGAGAGGAATGCCAGATGACCGACGCCGAGATCAAGGCGTGGTATCAGGAAAAGGTGGAAAGCCTCTTTAACCCCGCCTACGGCACGCCCGAGATCGACGTGGAACTGACGCGCAAGAAAAACTAAACCGAAAAGGAAGCCCCCGGCTTATGCCGGGGGCTTTTGGGTTGCTTTGCAAATTTTTATTTCTTGTTGAAGAGCGCCAGCACACCGTTGACGATGAGCGCGACGCCGAGGAGAATGAAAAACCAGTTGTACGCCGCCCATTGATTGATGACGAGCAGGACACCGACAAGCGCGGTCATGAGGTTTGCCAAAATCGTAAAGAAGCTCTGGTGGTAGCGGAAGAGGTTTGCAATGCTGTAAACGATGAGGACGATGCCGAGCACGAGGGTTGCAACGCCGAGCAGTGCAATTCCAAAATAGAAGATGGCGACGCCGACGACGATCTCGAAAATGCCGATGACGGCATTGCGGTTGATAATGTCAATGATCCCCTGTGCGAGAAAGAGGGCACCCGCGATCCACATGACCCAGTTCAGCACGGCGCCCTGCTTGACGCAGAAGAGGACTCCCATGACGATGTAGGCAAGTGCCAGAACGATGTTGCGAACTTCGGCTTTGCTTCTTTTTGCAGACATAATGTTTCTCCTTTTTCTTACAAAAAGTTTGAATTTTCTTCGCTTTCAGTATAGCATATTTTTGAAGGAAAAGCAAGCACTTTTTTATTCGCGTCTTGCATTTTTCGGATTTTTGTGGTACAATATCCATAAATTGATGAAAGGGGGGAAGATGCTTGAAAAAAAGAAGAAGACTGAAAATTTCTTCCTTTCAGACTGCGCTGCTCGGCTTTCTCGGCGTGATTTTTATCGGGGCACTGCTCCTCATGCTCCCGATCTCTACCAAAGCGCGGGTCGAAACGCCCTTTGTCAACGCGCTCTTTACTTCGACCTCGGCGGTCTGCGTGACAGGACTTGTGGTTTACGATACGGCGACCTACTGGTCGTTTTTCGGGCAGGCGCTCATCCTGCTCCTCATTCAGATCGGGGGCATGGGAGTTATCATGGTCGCGACCTCGATCGCGGTCCTATCGGGCAAAAAACTCGGACTGTTCGGAAAAGACGCGATGAAAGAAACCTTTTCGACCGAGAGCATCGGCGGCATCGAACACCTGATCGGCTTTGTCCTCAAGGGCGTGCTTATCGTCGAACTTGCGGGCGCGCTTGCGCTTTTGCCCGCTTTTTGCAGTCGTTATGGCTGGAGAGGCATCTGGCTTTCATTCTTTCACTCGATTTCCGCCTTTTGCAACGCCGGCTTTGACGTGATGGGAAGTCTGGAAGGCGAGTTCTCCTCTTTGACCGTTTATGCGTCAAACCCCTATATCAATATCGTTATCATGCTTCTCATCATCGTGGGCGGTATCGGCTTTATGACCTGGGAGGACGTTTGCAAACACAAACTGCACATAAGAAAGTACAAAACCCAGAGCAAAGTGATCCTGTGGACGACCCTGTTCCTCATTCTGCTCCCGGCGCTCTGTTTCTTCTTCTTCGAGTTTTCGAGTGAGCCGACGTCGCGCAGAGTTTGGCTTTCCCTGTTTGCTTCGGTGACACCGAGAACTGCGGGCTTTAACACGGCGAACCTTTCCGCCTTGAGCGATTTTGGACAGCGGATCACGATTTTCCTCATGCTTGTGGGTGGTTCTCCCGCGTCTACCGCGGGCGGTATCAAAACCACGACGCTTGCCGTTTTGCTCGCTTCCATGGTGGCGGTCTTCCGCAAACGCGAGGACGTTTCCTTCTTCCGCCGTCGGGTGGCAAACGAAACGATCAAAAAAGCCGCCGCACTCCTTGCGCTCTACCTTATGCTTTTCTTTGTTTTCGGCGTGGCGATCAGCGCGATCGAGGGGCTGCCCGTGGATAAGTGTCTCTTTGAGACGGCATCCGCAGTCGGCACGGTCGGTCTTTCCATGGGCATTACGCCCATGCTCGGGAGTGTTTCCAAATGCTTTCTCATGGCGCTCATGTTCTTCGGCAGAGTCGGGGGGCTGACGCTCATTTATGCGGCGGTGGGACGGGATACCATCGGCGAAGCGAAATATCCCATAGATCAAATTACCGTGGGGTGATACACATGAAAAAAAGAAAATCGATTTTGCTCATCGGCGTAGGAAAATTCGGCAGATACACCGCAGAAAAGCTGAACGAGTTGGGACACGAGATCATGGCGGTTGACAAGAACGAACAGCGCGTCAACGACATTATGCCGCTTGTGACCAGTGCGCTCATCGGCGACAGCACGAACGAAAAGTTCTTAAAGCAGCTTGACGTCGATCAATATGACGTTTGCATGGTCACCATCGGCGAGGATTTCCAAAGCTCGCTCGAAACGACCTATCTCTTAAAGCAACTTGGCGCCAAAAAGGTGATCGCACGCGCGGCGCGCGACGGACAAGCCGAGTTGTTGCGCCGCAGCGGTGCCGACGAAGTGGTCTACCCCGAAAAGCAGCTCGCTTCCTGGATCGCCATCCGATATAGCGCAGACCATATCCTCGACTACATCGAACTCGACGAAAACTGCTCGATCTTTGAGGTTACGGTTCCCAAGAGTTGGCTCGGCAAGAGCATTTTGGAGCTTGACGTTCGCAGAAAGTACAACGTCAACATCATCGGCGTCCGCGAGAACGGCAAACTCAACGCGTCGGTCACGCCTGGCATCATTTTGACCGAGAGCAAAACGCTCCTGGTTCTGGGCGAATACAAAGAACTGCAAAAGTGCTTTAACATTTAACAAAAGGGCGGGAGTTTTCCCGCTCTTTTTTTATTTGCCGCTCTTGCAAAAAGCGGGAAATCATGGTAGAATAAACAAAAGTCTATCTTTCCGTTCAGAAAGGTTGGTACCAACGTGCAAAACAGCGAAAGACAAGAGCGGATCCGCAACTTTTCGATCATCGCGCATATCGACCACGGCAAGTCCACGCTTGCCGACCGGATTTTGGAACTGACCGACACGGTCTCGGCGCGCGATATGGAGGAGCAGATCCTCGATAACATGGATCTCGAACGCGAGCGCGGCATCACGATCAAAGCGCGCGCGGTTAAACTCAATTACAAAGCCAAAGACGGCAAAACCTACGTCTTTAACCTCATTGACACCCCCGGTCACGTCGACTTTAACTATGAAGTTTCGCGCTCGCTCAACGCTTGCGAGGGCGCGCTTCTCGTCGTGGATGCCACACAGGGGATCGAAGCCCAGAC
>CADBFJ010000002.1 GCA_902793915.1 uncultured Ruminococcus sp.
CCAGTTCATCTCGATTGAGAAAACGTCGGTCAGCTTGTAGACAATGTAGTCGTAGGAGCCGAGGACGTGGCGCATCTTGGAAAAGACCTCGGGCTCGTTTTCTTTGACCCAAAGCATGCGCGGCAGGACGTGCTGTTGGTTGGTATATCCGCCGGTGAGCGCAAAGAGCTTTTCCTGATCGACCTTTTTCGAGATCTCCTCGATCTGCTCGATAGGTCTTGCGTCGTTCTGCTGGATTGTGTTGCGGATCGGCTTCCCCGTCTCGTCAAGCATGACAATGGCGGGGACCATGCCGGTCACGCCGATGCAGGCGATCTTGGCGAAGGCATCGGGGTTGCGCTCTTTCAGACGCTTGACCGTGTCGATGCTGTTGTTCCACCAGTCGTTGGCGTTTTCTTCCGCCCAACCGGTTTTGAGCGAGATGAGATTGTGGGGCGCGCTGACTTCGTCGAGAATTTTGCCCTCGGACGAGACCAGAATGGCTTTGACGGCAGTGGTGCCGATGTCAAGTCCCAGAATGGTTTTCATGCGTTTTCTCCTCTTAAAGTTTGTTCAGCTCGATCTCTTCGAGGCTGTCGAGGATCTCGGTGGCATAGGGTTTCATTTTCTCCTTCATGTCGTCAAAGATCGTGACGCCAAGTCCGATACTGCCGGCGGCTTTCGCCATGGCAACGTCCACGTAGGAGTCGCCGATCATGACCATGCGGTCGGTCGGCAGATTTTCGAGCTTGGAGATGTAGAGGAGCATATCGGGGTGGGGCTTGCCGAGCGCGACGTCGGCAGAAGTGACGACGAAACGCACATTGTCCCAGCAGTTGTAGAGCTTCATCGAGTCGCGGGTGCGCTCGACGGTGTCAGACGTGGCAACGCCGTAGGGAATGCCGAGGTCGTTGATGCGCTTCATGAGCGCTTCATAGCCGGGCTGTGCCTTGATTGCACGCTCGAGGCGGAAATCTGCGTCCGAGATCTCAAAAATGTCTTTTGCAAGCGTTCTCGCGGCGTGCCAGACCATGCCGCAGTGATCCACGAGGAAAGCGGCCAGAATGACGATCTCCTCGGTCGGGGGAGCGATGGCGAGAATGCCGGTCGGCTCAACGTAGGTGCTTTCCACTTTGCCACTTTCGCTTGTTTTGACGCTGACGCCCATGAGCTTTGCCCAGGCGTGCTGCTGTTCGACCGAGCAATGCTTGCAGAGTGCGCGCAGGCGCGAGTCGGCGAGCTCGATCCAGAACTGTTGGGCTTCAAACATAAGGCCGTCTTTGTCAAAGACGAGGAGGTCGGCTTCATAGGTGTGACCGTTTGCTTTGATCGAAAAACTCATTGGTCTTTGTTCCTTTCAAGAATCTGTCAATTACTTTCTGACACTGTGAACGACCTTCATGAACTCGGCGACGCGCTTTTCGTCGACCATGTTCTCAAAGACGCCGTCATACTTGAAGGTGGTGGCAACGACTGCACCGTCCGCGATGGCGAGCTGGTCTGCGATCGTCTCTTTGCGGCAACCGGTGTTGGCAAAGACGACCGTGTTCGGAACGGCTTTCTTGACTTCTGCAAGAACCGAGGAGTCGGTTGCGGAGCCTGCGGTCTGGCCGCTGACGCAGAGTGCGTCGGGACGGCAGTTAAAGACCGTGCTCTTTGCGATCTCGGCGGGCTTGCGAGCGGCAAGATAAGCCGAGGCTTCGGGAACGATGTTGAAGAGGAGTTTGACATCCTCGGCGCCGATTTCGTGCTGATGGCGGACGGTTGCGCCACAGTTGGTATCCCAGATGCCGAAATCGCTGGCATAAGCGCCGGTGAAGATTTCACGGATGAACTTGGCGCCGGTGGCGGCGGCAAGGTCGAGAGACTTGTTGGCATCCCACAGAACGTTTACGCCGTAGGGGACTTTGATTTCACTCATCAGTTCGCCGACGATGCGGCCCATGGCGGCAACCGTCTCGGTGCGGACGTTCGTCAGATACGGCAGGCTGTATTCGTTCGAGAACATGATGGCGTCAACGCCGCCGTTCTGGAGCGCTTTGAGGTCTTTTCTGGCTCTGTCAACGGCATATTCCATGCCGAGCTCTTTTTTGAACTGGGGGTCGCCCGGAAGCGGCGCTAAGTGCAGCATTGCGATGATCGCTTTCTCGGTTCCAATGACTTCTTTTAACCAACTCATTTTGTTTTTCCTCCGAAAATGTAAATTTATGTTTGAAACAGAAAATTCAGATCAGGTTTGCGCCGCCCGAGACGTTCATGGCTTCGCCGGTGATGAAGTTCGATTCGGGAAGCACGAAGAAGGCGACGGCGTTGGCAACGTCTTCGGGGTAGCAAAGACGTCCCAAAGGGGTGTGGTCGATGTAGCTCTGGCGGACGGCTTCGGGCTCCATGCCACGCATTTTGCCTTCCCAGACGATCTCACGATCCTGCATCGGGGTCTTGACCCAGCCGGGGCAGACGCAGTTGACCGTGACGCCGTATTCGGCAAGGCCGATGGCAGAAGCTTTGGTCAGTCCCAGGACGCCGAACTTCGACGCGGTGTAGTGCGCGAGCGTGGGGTCGGGCTTGATGGCAGCCATCGAGCAGGTATTGACGATTCTGCCGCCCTTTTCTTTGAGGTAGGGGACGACCGCCTGCGTGCAAAGGAAGACGCCCTTCATGTTGACGTCGACGTTGAAGTCCCATTCCTTCTCGGTCAGCTCTTCTAGAGGTGCCATCGAGGAAACGCCGGCGTTGTTGCAGACGATGTCGAGGCGACCGTAAATTTTGTAGACTTCTTTTAGCACTTTGTCGATCGCGGCTCTATCGGTCACGTCGAGTGCAAACGAGGTGTGCGCGGGGTTGCCGGGGTAGGTGGTCAGCGTTGCGAGCGTTTCTTTTGCCGCCTCGCCGTTGATGTCGGTGGCAACGATGACGGCGCCCATCTTGGAAAGGCGCTGTGCGATGGCAGAGCCCATATTGGGGGCGTGCCCGGAAGCGGCGGCGTAATTCTTATCTCCGTAGCCGGCGCCGGTGATGAATGCAACTTGTCCGAAAATCGGTGTTTCCATGAAAGATTCCTCCTGCTTGTTTTTGCGGGGCTCGTATGCGCCCAAAATTTACAGTTTGATTGTATCACGCCTTTATTTTGTTTGCAATAGATGTCCGTTCGATTGAAAACTAAACATAAATCGAACAAAAACAAACGGAAAACCGAACAAAAACTTGACTTTTTGTTCGGTTTATGCTAAACTGGAAATAGGTTAAGAAGAAAGGAAAGAGGGCGCTATGGAACTGAACAAACGGCAAAAAATGATTTTGCAAAAGGTCAACGAGGAGGGCTCGATCAAGGTTTCAAAGCTGTCGAGAGAGCTCTTTTTTAGCGAGATGACGATCCGGCGCGATCTTGCGCTCATGGAAAAAGCGGGACTGCTCAAGCGCGTCCATGGCGGCGCAATCATGAACGATTCGTTTTTTCAGTACCCGGTCAATTATAGAGAGAATATCAACAAGGATCAAAAAAAGACACTTGCGGACCGCGCCATCAAGTATCTTTCGGACGACCAGGTGATCTTTTTCAACAGTTCCTCCACACTGGCATTCCTTTTGCCCTATCTCTCCAAATATAAAAATCTTCTCATCATCACCAATTCGGTTTATCTGCTTTCGTATCTGGAAAAAATGCATATCCCCTGCGTTTTGACCGGCGGAAGATACAACGAGATCGAAAAATGCCTCTCGGGCAGGCAAGCCGAGGAGTTTTTAAAAACCGTCAACCCGGATATCGCCTTTCTTTCCTGCGAGGCGCTCTCAAACGAAGGCAGGGTGACCGAGAGCGATCCGGATCTTGCCGAGATCGCAAAGATCGCGGTGCAAAAATCCAAAATCTCGATCTTCCTCATGGACGGCTCCAAAGTGGGAGCCACCTGCACCTACGACGTTTGCACCACCGACCGGGTCAGCGACGTGATTGTGCTGTGACAAAAGAAAAGCGCGCGAGCGGATCGCTCGCGCGCTTTTGCTTTTTGTTTTTCGATCAATCAATGTCGAGGCAGGCGCCGGTAAGACCGTTGACTGTGATGCTCTTGACGGGGAAGGCGGAAGCAAGTTCAAGCAGCCGGTCTTCATCAAAATCGTCGGCAGAATAGACCGATTCTTCGATCATGCCGTCGAGCTCGATATCAAACTCCGAAATACCTTTCGTCATGTAAAGGAAGATCGATTCATCTCCGATGGAGTGGCCGCTCATTTCAAAGCCATCTGTAAGGAGCTCAGAGAGCGTCTTTCCGACATACCGGTCAAGTTCTTCCTGGGTCGGGATCTGGCTGTCGAGGCGTTCCACCGATTTGATGGGGAGGGGTGCTATGAGCTCGCGCTCCTGAATCTCACGATAATCGTCGAAGAAGTCGAGCGCATCGAGTTCTTCATAGATTTCCGCAGGGATGTCGGCAACGACGCGGAGCGTAACGCCCTCCCTGTAAGAAAACGCGCAGACAAAATAAGTAGGAGCTACCATTTTCATCATGCTGGAGTCGGGGATAACGGCAAGAACGTCGGCGACGCGCTCAAAGGTTGGAAGTTCGTCGTCCTCGGAAGTGACGTCGGCGGTCGGTTCTGCGTCTTCGGGCTCATCGCCGGCGGGCGTCGCATCATTTACCGGCGGGTGAATGACCTTGTTGGTTTGTGACGTGCAGGATGCAAAGCAAACGAGGAGCGCAAGGACGAGAAGAAGAAAAAGAGTGCGTTTCATGTGAGATCTCCTTTTTTAAATTGAATCATGAGGTTTATTTTTTTGCAAGTTCTTTCAGAATGGGAAGAGCGGCTTTTACGTACTGCTCGGCAATGAAGCGGGCGCCGTTTTCGTTGGGGTGCACGCCGTCTGCCGAATAGAAGTGCGGTTCGGGCTGGGTTTTGACCGCTTCGTCAAAGAGCTTTCCGAGCGGGACGTAGGCGTCGGCGTAATCGGCAAGGATCTTTTCCTCCAGTGCGATGACCGAGGGGAGGTCTTTGCGGACTTCTTCTTTGTCGTCGCAATCGAGTAAGTAGGGCGTGAGCACGAGCATTTTTGCGTTCGTCTCGTTTTTCAGGCGAGCGAGAATGGCTTTGTAGTTTGCGGCGATCTGCTCGTTCGTGGTGGCGATGTGGTGATGATGTCTGTGCCAGATGTCGTTGATGCCGACAAAGACCGACACAAAATCGGGTTGCAGTTCTACGCCGTCGTGGAACAGCCTGTCAAAGAGCTGATCCGAGCGGTTGCCGCCAATGCCGAGGTTGATGAACTCGAACTCGACGTCAGGTAGTGCCGCCGCGATAGCTTCGGACGCATACTTCGGATAGCTTGCGCCCATGTTGTGATAGTTGCGATAGTCTCTGCCGCCGTCGGTGATGCTGTCGCCCAAAAACAAAACTCTCATGATATGCCTTTCTTATTTACAATAGGTTTTGGTATAGCTGTCCATGGCATCTTGAACGATCTTTTCCGCCGTTGCTCTGTCGTAGAGCGTTTGTACGTCGGTCTGCTTGTTCTCGAGCTGTTTGTAGACTGAAAAAAAGTGCATGATTTCATCGAAGATGTGCGAGGGGAGCTGCGCGACCTCCTGGATGCCGTGGTAGGTCGGATCCGAAAAGGGAATGGCAATGATCTTGTCGTCGATCCTGCCGCCGTCGATCATGCGCACGCCGCCGATCGGGAAGGCGCGGATCAGCGTCATAGGGTAGATCGGATCGGCGCAAAGCACCAACACGTCGAGCGGGTCGCCGTCGTCGGCAAAGGTGCGGGGAATAAAGC
Source organism: uncultured Ruminococcus sp. (assembly GCA_902793915.1). Taxonomy (GTDB): domain Bacteria; phylum Bacillota; class Clostridia; order Oscillospirales; family CAG-272; genus UMGS1865. Next base: position 5,747 of record CADBFJ010000002.1, read on the forward strand.
CATAGTTTGCCGGATAGTGGGTCGAGGTGTAAAGCACGCGGTCAAGGCGCAGAAGTCCTGTGTATTTGTCCATCTCGTATTTGCAGTTGCTCCCCTTGGGGATCTCGATGACTGCGCTGAAATCGTTAGGCGAGATCTGCTTTGGGTCCATGTCGTGCCAGATGTTCATAGCATGCCCTCTTTTTACCATTTTTTATATTATAGCACAAAACCTATCTTTTGTACAGCTTTTTTGAAAAACGGGCGCCCCTGCGTTTTTATGCAAGACCGAACCGTGCAAGAAACGCAAGCAGCTCCCCCGGAAGATCGTTGGGATAGAGCCCGGTTTCACCGATCTGCACGCGCTTGTTCGTTCCATGATAATCGCTGCCCGCCGTGGCAAAGAGACGATATTTTTTGGCAAGGGCGAGCGCGGCTTGGCGAACTTCGGGGGCAAAGGTCGAGTAAAAGACTTCCAACCCTTGCAGTCCGTAGCCCATGAGGTGGACGATGCGTTCTTCCATTTTGTCGGGCTCGATGCGCTCGTTTCCACTGCCGTGGAAAGGGTGTGCAAGCACCGGGACGCCGCCCGCACCAAGGATCGCCGCAATCGCTTCCTCGGCGCTGATATACTCTCCTGTGTAGTACATTCTACCGAGCTTTTGCAGGGCTTCCTCCATCGTGGCGGCATACCCCAATCTCACCATCAGGTTCCAAATATGCGCTTTGCTCGGACCTTTCAGCGAGAGCACTCTTTCGACTTCTTCCTTTGGGAAGGAGATGCTGTATTCGCTTTCCAGAAAGTCAAAGCGCGCGGCGGCTTTTTTGACGCGCAGATCGTGTCCGCGCGCCGCGAGCGCAAGAAGCGCCGGGTTGTTTGAATCAAACCCATAGCCGAGAATGTGGCATTTTCCGGTTTCGTCCTTGGAGGTAAATTCAATGCCCGAAAGGAATTTGGGATCGCCCGCTTTGAGGAGGAGCGGAACGAGAAAAGCCGCGTCGAGCGCGTCGTGGTCGGTGATAGAAAACAGAAAAAGTTTCGCCGCACGCGCAGCGGCGAGGAGCTCTTCGGGCGTATCGGTTCCGTCCGAGATCGTTGTGTGAAGGTGTAGGTCAATGCTTCGGATCGGTTGCATGAGGAGCCTTTCTGTCAAGCAAGATAGGGGCGAAGGAGCGAGAGGCAATCGTCGAAAAAGGCTTTCGCAATCTCGCCGTCCGGGTCGCGGAATTTGAGCTTGTAAAGTTTTTCGTAGCTGTAAAGCTCGCCGGGAATAAAATCGGTGCCGGGCGTCCCGACTGCAAGTCGGGTCAGCCGCTTGGCGCTCGTTTCGGGCGAGATGGTAAAGAGATGACGCAGGGGCGAGTGGTAGGCAAAACGCAAAAAGCCTTTTGCGTCCCAGGCAAAATTGGTTTTTGCCACACCGGGCTCAAACGCAACTGCGGCAATGCGGTCGCCGTATCTTTTTTGCAATTCGCGCGTCATCAGAGCGTCTTCGAGTTTCGAGTAACCGTAGGCTTTTCTGACCGACCTTGCGCGTTCGTTTTGCAGATCGGTTCTGTCAAAATCGGTGCCGTAAAGATTGGATGCAATGCTCGAGGTCTGAATGACCGTTGCGTGGCTCTCTGCGAGCTTATCGAGCAGTAGAAGCGTGAGCAAAAGCCCGCCGAGCAGATTGACCTGGAAGGTCTTGTCAAAGCCGTCTTTGGTTTTCTCCAGCGCGGTTTGCAATCCTCCCGCATTGTTGGCAAGCACGTCGATCCTTTCGTAGCTGTAAAGCTCGTTTGCAAGCCGCACGACTTGGGAAAGATCCGAATAGTCGCATAGGTGATAGGGTGCGCCCAATTCCTCTGCCGCTTTTTTGGTTTTTTCGGGGTTTCTCCCGACGATGACGACCTTGTGCCCGAGGGCTGCGAGCTGTTTTGCGGCGGCTTTTCCAATCCCGTCGCTCGCCCCCGTGATGACGATGGTTTTTGCGATTTGGTTCAAAGCGATCGCCTCCTTTGCTTCAGTATAGCAAATTTTTTTGTTTCTTGCAAGAGCGGTTCTCTTTTTCTGCAAAAAGCTCTTGCCTTTTTTCATTCGATGTGCTACAATGATACTGGGGGAGGATGGCGCTCCTTTTTGCGCCCCCCGAAAATTGAACTCTGTTTGAGGAGGAAGCCTCATGAGAAAAACAAAAATTGTCTGCACCATTGGCCCTGCCAGCGAAAGCGAGGAAACGCTTGCCAAAATGCTGGAGGCCGGCATGAATATCGCGCGCCTGAACTTTTCCCACGGAACGCACGAAGATCACCAAATCAAGATCGATCGCTTAAAACGCGTCCGCGAGGCTGCCGGTCGTCCGCTTGCCATCATGCTGGACACCAAGGGCCCCGAATACCGCATCGGCGTTTTTAAGGACGGAAAGTACATCTTAAAAGAGGGCGACACCTTTACCTTCACGACCCGCAGTATCGAGGGCGATAACACCATCGTATCGGTCAGCTATAAAGACCTTGCAAAGGAGATGACCGCCGGCGATACCATCCTTGTCAACAACGGACTTCTCATCTTCAAGGTGGTCGAGGTCAAAGGAAGCGACATTATCTGCCGAGTCGAGGAAGGCGGCGAGATCTCGAACCGCAAGAGCATGAGCTTTCCCGGCAAGGTCTTAAAACAGGTCTACCTCAGCGAACAGGATAAGAGCGACCTGCTCTTCGGTATCAAAAACGACGTTGATTACGTCGCTTGCTCCTTTGTTTCCTGCAAGCAGGACGTTCTCGACGTGATCAATTTTCTGAACGCCAACGGCGCAAAGCAGATCAGCATCATCGCAAAGATCGAGAACCGTTCCGGTATTGAGAACATCGAGGAGATCTGCTCGGTTTGCGACGGCATTATGATCGGCCGCGGCGACATGGGCGTTGAGATCCCCTTCGAGGAACTGCCGGCTATCCAAAAACAGCTCATTACCAAATGCAGAATGCTCGGCAAGCGCGTCATTACCGCAACCGAGATGCTCGAATCCATGATCCAGAATCCTCGTCCGACCCGTGCCGAGATCTCGGACGTGGCAAATGCCGTTTTTGACGGTACGAGCGCCATCATGCTCTCGGGCGAGACAGCCGCGGGCAAGCACCCGGTGCTGACCGTGAAGACCATGGCAAAGATCGCCGAGGCTGCCGAGAGGAACATTCACTACAAAAAACGCTTTACCAAGACAGATTTTCAGATTCGCAGTGAGATGGACGCCGTTTCGCACGCGGTAGTCGGCATGGCGAACGACATCGACGCAAAAGCCATCGTAGTCTGTTCGCTTTCCGGCAGGACCGTCCGCATGGTCTCGCGTTTTCGCCCGCCTATGGATATCATCGGTCTTTCGGTCAACGAAAAGACTTTCCAGCAGTTGGGGCTTTCCTGGGGCGTTATCCCTGTCATGTGCGAGGTTTATCCCTCGATCGAGGTGCTTTTCTACAACGCCAAGCAGATCGCCAAGAAAACGCTCGGACTGCAATCGGGGGACAGGATCATCATTACCGGCGGCACTTCCTCGCAGGTCGGCAGCACCAATACCATTCGTGTGGAAGTCATCTGAACCTTATTTTACAAGAGAAAAGCCGCGCTGCTTGATTGCAGCGCGGCTTTTTTGCACACTTTAATTTTTAGAATAAAACTTAATCTTTATTAAAATATTCATCGCTGTTGGAAGCGAGAGCAAGGGCTGCGCGTTCCATGACTTTTTCGCGCAACCAGACCGGTTCGACGATGCGAAAGGCGCTTCCCAGAGAGAACAGAACGCCAATGAACTTTTCAATGCTGTGGAACTCGCAGAGATAGCGGTCATTGTTCTTTTTTGCAATGATGTAGCGGCTGAGTTCGAGCGCGGTCAATTTGTCCGGGATCTCAATGAGCGCAGAATAAGGGATCTGCATCTGGATGATCGAATCTTCGGCTTCCAGCTCTCGATCGCCCGCCTGCAAAATCTCTTTGATGTATAGCTCGTCGTTGTCCGAAGAGAGGAGCAGAGGAAGGTTGAACGGTTCGCTGTAATAAAAGCCTTTGCGCTTTGGATCGTAGGCGATCGGCGCAGAGAGCTTGTTTTTGAGATAATCGAGATCGCGCTGCGCCTGGCGGTGCGAAATGCCGAAACGCTCGGCAAGCCGCTGGGCATTGGGGTAGCTTTTCATGGCGATCTTTTTATGCAGCCATTGGATGCGGGTATTGGCGTCCATGGAAACTCCTTTCGGAAAAAACGGTTTTCTTCCTTTTATATATAGAGTGCGATTCGGTCAGCTGTTTTTGCGGGTAGAAAAGAGATCGAACAGAAGCGCTATTTGCAGAGAGAGGAGAAGCAAAGCGCCAAACAGGTAGTCAAGTCGTTTGCATCCGCCGGTGATTACAAGCGGAACGAGCAAGCACGAGCCGAGTGATGCGATCGGAAAGAGCGAGAGGCGCAACCCCAAAAGCAGCTTCGGGAGCGGTCGCCCGAGCAGGCGGCGAAGCTCGCAGAGAAAGAGAAACATTCCAAAGAGCAACCCCGCTTGTAGGGAAACTTTTAGGGGAGAGTTCATTTCGATTGATTTGTCAAAATAAAAGAACAACGTGAGAGATGCGAGCGCGAGGACTGGCGAAAAACCGAGCAGCGCGAGAATGCCGCGGTGCTTTTGGTCGTTTCGAAAGATCGAAAGGAGACAATAGAGCGCCGACAAAAGAAGCAGGATCGCCGAGACGACGGCAAGACGATCTGCAATCGGCGAAGAACCGTTTGCAAAGCTCAAAACGGCAGGGAAGAGCGCACAGAAGAAGATCGCAGGGGGCAAAAACGCAAAGCGAGACGCCTGCGGGAGCTCTTCTTTGTTGAGAAATGCAAACGCAACGGCAGATCCAACGCCGAGCATGGCAAAGACGATGGCAAAGATCGGGAGGATCGCGCCGCCCAAAAAGTAATTTGCGTTCGGGTCAAACGAGAGCAGCGCCGAGAGGAGTTGAAAGACTCCCGCAAGACCGCCGCAGACGTAGATCGCCGCGCGCAAAATGCAAATCGGTTTTTTTGAAAGCATAGGATAATCCCTTTCGGTGGGGTTTGTTGCCTCTATTATAGAACAGAAATGTGAACAAAATGTTTCCAACTGCTCTTTTTTGCCCCGAAGAAGACGAAAAAGCGCTTTGTAAGCGAAAATGATAGGCTTTTTTCCGGTTTGCCTGGCTTGCGATCCTCATTTTGCCCCCATTTTGCCTGTTTTTTGTGTAAATTGGTATATTTTGCACAAAATAATATGGAAAAAATCTACTTTTTGACGAATACAATGGGATTGCATTTCGCGTTTCTATATGATATAATAGCAAGGCTTGATATGCGAAGAAGCGAAAGGTTGCTACGCGGGGACGCCTGCGTAGGGAATTTTCGTGGAGTATGTCCGTTAACCGGGCGAAAGGTGTTCACCGAAGCACGCAAAACAGCGCGAACGCGCGCTGCGCTTCCGTATTCCCAACTTCTGAATTCCCCGGAATTTGTCTTACCCGGAATGCTGCCGGGCAGGCAAACTCCGTTTCTTTCGGAAAGGGGAAGAAACCCACGGAACAGTGTTGTAGGAAATGCCTGCCTTGCGAACTGCATCCTGCAGGCGGACGGTTTCCATTTTATTTATAATCGTCGCCGCAGGCAAGCAAAATCTATAAGGAGGCAAGTCAATGGCAGTCACAGAAAAGATCAGAGTCAAACTGAAGAGCTACGACCACGTTTTGGTTGACAACGCCGCGAAGAAGATCGTGGAAGTTGCCAAGCGGAACGGCGCCGAAGTTTCGGGTCCTATCCCGCTTCCCACCGACAAGGAGATCGTTACGATCCTCCGCGCCGTGCACAAGTACAAGGATAGCCGCGAACAGTTCGAGTATCGCACGCACAAAAGACTCATCGACATTCTGAAGCCGTCCAAGCAGGTTGTGGACGCGCTCATGAGCGTCGAACTTCCCGCCGGCGTTGAGATCGAGATTTAAATTTTCATTTAATATCAAGCAATCCCGTTCCCAATCGGCAAAAACAAAGACAACAGCCGAGTTGTTACCCCATTCGGGGCAAAAATGATCGGTAACTTTGTAAGTCATGTTGGCAGTCAACCCAACTGTCAACCAATAATTTACAGGAGGAAATCTCAAAAATGAAAAAGGGTATGATCGGTAAAAAAATCGGCATGACGCAGATTTTCGACGAAGTCGGAAACGTCATTCCCGTTACCCTGATCGAAGCAGGTCCCTGCGTAGTGGCACAGAAGAAAACCGCTGAAAAAGACGGTTACGACGCCCTGCAGCTCGGCTTTGCGGAAGTCAAGGAAAAACATCTGACCAAAGCGGAAAAAGGTCACTTCGCAGCAGCCAACCTGCCGCTCAAGAAGCACCTCAAGGAATTCCGTTTGGATGATTGCTCGGCAAACGTGGGCGACGTCATCACCGTCGAAACCTTCGCCGTCGGCGACAAGGTCGACGTAACCGGTATGACGAGAGGTCACGGCTACACCGGTTCCATCAAACGCTGGAACCACCACACCCTCTGCTCCACCCACGGCGTTGGCCCCATCCACCGCGAAGTCGGTTCCATGGGCGCAAACTCCTCGCCGTCCCGCGTCTTCAAGAACAAGAAGATGGCTGGTCAGTACGGTAACGAGCAGGTCACCATCCAGAATCTGACCGTGGTGAAAATCGACGCCGAGCGGAACCTGCTCGCCATCAAAGGCGCGGTTCCCGGCAACAAGAACGGCATCGTGTTCATCCGCGATTCCGTGAAAGCTTAACGGAAGGAGGAAACCAATATGCCAGTCGTTAAAATCGTGAATATGTCCGGCAAGGAAGTCGGTGAGCTGACCCTTTCCGACAAGCTGTTCGGCGCAGACGTGAACGCTGCGGTCCTCCATGCCGCAGTGAGAACCTATCTCATGAACCAAAGACAGGGCACGCAGTCCACTCTGACCCGCACCGAAGTTTCGGGCGGCGGCAGAAAGCCCTGGAGACAAAAGGGAACCGGCAGAGCCCGTCAGGGTTCCACCCGCTCTCCTCAATGGACGCACGGCGGCGTTGCTCTCGGTCCGAAGCCCAGAGATTATCGCCTTGCCATGAACAAGAAGACCCGCAGAGTCGCTCTCTTCAGCGCTCTTTCGGACAAAGTCGCAAACGGCAACCTCGTCGTTGTGGATGCCATTACGCTGAATGCTCCCTCTACCAAAACGATGGCGGGTATGTTCTCGGCTTTCGGCTTTGAAAAGAGCTATGAGAAGACCTACAAGACCATCGCTGTTGTGGACGGCGCTCCCGTTTACGGCACCGAGACCAGAACCGCAACGAAGCCCATGAGCGCTCTTGTGGTGCTGGATACCGTCGATAGCGCGGTCATCAGAAGCTGCAACAACATCCCCACCGCCAAGACCACCCAGTACAGCACGCTGAACGTCTATGACGTCCTCAATGCCGAGAAGCTGGTCATGACTGTGGAAGCGGTCAAGAAACTTGAGGAGGTGTACGCAAAATGAAATTCGCACAGGATATTATTTTGAGACCCATCATCACCGAGGCCGCCATGGATGCCATGCAGGCAAAGACCTACACCTTTGAAGTCCGCAAGGACGCCACCAAGCCCCAGATCGCAAAGGCTGTGGAAGAGGTGTTCGGTAACAAGGTGAAGGTTGCGACCGTTCGCACCATCAACATGAAGAAGAAGCCCAAGAGACTCGGCGTGCACGCAGGGTACACCTCGGAATGGAAAAAGGCAATCGTCACTCTGACTGCCGATTCCGGCGCCATCGAGTTCTTCGAAGGGCTGAACTAAAGTAGGAGGAAACGAATATGCCTACAGTGAAGTATAAGCCTACGACTCCGGCAAGACGGAATATGTCGGTTCCTTCGTTTGAGGAAATTACCAAGTTTTCTCCCGAGAAGAGCCTGATCGTCACCAAGAAAAAGCATGCCGGCCGTAACAGCTACGGTCGCATCACCGTCCGTCACAGAGGCGGCGGCAACAAGATCAAGTACCGTATCATCGACTTCAAGCGTCAGAACGCCAATGCAAACACGGTCGTCGGTATCGAATACGATCCCAACCGCACCGCTTACATTGCACTCCTGCAGGATACCGAAGGCACCAAGAGCTACGTGCTCGCTCCCGACGGCCTCCATGCCGGCGACGTGATCTACTCGAGCGCGGATGCAGACATCAAGCCGGGCAACACCCTGCCTCTTGCCAACATCCCGGTCGGTACCGTGATCAACAGCATCGAACTTTATCCCGGCAAGGGCGCACAGCTCGTTCGCTCCGCCGGTGCCATGGCACAGCTCATTTCCAAGGAAGCAAACGGCATGGCACAGATCCGTCTGCCTTCGGGGGAAACCCGTTACGTCCGTCTGGATTGCAAAGCAACCATCGGTCAGATCGGTAACCTGGAGCACGACACCGTTAAGGTCGGCAAAGCCGGTAAAACGAGACACAAGGGCATCCGTCCTACCGTCCGCGGCTCTGTCATGAACCCCTGCGATCACCCTCACGGTGGTGGTGAAGGCAAATCTCCGATCGGTCATCCCGGTCCCGTAACCCCTTGGGGTAAACCGGCTCTGGGCTACAAGACCCGTAACAAGAAGGCTCGCACCAACAAATTCATCGTGAAACGCAGAAACGTCAAATAAGGAGGAAATAGAAGATGAGCAGAAGTTCGAAAAAAGCTCCGTTTGTGGAGCAAAAACTCTTCGATCGCATTTGCCAGATGAACGACAAAGGCGAAAAGAAGGTTCTCAAAACCTGGTCCCGCTCTTCCACTATTTTCCCGGAATTTGTGGGTCACACGATCGCCGTCCACGACGGCAGAAAGCACGTCCCGGTGTATGTGACCGAGGACATGGTGGGACACAAGCTCGGCGAGTTTGCCCCCACCCGCACGTTCAAGGGCCACGCAGGCTCCAAGACGTCCAACAACGGCAACTGATAGGAGGAAATTACAATGGAAGCAAAAGCTTATCTGCGCTATGCCAGAATTTCCCCCCGCAAAGTTCAGTACGTCCTTGACCTCATTCGCGGTAAGGATGCTGCCGTTGCCCTGGGCATTCTGCAAAACAAGCCCCGCGCCGCATCCGAGCTGCTGATTAAACTGCTCAACAGCGCGATTGCCAACGCGGAAAACAATTTCCACATGGATGCATCGAAACTGTACGTTTCCGAATGCTTCGTCTGCCCCGGTCCCACGCTCAAGCGCATCATGCCGAGAGCCAAGGGCAGTGCAGACCGCATCCTGAAACGCACCAGCCACATCACCATGGTGGTCAAGGAAAAAGACTGAGAGAGGAGGAAACAAGAATGGGTCAGAAAGTTAATCCCAACGGTTTGAGAGTTGGTGTCATTCGTGGCTGGAATTCAAGATGGTTCGCAAAGGACGAAGTCTTTGGAGATACCCTTGTTTCCGACTACAACGTCAGAAAGTACCTCAAGAAGGAACTCTATGACGCAGGCATTTCCAAAATCGAGATCGAGCGCGATACCCACAGAGTTCGGGTCTTTGTCAACTGTGCAAAACCCGGTCTTGTGATCGGCAAAGGCGGCTCGGATATCGAGAAGTACAGACTCGCCGTCGAAAAGATCGTCGGCAAACCCACCGTGCTCAACGTGGTGGAAGTCCGTCAACCCGACCTTGACGCTCAACTGGTGGCGGAGAACATCGCCCGCCAGCTCGAGGGTCGTGTGGCGTTCCGTCGCGCTATGAAAATGGCGATCCGTAACACCATGCGCCTTGGCGCCAAAGGTATCAAGATCAGCTGCGGCGGTCGTCTCGGCGGTGCCGAAATCGCACGTAGCGAGCATTATCATGAGGGAACTATCCCGCTTCAGACCCTCCGTGCCGACATTACCTACGGTTTTGCGGAAGCAAACACCACCTACGGCAAGATCGGCGTGAAGGTTTGGATCTACAAAGGCGAAATTCTGAACGAAGTCACCCGTCCGGGCAGCCAGAGACGCGACAATCGCGGCGATCGCAGAGATCATCGCGGTGATCGTCCCGACCGTCGCCCCGGTCAGGGCTCGGGCGCAGGTCGCTTTGACCGTCGTGACGGTAACCGTCCGCAGGGTCAGAGAAACGGCGAGCGTCGTGACAGAACGCCGAGAGAAGGAGGCGCTAAATAATTATGTTGATGCCGAAAAGAGTAAAATTCCGTCGTGTTCAGCGCGGAAGACTGAAAGGCAAAGCCTCCAGAGGGACTACCCTCAGCAACGGTTCCTACGGTCTTGTTGCCCTGGAGCCTTCCTGGATCACCAGCAACCAGATCGAAGCAGCCCGTATCGCTATGACTCGTTACATCAAGCGTGGCGGTCAGGTTTGGATCAAGATCTTCCCGGATAAGCCCATCACCGAGAAGCCTGCCGAAACCCGTATGGGTTCCGGTAAAGGTTCGCCCGAGTACTGGGTGGCAGTCGTCAAACCGGGTCGCGTCCTCTTCGAGATGGACGGCGTTTCGGAAGACGTTGCAAAAGAAGCAATGCGTCTTGCAGGACACAAGCTTCCCATTAAAACCAAGTTCGTTTCCAAGTCTGAAGCAAAGGAGGGTTAAGCCATGAAAGCAGCAGAACTCAGAAGTATGTCTGTGGATGCTCTGGAAGCAAAGCTGAAGGATCTCAAAACCGAGCTCTTCAATCTTCGTTTTCAGCACGCGATCAACCAACTTGACAACCCTCACAAAATGACCGATGTGAAGCGCGACATCGCTCGCGTCCTCACGGTCCTTCAGGAAATGAAGAAGAAGGAGGCGTAAGTCAATGGAAGAAAGAGCATTGAGAAAAACCAGAGTCGGGATCGTTGTCAGCAATAAGATGGAAAAGACGGTTGTCGTTGCTATCGAGGATAACGTGAAGCACCCGATTTACGGCAAGATCGTGAAGAGAACCTTGAAAGTTCACGCGCAGGACGATATGAACTGCGGCGAGGGCGACAAGGTCAAACTGATGGAAACAAGACCCCTTTCCAAAACGAAAAGATGGCGTGTTGTCGAAATCATTGAAAAAGCAAAGTAATCTTTGCGTTCATTCGAATAGTAAATACGTCGTAGCGTATTGAATCAGTAGGAGGAAAAGAAAGTGATTCAACAGCAATCGTTAATGAAGGTTGCCGATAACACGGGTGCCAAGGAACTGATGTGCATCAGAGTCCTGGGCGGCACCGGCAGAAGATATGCCAACATCGGTGACGTTGTGGTGTGCGCGGTCAAAAAAGCTACTCCCGGCGGAGTAGTGAAGAAGGGCGAAGTCGTTAAGGCTGTCGTCGTCAGAACCGTGCACGGTGTCAAAAGAGCGGACGGCTCCTATATCAAGTTCGACGAGAATGCGGCTGTCATTATTCGTGAAGACAAGACCCCTCGCGGAACCCGTATCTTTGGGCCTGTCGCAAGAGAGCTTCGTGATAAGGATTATCTGAAGATCCTGTCTCTGGCTCCCGAAGTGCTTTAATGGAGGAAAACGACAATGGCTAAACTGCATATCAAAAAAGGCGATACCGTTGTGGTTCTCTCCGGAGATGACAAGGGTGTTCAGGGCGAAGTGATCGCCACCTCCCCCGAGGAGGGCAAAGTGCTCGTCAAGGGCGCTAACATCATTCACAAGCACGTGAAGGCTCGCAAGCAGGGCGAGAACAGCGCGATCGTTGACGCCGAAGGCGCCATCTACGCGTCCAAAGTTGCCCTCTACTGCCCCAAGTGCAAGGGCGGCGTCCGTACCAAAGTGGTCATGGACGGCGACAAAAAGGTTCGTGTCTGCGCCAAATGCGGATACAAATTTGATTAAGGAGGGCAGAGAAAATGGCAAGACTGAAAGATCTCTATAAGGCTGAAATTGCTCCCGCCCTCATGAAGCAGTACAACTACAAGAGCGTGATGCAGATCCCGAAACTGGACAAGATCGTCATCAACGTCGGCGTTGGCGAAGCCAAGGATAACTCCAAGGCTCTCGACGCAGTCCTTGGCGACCTCGCTCTCATCTCGGGTCAGAAAGCGGTTCCCACCTACGCAAAGAAGTCTGTGGCAAACTTCAAGATCCGTCAGGGTATGAAGATCGGTGCCAAAGTCACTCTGCGCGGCGACAGAATGTATGAATTCATGGATCGTCTTTTCAACTTCGCTCTTCCGAGAGTCCGCGACTTCAAGGGTATCAACCCCAACGCTTTTGACGGCAGAGGCAACTATGCCCTCGGTCTGAAAGAGCAACTGATCTTCCCCGAAATCGACTACGATAAGGTCGAGAAGATTCGCGGTATGGACATCTGCTTTGTCACCACCGCTACCACCGATGAAGAGGCCCGCGAGCTGCTCAAGCTCTTCGGCGCTCCCTTCGCAAAACAGTAAGGAGGAACGACAATGGCTAAAAAGTCCATGATTCTCAAACAGCAAAAGGAACAGAAGTTCTCGACCAGAAGCCACAACCGTTGCAAGATCTGCGGCCGTCCTCATGCGTATCTCCGCAAGTTCGGTATCTGCCGTATCTGCTTCCGTAACCTTGCCTACAAGGGCGAGATTCCGGGTGTGAAGAAAGCTTCCTGGTAAGAAAGTTCCCAACCGAAAACCCCCAACGGTCGGAAAGGAAATTAGACCAGCCGCAAGGCAGTTCGATTTAACCGCCGATCCGCCGCCGCCCGCGAGCGGCAGGCAAGAAATTTTTAACTTGCATATAGGAGGAAAATACTATGCAAATGTCTGATGTGATCGCTGATATGCTCACCAGAATCCGCAATGCGAACAACGCAAAGCATCAAACGGTGGACATTCCGGCGTCCAATATGAAAAAGGCAATCGCCGACATCCTCGTGAGAGAGGGTTATGTCAAATCGTACGAAGTCGTTGACAACGGCAACCAGGGCATCATCCGTGTGACCCTGAAGTACCTGCCCGGCAAGGGCAAGGTCATCCGCGGCATCCGTCGGGTCTCCAAACCCGGTCTTCGGATCTACGCAAGCTGCGAAGATATGCCCAGCGTGATGAACGGTCTCGGCATTGCAATCGTTTCCACGTCCAAGGGAATCATGACCGGCAAAGAGGCGAAAGCCCAGAACGTCGGCGGTGAAGTCCTTGCGTTCGTCTGGTAATCGGGATAGGAGGTACTGACAATGTCTAGAATTGGAAGAATGCCTATTGCGATTCCCGCAGGCGTGACCGTCACGATCGGCGAGGGCAACCTCGTTACCGTGAAGGGGAAACTCGGAACGCTCACCGAAAAAATGAGCGATCGTATGACCCTCAAAGTTGAGGGCAACGAACTGATCGTTACTCGTCCCACCGATGAGAAAGAGGATCGCAGTCTCCACGGTCTTACCCGTGCGCTGCTCTTCAACATGGTCGAAGGCGTCACCAACGGTTTCTCGAAGAAACTCGAGATCGTCGGCGTCGGCTACAAGGCTGTGAAGCAGGGCAAAGAACTGCAGCTCTATCTGGGACATTCTCTCATGCCCGCAACCGGCAAACCCCAGGCGAACTTCATTCTCACCGAGAGTGATGGCATCACCTTCGACGTGCCGGACCCCAACACGATCATCGTGAAGGGGATTGACAAGCAGAAGGTCGGACAGACCGCTGCCGTCATCCGCGGTAAGAGACCGCCCGAACCCTACCATGGCAAGGGCGTGAAGTATGCCGACGAGCATATCCGCCGCAAGGCTGGTAAAGCCGGCAAGGGCAAATAATAGAAAGGAGTGACATGACATGGTATCAAGAAAAGATGCAAATAAGGCTCGTCTCAAGAGACATAAGAGAGTCAGAGCAAAGATTTCGGGTACTGCAGAGCGTCCTCGTCTTGCTGTGTACCGTTCCAATGCGAACATCAGCGCACAGATCATTGACGACGTGAAGGGCGTGACGCTGGTCAGCGCTTCCACTTTCGGCAATGGGTTCACCGGCAACGGTGGCAACAAAGCCGCAGCCCGCGAAATCGGCAAACAGATCGCAGAAAAAGCAATTGCAGAGGGCATTACCGAAGTCGTTTTCGACAGAGGTGGCTACCTGTACCACGGACGTGTATCGGAACTGGCTGAAGGCGCTCGCGAGGGCGGCCTGAAGTTCTGATTTTCCGGTTTATACACTGTTCAACAAACGAATAGGTTATTGAACATTTTGGAGGAACATTCAATTATGGTTGAAAAACGCAAAACCGATGGGCCGGAACTCAAAGAGTCGCTCATCGCTCTGAACCGTGTGTCCAAGACCGTCAAGGGTGGTCGTATCGCCCGTTTCGCCGCACTCATGGTAGTCGGTGACGGAGCCGGTCGCGTTGGCGTAGGACTTGGCAAGGCAGCAGAAGTTCCCGAAGCAATCCGCAAGGGAATCGAAGATGCAAAGAAAAATATGGTCAAGGTTTCCCTCAAGGGAACCTCGATTCCCCACCAGGTCATCGGTGAATTCGGCGCCGGCAAGGTTCTCATGAAGCCCGCCGCTCCCGGTACCGGTATCATCGCAGGCGGCAAGGTCCGTATGGTCCTCGAAGCTGCCGGCATCACGAACATTCGCGCAAAGTGCCTGCGCTCCAATAACCCCACCAACGTGGTCAAGGCTACGATGGAAGGTCTGAAGTCGCTCCGCACTGCCGAGGAAGTCGCAAAGATCCGCGACATCCCCGTAGAACAGATCAAGGACTGAACGGGAGGGAACAGATATGAAGAAAGTTACTCTCGTAAAGAGCCTCATCGGCGGCAAGCCGAACCAGAAGGCAACAGCAAAGTCCCTCGGTCTTGTTAAAATCGGTGATTTCGTCATTCACGAAGACAACGGCGTCCTTGCCGGTAAGGTGAAGATCCTTTCTCACCTTGTGAAGGTCGAAACCGTAGAAAAAGCATAAGGAGGGAACGAACATGAAACTCCATGAATTGAGCCCGGCTGCAGGTTCGGCAAAAGCCGCCTACAGAAAGGGCAGAGGACCCGGGTCGGGTAACGGCAAAACCGCCGGCAAGGGTCACAAGGGTCAGAACGCGCGCTCCGGCGGCGGTGTCAGACCCGGATTTGAAGGCGGTCAGTTCCCGATTTATCGTCTGCATCCCAAACGCGGCTTTAAGAATCCCTTTGCAAAGCACTATGCAATTGTCAATGTGAAGGATCTGAACGCATTTGTGGACGGTACCGTTGTGGATCTCGATCTGCTTCTGGCAACCGGCAAAGCCAGCAAAGCCCTGGACGGTCTTAAGATCCTCGGCAATGGCGAACTCACCAAAAAACTCACTGTGAAGGCGACTGTCTTTTCGGCAACCGCCAAGGAGAAGATTGAAGCGGCAGGCGGCAAGGTAGAGGAGGTGTAAGAAGATGTTTCAAACCTTCAAAAACGCGTGGAAAACGCCAGAACTGAAGAGAAAACTCCTCTTTACCATCATGATCATCCTGCTCTATCGTATCGGCGCTAACCTCTACGTCCCCTTCATCAACATTGAAGAGGTGCAGAATCTCGCGACCTATTACGAAGGCAGCATCTTCCAGTTTGTCAGCCTTTTGTCGGGCGACGCTTTCAGCAAAGCAACCTTCTTTGCTCTGTCGGTTACGCCCTACATTACCGCGTCCATCGTGATGCAGCTGTTGACCATTGCCATCCCCGCTCTGGAGAGACTCTCCAAAGAGGGCGAAGAGGGCAGAAAAAAGATCAACAACTACACCCGTTGGGTCACGGTAGTGCTGGCTCTCGTCACCGCTTACGGCTATGTGAAACTGCTCGGTAACTACGGCATTCTGACCATCTCCAAAGCCACCGATAAAGCCGGATACTACTTCGGCATGGCGGTTATGGTCGCTTGCTTCTGCACCGGCGCCGCAGTGATCATGTGGCTTGCAGAAAAGATCAATGACCGCGGCATCGGCAACGGAATCTCTATGATCCTCTTTGCCAACATCATTTCGCGCGGTGGCGCAATGGTGCAGGGGCTCATCTCGATGGTCTCTTCCAAGAACGACACCAAGGGCTATATCATCGGTGTCCTCGAAGTGATCCTCTCGCTTGCCCTGACGGTTGCCGTGATCGGTCTTATCGTTTGGTTCACTAACTCCGAGCGCCGCATTCCCGTCCAGTACGCAAAGCGCGTCGTCGGTCGGAAAATGTACGGCGGTCAGAACAGCAACCTGCCTCTGAAGATGAACATGGCGGGCGTTATGCCGGTTATCTTTGCCAGCTCGATCGTTTCGATCCCGGCAACGATTGCAGGCTTTATGAGTGAAAACGGTTTTACCAAGTGGGTTTCCAACTGGTTCAACTACAACTCTGCGCTTTATATCGTTCTCTTCATCATCCTGATTCTGTTGTTCTCTTACTTCTATATCATGATTTCTTTCAATCCGATCGAAGTATCCAACAACATTAAGAACCAGGGTGGCTCGGTCCCCGGGATCCGTCCCGGCAGACCCACTGCCGACTATATCAAGAAGATCCTCAACCGCATCACCTTCCTCGGTGCGCTCTTCCTCATCGTCATCTCCGGCATTCCGCTCATCGTGAACGCCGTGGCGTCCGGATTCTCGAGCATTGCGTTCGGTGGAACTTCCTTGCTCATCGTTGTCGGTGTGGCACTTGAGACCGCGCAGGATCTGGAAGCTCAACTCTCCATGAGAAACTACAAGGGCTTCCTTGACTAAACCCGCTTTCCAAACGGAGGAATTATGAATCTGATTTTACTTGGTGCTCCCGGTGCGGGCAAAGGCACCCAATCCGCGAAGATTTCCGACAAATATCAAATTCCTGCCATCGCGACCGGAGATATTCTCCGGTCCGCGATGAAAGCGGGTACCGCTCTCGGGTTGGAGGCAAAAGCCTACATTGACGAGGGCAAACTGGTTCCGGACGCTGTTGTGATCGGAATCATCAAAGAGTATCTTGCATCCGATACCTGCAAGAAGGGCTTTATCCTCGACGGTTTCCCCCGCTCCATTCCGCAAGCCGAAGCGCTTGACGCGATGGGCGTGAAGATCGACGTGGTGCTCAGCATTGAGGTGCCGGACGAGAAGATTATCGCACGCATGAGCGGACGCAGAGTTTGCTCCTGCGGCGCATCCTACCACGTGGAATATAATCCACCCAAAGTGGCAGATATTTGTGACAGCTGCGGCAAAGCTCTTTACGTAAGAGCTGACGACGCACCCGAAACCGTGCAAAAACGCCTTACCACTTTCCACGCACAGACCGAGCCCCTGAAAGACTATTACGCCAAGAAGGGCATCCTCGTCACGGTGGAAGGACAGGAAAAGGTAGAGGATACGACAGCTCTTGTATTCTCGGCACTTTCTCGTTTCGAGGCATAACAATGATCCACTTGAAAAACTCCGCACAAATCGCGGCGATGAAGGACGCGGGCAGAATTACGGGCGAAGCATTGCTGGTCGCCAGAGATCTCGTCCGCCCCGGCATCACTACGTATGAGATTGATGAGGCGATCCGCCATTACATTGAAAAATGCGGCGCGACACCCACCTTTCTCGGCTACGGCGGATTTCCCGCCAGCGCCTGCATCAGCCTCAACGACGAGGTGATCCATGGGATCCCCTCCAAAAAGAGGGTCTTGCAGGAAGGCGATATCGTGAAGATCGACACCGGCGCAACCTACCACGGCTACGTGGGAGATTCCGCCAGAACCATCCCGGTAGGGAAGGTCAGCGAGGAAGCACAGCGGCTGATTTCTGTTACCCGCGATAGCTTTTTTGCCGGTGTGGAACAAGTACAGGCAGGCAACCGCCTCGGCGACGTTGGCGCTGCCATTGACAGTCTGGTACGCAAAAACGGTTTTAGCACGGTCAAACGCTACGTTGGACACGGCATCGGAACCGATATGCACGAGGAACCCGACGTTCCGAACTACGGCACGCCCGGCAGAGGGCTTCGGCTTTCTGCGGGAATGACGATCGCCATCGAACCCATGGTCAACATCGGGGGCGAAGAGGTTCGGGATATGAAAGACGGGTGGACGGTAAAGACCGCCGACGGCTCTCTTTCCGCGCACTACGAAAACACGGTTGCTCTGACCAGCCAAGGGGTGCTGATCCTCACGCAAGTGGAACGGGATTTCTAATTCGAATTTCCGAACGATGTATTCACAAACCAAAACTGCCATAGGGAGGGATTTTTCTGGCACAAAAGGATGATGTGATTGAGTTTGAAGGCACGGTGGTGGAAGCACTCCCCAACGCTTGCTTCAAAGTCAAATTGCCGAACGGTCATATCGTGACCGCGCACATTTCCGGCAAACTGCGTATGAATTACATTAAAATTCTGCCCGGCGACCGCGTGACCATTGAGGTTTCGGTCTATGACCTGACCAAAGGGCGCATTACCTGGCGGGCAAAATAAGCAGGACCAAATTTCAGCAAGAAAGGTATGGTAGAATTCAATGAAAGTCAAACCATCCGTTAAGAAGATCTGCGAAAAGTGCAAGATCATCAAGAGAAAAGGCAAAGTCATGGTCATCTGCGAGAACCCCAAGCACAAGCAGAGACAGGGCTGATCGCACTCCATGCAAAATCAACAGAAAGGTGATTAAACAGAATGGCTCGTATAGCTGGTGTTGACATTCCCAACAACAAGCGCGTTGAAATCGCTCTGACCTACATCTATGGGATCGGGCGCAAGAGCGCAAACGATATCCTCGCCGCTACCGGGATCAATCCCGATACCCGCGCAAAGGATCTGACCGAAGCAGAAGTTGCAAAACTCCGTGACGAGATCGAACGCTCCCACACGGTGGAAGGCGACCTGCGTCGTGACGTGGCAATGAACATCAAGAGAATGGTAGAGATCAACTGCTACCGCGGCATTCGCCACAGAAAGGGTCTCCCCGTAAGAGGGCAGAGAACCAAAACCAATGCAAGAACCCGCAAAGGTCCCGCAAAGACCATTGCAAACAAGAAGAAGTAAAGGAGTGGCACAGTAATGGCAAAAGTTGCAGCAAAAAAAGTTGTAAAGAAACGCCGCGAGAAGAAGAATATCGAGAAGGGCGCCGTGCATATTCAGGCAACCTTCAACAACACGATCGTTACTGTCTCGGACGTCTACGGCAACACGATTTCCTGGGCTTCCGCCGGCGAACTTGGCTTCAAAGGTTCCAAGAAGTCCACTCCCTTTGCCGCGCAGTCTGCTTCCGAAACCGCAGGCCGTCTGGCTGTTGACCAGGGTCTGAAATCGGTTGAAGTCTTCGTGAAGGGGCCCGGCCCCGGACGTGAATCGGCAATCCGTGCGCTCGAAACCGTCGGTCTTCAGATCACCATGATCAAAGACGTGACTCCGGTTCCGCACAATGGTTGCAGACCGCCCAAACGCAGACGCGTTTAATTATTCCTTGGAGGTATCATCATTATGGCAAGATATACTGGACCTGTATGCAGACTCTGCCGCAGAGAGGGCACCAAGCTCTTTCTCAAGGGCGATCGTTGCACCAGCGGTAAGTGCGCTCTGGACAGAAGAGCCACCGCTCCCGGTCAGCACGGCGCTTCCAACAAGAAGGTCAGAGAATACGGTATGCAGCTGCGTGAAAAGCAGAAGACCAGAAGATACTATGGCGTCCTGGAACGTCAGTTCGTCAACTACTTTGAAGAAGCCGACCGCAAAGAGGGTATGACCGGTGAAAACCTCATCTGCCTCTTGGAGCGTCGTCTTGACAATGTGGTTTACAGAATGGGCTTTGCCGCTTCCCACAAAGAAGCTCGTCAGCTTGTCCTGCACGGTCACTTCACGGTTGACGGCAAAAAGGTCAACATTCCTTCCTTCATCGTGAAGGCAGGCAACGTTGTCGCTGTCAAGGATAGCAGCAAAGAGTCTCCCAAATTCAAGGCTCTGGCTGAATCTGCCGCCGCACAGACCGCTCCGAAGTGGCTTGAAGTCAACGCCGAGAACATGACCGCAAAAGTGGTTGCTCTCCCCGAGAGAGAAGACGTGGGCTTCGATTTCAACGAACAGCTGATCGTCGAACTTTATTCCAAGTAATACAGCGTCTTGGGCAAGGTTTACGAGTTTGTTCGCTTGCCCGCTTACCCAATGGAATTTGAGTTTGAATATGAGGAGGTTTATTTGGAATGATTGAGATTGAAAAGCCGAACATTTCTACGGTAGATATGAGCGAGGACGGTTCCCACGGTACTTTCATCGTGGAGCCTCTGGAGCGCGGCTACGGCATTACGCTCGGCAACTCTCTTCGCAGAGTTCTTTTGAGCTCTCTGCCCGGCGTTGCCGTTACCAGCATCAAGATTGACGGCGTCCTCCATGAGTTTTCTACCATCCCCGGCGTGACCGAGGATGTGACCGAGATCGTCCTAAACGTCAAAGGCATCACCGCGAGACTGCACTGCGCAGGTCCAAAGACGGTGGTCATTGACGTGACCGGCGAGAGAGACGTGACTGCCGGTGACATCAAGCAGGATTCCGACATCGAGATCCTGAACCCCGAGCACCACATCGCAACGGTCGGGGAAGGCGAGCGCTTCTACATGGAGCTCACCTTTGCCGCAGGTCGCGGATACGTCTCGCAGGAACGCAATAAGCAGCTCCACACCCAGGTGCTCGGCGCCGCTACCAGCGCTCCCATCGGAACGATCTATACCGATTCGATCTATACCCCCGTGTATAACGTCAACTACACGGTGGATAATACGCGTGTCGGCAACATCACCGACTACGACAAATTGACCCTTGAGATCCTTACCAACGGCACCATTTCCGCCAAAGAAGCGATCTCGCTGGGTGCCAAGATTCTCAACGAGCATCTCAACTTGTTTGTTGAACTCTCCGAAGAGGCAATCAAGGCAGACATCATGGTCGAACGCGAAGAGACCATCAAAGAGAAGGTCCTTGAGATGACCATTGAGGAACTTGACCTGTCCGTTCGCAGCTTCAACTGCCTCAAACGGGCAAGCATTGACACGGTTGAAGATCTTGTCAACCGCACCGAGGAGGATATGATCAAAGTCCGCAACCTCGGTAAAAAATCTCTGGAAGAAGTTGTCCAGAAGCTCCACTCTCTCGGTCTTGAACTCAAGAAAGAGGAAGAGTAAGCAACCCCGGAGAAAACAAGATTTAATTTACAGCACAAGGAGGGACAATCATGCCCAGAAACAGAAAACTCGGCAGACCCACCGCGCACCGCAATGCAATGCTCCGCGGTATGGTCACCCTGTTGCTTGAGAACGGACAGATCAAAACCACGCTTGCAAGAGCCAAGGAAGTTCGTTCCATGACCGAAAAAATGATCACGCTCGGCAAGAAGAATACGCTTGCCAGCCGTCGTGCAGCCCTTGCCTATATCACCAAAGAGGACGTTGTGACCAAACTCTTCAGCGAGATCGCTCCCCGCTATGCTACCCGTCAGGGCGGCTACACCCAGATCTTCAAGCTGGGCGCACGCAGAGGCGACGCTGCCGAGATGGCAATCGTGAAACTCCTGGTTGAGGAGAAGGTCGAGGAGAAGAAGCCCGCCGCAAAGAAGGCTCCCGCCAAGAAAAAGGCAGAAGCAGCTCCCGCGGAAGAAGCCGCTCCCAAAAAGACCACGACCAGAAAAAAGAAGGAAGAAGCTCCCGCTGAAGAAGCAGCTGCTCCCGCAGAGGAAGCTCCCGCAACCGAGGAGAACGCATAAGTCGTTCCCGCGGCAAAAAGCGGAGGGGATCACATGGATCCTCTCCGCTCTCTCTTGAAATCCGCGCCGAAAAATAACGCATTTTTGCAGAAAGAAAACGCAAAAAAAGGTTGACAAGCCAAAGGGTTTATGTTATAATAGGCGGGTAGCGAAAAAACGACCCACTAGCTCAGGCGGTAGAGCACTTGACTTTTAATCAAGGTGTCCGGGGTTCGATTCCCCGGTGGGTCACCAATCTTTAACAAATCCGAACACTCCTGTTCGGGTTTGTTTTTTTGTTTCTCAAATGCCTTCGAAATGCCGGAATTTTCAATGTCTTCAAGCGAAATCTCCTCGTCGCCTTCCTTGTAGTTACAAGTAAGAACAAGATAGCCGTCGTAGAGGAACGCCTTATGTAAAAAGCCGTCGATGAGTGCTCGTTTACCACGAAGAGTATTAAAATCAAGATTACGATATCTTGTGAGTCCGTAAAGAATTTGTTGTTGCGTCAGAACCGGACTTTTGAGTTGCGCCTCGGACAGTTCCAACGTCAGGCGATCCTGTTCTTGCTCCAATTTTTCCAGACGGCTTTTCGTCGTTTTCAGAATGATTCCGCTCTCTATCGCAGTTAGAATTGCCTCGATCTTTTTCTCCACTTCGGCAAGCTGTTGTTTCAACGCCGGAACGATTCTGTCCTCTTGCAGTTGCAACTCGTAAAGCTCTTTTGAAAGCCGTTTCATCTGTTTATCGCTCATGATTTTTTGAATGAGCGCGTTGACGATGACATCTTCGATAAGTCCTTTCCCGATTGCCTTCTTTTCACATTTGTGACCTTTTGCCCGAACGCACTTGTAATAATGGTAGAGCTTCCCGGATTTGCTTACACCGCTTTCGCCGACCATCATTGCGCCGCATTTGCCACAAAACAATTTGGTTGTCAGCACATATGCCTCTTTTGCCGTGTGAGCGGCAGGGGCTTTTTTATTTATCTCAAGCCGCTTTTGCGCTCTGTCAAATAAATCTTTATCAATGATTGCCGGAATTGCGTTTTCCACAACATATCCGTTGAACCGATATTCGCCGAGGTACTTGCGATTGACAAGCATTTACCCTTAATCGTGATTCCGATGCCGCGCGCGTTCATGTCGGCAATAATCTCTTTCATCGACTCGCCGTCTGCAAACCGCGTAAAGATTTCCTTGACGAACGGCGCTTTCTTTTCATCGAGTTGAAGGTGCTGTTCTTCATCTACGTAATAACCCATAGGTGTAACCGAGCCGTTGTTCATGCACTTATAGGCGTTGCTTTCCATTCCGCGGCTTACTTTTTCGGCAAGATCCACCGAATAATATTCTGCGTATCCTTCCAAGACCGATTCAAGAATGATGCCCTCGGAGCCTTCCGAAATCGTCTCTTTTGCCGACAGTAACTTCACGCCATTTTCTTTTAACGCATTTTTGTAATGGGAAGCGTCATAGCGATTCCGCGCAAAGCGGTCGAGCTTCCAGACAATCACAAGATCGAACAGACCTTTTGCGCTATCCTTTATCATTTGTTGGAATTCGGGACGGTTGTCTGTCTTGGCAGAGAGCGCACGGTCAATATAGGTGCTGATAACTGAGATATTGTGGTACTCTGCATATTGCATACAGTCGCGGATCTGTCCTTCAATCGATTCTTCACGTTGGTTGTCCGAACTGTATCTTGCGTAAATGACCGCTTTCAGTTGTTTATTGACTTCTGTTACTTTTTTCATTGTTTCTCCTTTCCTATCGATCAGAATGCCGTTTTTTGTGTACGGGAACAAAACGGCAAAACCCGATCCGCATTCTGCGGCTATCTCAATGCCCTCATTGAGATTTCTGTTTATGTAATTTTCTATTCAATTGTGATTTCTGCCACTCTTCAAATTCTTTCTGAAATGCTTCATCCTTGTACATTTCCTGAATGGCAGGCAAGATAGCTCTTGCGAGTGATTGGATTTCAAAATCCGGTATTCCTTCCGTGATGTCATTCTTTGGTTTTCTTGGCATCTACTCGATAATAATCTCTCCTTTCCTGTGGAGCGGCGGGGAGTTCCGTATTTTTTCCCGTTCCCACAAGGAAAGACAAAAGCATTACTTTTTCTTTTCGGCCTTTTTTAATAATACTTGATAGCCGGCTTTGATCAGTTGGACTTTGGTGAAACCGGTTGCTTTCAGAAATACGTTGATCTCTTCGGCAAGCGGTCTTTCAACGCTCGTGCCCCAAATCATACACTTTGCTTTTCGTTCTTCCTTGTGTCTATCCTCATATCTCTTGTCCTTTGACACTTTTTGCTCTTTTTTCATCTCTTTTTACCTCTCAAATATAAACTATTTCTTGTAGAATCTCGGTTTCAATACGATTTCGGATTTCGGTTTCGATTCGCAGGTCGTGGAGAAAATCTCCGGTCTTTCGATAACGCTCGGAAGCAGAAAGTTTAGTGTACATTGCTTCAAACATACTGTCCGCCGCTTTGTCGATTCCGTGTAAATACGCAGGTAGATTTTCAATCGACCAGTATTTACCGGGATTCTCTTCTTCAATTCTATGAATTATTTTTTTCCAGACTATCAAAGCATGATTACAGAAAAAAGTTTCATCGGTTTTCCCATTTGAAGTAAAATATGACATACGCTTTTTGCCATCTAAAGTATGTCCGCAGGAACAATGACATTGTGAAAGCTCATTTTGCGAAAGTTCAAATGAAACTTCATTATTCTGAACATTGGCTTCCGCTCGCAAATGCTGATGTCCATCTGATGAATAAATAATTTTAAATTTAGCCCAGGAAAAGGATTTATTCGCAATATCATTCGCTTTTTTTATTTCGTAAGCGTTGGTTTTATAATTCTGCACCATATGGTGTAAGTCAAAATACAGATTCAGTGAAGGATTCGGTATCCCGGTATAATCCTCAATCGGATGAATATCGTTTTTCAATTTTTTATTTA
>CADBFJ010000003.1:0-25823 GCA_902793915.1 uncultured Ruminococcus sp.
GCCGTAGCAGTTGTCGCAAAAGAGAATGACAGAGGGATCAATGCTCTTGATAAGGGTCGCAACTTCGGCGATCTGCTCGACCGAAAGACCTTTTCTGTGCGAGTAGCCGCAGGAACGCTGGATCTCCACCAAGCGCACGCCGCCCGCTTTGATGCGTTTTTCGATGGCGGCAAGGTCAAAGGCGTCGTCCAAAAGGTCGATCTCTTCGTAAGAGATGCCGTTGCGGTTGAGCGCCAAGGGGCTCTCGCCGCGAATGCCGACGATCTCCTGGAGGGGGTCGTAAGGCGTCCCCGAAATGGCAACCATCGTATCTCCCGGGTGCAAAAGCCCCGAAAGGGTCAAATAAATGGCGTTGGTACCCGAGAGGATCTGCGGGCGCACGAGGGCGTCCTCGGCGCCGAGAACCCGCGCGAACACGCGCTCAATCTTATCCCTGGCGTCGTCAAAAAAGCCGTAGCCGTTCACTTCGGCAAAATCGCCGTAGGACACCTGCTCGTTAAGGAATGCCGAAAGCACCTTTTGCGAGTTGTGGGCGCAGATCTCCTCGACGCGGTCAAACGCCGCGGCAAGGGCGCGTTCGCTCTCTTTTAAGAGCGCAAAAATCTTTTCATTCGGCTCAAGAGTTGTCATGGCGCTCTCCTTTCAAGGGTTCCAACAGATATAGAAATTTTACCATATTTTCCCGCATTTGTAAAGAGGTTGACTTTCTTTTTTCCATATGATATAATAAGAATACTCCATATAGAGTAAAGGAGATCTTTCTCATGAAAAAACAAACCGGATTGCTTTCCCTACTTTTGGCGCTGTTGCTTCTCGCCTCTTCCCTGTTTGGGTGCCAATCCAAAGCGCCCGAACCTGTGGATCAGACGACCGATGGCGAACAACAAACAGAGCCCGATCAGCAAACCGAACAGACCGAGGAACCCGGGATCTCCGTTGTTTACGAGCTGAAAGCCCGCAACCTCGATCCGCACACCGAAGTGCAGAATAACTATCTGAAAGCCAGAAAATATACCGCGGTGACCGAGGAGATGGACGGCAAAGGCGATGAAAGCAAGCCCCAACCGATCCTCCTCAAATGGAGCCGCAAGGTGACCGGCGGACAGATCAATCGCACCGAGACCGCCGTTATCAGCAAGGACGAAGCCTTTAGTGACCCGATCCGCATCGAATCCCAAAACAGTTATGTGGAGCTCTACAACGTGGAGATCGGTCAAACCTTTTATTGGTATGTGGAAGGCAAGGCAGGCAAACAGATCTTCAAGAGCGACGTTGCAACCTTTACCACGGTAAGCACCGCGCCCCGCAACCTCGGCGTGGACGGCGTCACCAACTGCCGTGACCTCGGCGGCTGGAAAGCCCGCGACGGCGTTGTTCTGAAGCAAGGCGTCCTCTTCCGTTCCGCAAACTTCAACAAGGTTACCGCAGACGGCAAAAAAGTTCTACTCGACGATCTCGGCATCAAAACCGAAATCGAATTGCGTATGGAATCCCAAGCGCCTTCGACCACCGAGAGTATGCTCGGCAGCAAAGTCAACTTTGTGTTTG
Source organism: uncultured Ruminococcus sp. (assembly GCA_902793915.1). Classification (GTDB taxonomy): domain Bacteria; phylum Bacillota; class Clostridia; order Oscillospirales; family CAG-272; genus UMGS1865. The sequence continues at coordinate 1,549 of CADBFJ010000003.1, forward strand.
CCCCCATGGATGACACTGCCTCCAACCTGTTGACGGCATCGGTCAATGCCGATTCGCTTCTGAAAGTCTTTGAAGTGCTGGGCGACGAAGAGAACTACCCCATCATCTTCCACTGCAACATCGGAACCGACCGCACGGGGCTTATCGCGTTCCTCGTTTTGGGACTTTGCGGCGTCAAGGAACAGGATATCTACCGCGATTATCTTTTCTCCAACTTTGCATCGATCGGCAGTCAGAGAGGCACCGGTGCGATCGACAAATATCTCAATACCATAGAGGGAACTGCGGGATCCACGCTTGCAGATAAGATCGAAAACTATCTGCTCTCGCGCGGCGTCACCGCCGAACAGATCGCAACGATCCGAAAGATGATGCGATAAACCGGAGAAAAGCGTTCTATAGGGAGATCGTTTATGAAACGAACCGAATTTAGGGTTTCTGCCCTCTTGCTGGCGCTTTTACTTCTCGTTTCCGCGCTTTTCGGCTGTCAGCCAAAAGCCACAGAACCCATTGAAGAAGCACCGCAAGAAGATGTCAGCGAGCCTGCGGTTTCGGTCACGTACGAGTTGACCGTCCGCAACAGTCAACAGCATACCGCTGCGCAGGAAACCTACTTAAAAAGCAAGCAATACAACACCCCAACCGCGGATATGAACGGCAAGGCGGAACAAAGCCGCCCCGAACCCATTGTGCTCAAGTGGAGCAGAAAGGTGACCGGCGGGCGCCTTGATCTCAAAGAAGCCGCGATCATCAGCGAGGACGAAAATTTTACAAACCCCACCCGCATTGAGTCTTCCAACAGCCGCGTAGAGTTGCTTCACGTGGAGCTTGGAAAAGTCCTTTACTGGTACGTGGAAGGCAGAGCGGGCGACATGGTCTTTCAAAGCGACGTTTCGGTCGTCCACGTTTCGAGCGACGCCCCCCGCACCCTGGACGTGGGCGGCGTGACCAACTGCCGCGATCTCGGTGGCTGGAAGACGAGCGACGGCAAAACGCTCAAACAGGGCTTGCTGTTCCGCACCGGTCAGCTTTCGCACATCACGAGCGAGGGCAAAGCACTTCTGCTCGATCATTTTGGGATCAAGACCGAAATCGATCTGCGCAACGAGGCACAGGTCAAGGACAACGGAGACACCACCGAGGCAAGCAAGCTCGGCAGCAGCGTAAATTACGTTTTTGCCCCGATGGAATGGGAAAACCTCGGCTCTGATAACATTTTGACAGCTCCTGTCAACGAGCAATCGCTCCTTAAAGTTTTTGCGATCCTCGGCGACGAAGCAAATTATCCTCTTCTCTTTCATTGTAAGATCGGAACCGACCGCACGGGGCTGATCGCCTTTCTCATCGAAGGGCTTTGCGGCGTTTCGGAAGAGGACATCTATCGCGACTTTCTCTTCTCGGGCTTTGCAACGATCAACAAGACCCCGGAGGTTGGAAGGATCACCGGCTTTCTCAACACCGTAAAAGAAGCTCCCGGCGATACGCTCGCCGAGCAGATCGAAAATTATCTGCTCTTACGCGGTATCCCCGCCGAGCAGATCGCAACGATCCGGAGAATGATGAAATAAATAAAAAACTTCATACAAAGAAAAAGCGCTCTGCCCAACGAAAGGCAAAGCGCTTTTTCTGTTTGTAAAAGGTTTTTTGGGAAGGGGGGCGGGAACCGCTTTTTTACCAAAAAAGGGTTCCCGCATATTCCTTCTCTCTTTAGTTTGCAATACCCGAGTGCTCAATGCCCTGCACCAGGAAGTTCTGGCAGAAGGCGTAGAGGATGACGAGCGGGAAGATGATCATGATACCGCAGGTGTTGCGGATCGCGGTGTTATAGAGCTCGGTGCCGGCATAAGAAGTCGACAGCGAGGGCGGGACCGCGACGATCTTGACAAGCAGGCTGGTATTCATGGAACTGAAGAACAGCCCGGTATAATAGTCATCCGTCCATTGCCAACAGAAGGCAAAGAGGAACACGGTAATGAGCATGGGGATCGAGTTGGGAAGAATGATCCTAAGGAAGGTGTGGAAAGGTCCGCAACCGTCCATGTAAGCCGATTCTTCCAGCTCATCCGGCATGCCGCGGAAGAACTGCCGCAGAAGGAAGACGTAAAGTCCGTTCTTAAAGGCAAGCCCACCGAGCGAGAGTAAGATCAAGGGAAGGTAGGTGTTGAGCAGGTTGATGCCCGAAGAGGTCACCTCAATGCCCTTTTTCGTGATCGGGATCACATCGGGAAGGATGTTGATCTTTTCAAAGAAAGCGGCAACGCCCGGCCCCAGATCCTTGATGTTGAGCCCGAAGATCTGAATTCCGCCGCCCTTGAGGAGACGGACAATCCCCAGAATGTCAAAGTAACGGAACTCCATATACATGGAAAGCTGCAAGGTTTGGTGCGGGATGATCATGGTGAGCATGACCAGCATAAAGAGCAGGTTCCGTCCCTTGAACTTGAACTTTGCAAAGCCGTAGCCGATGAGGCAGCAAACAAAGGTTTGCAGGATCGCGCAGGTAAACGAGAGCGCAAAGGTGTTGCCAAAGGCTTTCCAGTAGCCGAGCTCGCTCACAATGGCTTTGTAGATATCGAGGGTAAAGTTCTTCGGGATGAGTCGCACGGTGACGTCCACGAGGTCCTCGGGGGACATGAACGATCCTGCGATCTTGGTAAAGAAGGGATAGAGAACGATGTAGGAAATACCGACCATAAGAACCAGCCGGAAGATCCAGATGATGAGGCGCGTAACGAAGTAGCTGTTGAGGAACTTGGCTTTGAGGCGGTCTTTGAGCGGCGTTCTGTCAAATTCCACACGGATGCGGTTTTTGCTCTCGCGCTTGACCACGGGTTGTTTATCTGCCTGTGCATTCATGTTTCGCCACCTCCTTTAGTCATTCTTACGCCCGTAGAACACGAACGCAGAGAAGACCGCGCCGATCACAGCGACGATCAGGATGACGAGCAAGAAGTAGATCCAGGACATTGCGGAGGAAACCACCATACCGCCGGTTCTCGAATAAACGCCCGAGATATAGGTCATCACCTGGTTGGACTCGGTGGTAAAGGAGTCGATGATGGTGTAAATACCGTTCACAAGGATCATGGGACTGATCATCGGGAAGGTGATCTTCCAGAAGGTTTCCCAAGCCGTTGCGCCGTCGATCTTGCAAGATTCGTAGATCGCGGGGGAAATCGACTGCAGGGCGGCGAGGAAGATGAGCATCTGCACGCCCGAGCGGTTCACGATATCATAGATATTGTTGATCGCCGAGGTCACGTATTCCACGATCTCGGTACCCACTTTCATGCTGGAAAAGAGGCGTTCAAGGTCCATGCTGGAAACGATCTGGTTCGTGGTATTGGTTCCCGAACCATCGTCGATGCCCGAGGACATGGCGGTGTTGAGCGTATCCGCCGCGGCAATGCTCTCCATGATACCGGTCGAAAGGATGACAGGCAGGAAGAAGATCGCGCGGAAGAAGCCGCGTCCCGCCATTTTCTGGTTCAGCATGACTGCCATGAAGAGCGAGAAAATGAGGATGGCAGGAATATCAAACGCGAGCTGTTTGAGCCCCGAAATCAGCGTTGGAACGAAGTTCGGGTCCACAAGAAGCGCGTTGCGGTAGTTCTCCATGCCGATGAAGATCATCTTGTAACCGGTCGAGCCGTCGGTGGCGCTTTCCATCGACTGGAAACTCATGACAACCGAATCAAAAAACATGGGAACATAGATGAGCGCAAAGCCCAGGATGAAGGGCAGGACGAAGAACCACCCCGCCCTTGCCTTTCTCCTGTCAAGGGAGGCGATCTTTCGGCGCTTTTTCGTCGGTTCTGCGGTTAAAATTGTGTCAACTGCATTGTTTGTCATAATCGTTTGCCCCCCTTTCTTAATGTTTCACCACGACATATCCGCCGCGCGCGACAGTGTAGGTCCTGCCGCCGAACTCCACGGTCACGGCATAGTCGTTGTAGTTCAGAATAAAGGTCTTGTAGGCTGTCTTTTGGAAGGTTTCGGGATCGCGTTCGCCGTAGGTCACCGAAACGAGGAGATTGTTGTTTTCGGCAACCGTCTGCTCGTCACCGGCAAGAGCATCATCCTCCTCGGCGGGCAGAACCGCCGCGGCAAAGATCGTGTCTTTGGAAAGCTCGTGATCCTTGCAGGCTGCCGAAAGGTCGGCGTCAAGCGTGTACTCGCGGCTCTTGTTGACCGCAGTTGCGATCAGGTCGTTTTCCAGGAAGGATTTTTGCTGCACGGCAAGCGACGAAGCCTCGGCAAGAAGCGTCTTGGCTTCCGCCACGCAGGAAGAGATCCGCGCTTTGAGCGTGCTCTTGACGCTTGCTTCAAGCGCCGAAGCGGCAATTGCGGTTTCTCCCGTTTCCACGCTTTCGATCAAAGCCACAACCTTCTCTTTGAGCGATTGCACGCGGTTGTAGTCGGTTGCGATCGCCGAGAGGAAAATGCTGATCGAATCAAGCGAGTTGTTGAAGGAGGAGAGGAAATTCTCTGCGTTATCCTTATCCTCTACGTAAGCGCGGAGTTTCTCTGCTTTTGCCACAAGCGTCCGGAGCGTGTTGAGGAGCGAGAGACGATCGCTCGTCAGCTCCTTTTCGTCGTCCAGCTCACGCGAGAGAATTTCGTTTGCCGAGGAAAGTTTTGCGGAAAGCTCTGCCGTCAACGCGTCGATCTTGGCAAGATAGTTGGTTTTGACCGAAGCGGTAAGGTTCTTCATCCCGATCAAAAGATCGGCAGAATTTTGCAGGGTCTTTAAACCCTTTTCGGCTTGCGAAGCGCTCTTTTCAAGATCGCCGACGGTGGCGCTCGTCAAAGCGGCAACCGATACGGTATCAAAGCCCGCATCTTTCGTTTCATCGGTCCCGAGGAGCGCAAGCGCTTCCTTCAAGGTCTCCTTGGAAGCAAGGAGCGAAAGCTTTTCGGTCAGAGCGCTCTTGTTATCCGCACTCCCGATCGCCTCGTTGTAAGCGGCCATGGATTTGAGGATCTTGCGAATATCGGAAACCAGGTTTTGCGCGTTGCTCCAGGCGTTGGCAATGGCGAGGAGCTGTTCGCTTCTCTCGGCTTCTTCCTTTGCCTCTGCGGCAAGGCGAGCGAGGAGCAGTTCGCTTTCGGTCTTGGCTTTCAGCTCATCGGCATCGAGCACGCGCTCACCGGTAAGGAATTTGTGGTCGATGATGACCTTATCCTGCACGTCGGCAAGCAGACGATTGAGCTCGCTGTAAAGCTCGATCACGTCGTCTTCCCAAATGTCGTAGCGCACCGAGTAATACTGGCTCAAATAGTTGTTTTCTTTGAGCAAATTGGTGTTGCGATAGGAGAGTAAGAAGGAGATGCCGGCGCCGTTTTCAATGGCACGCAAGATCGCGTAATCGGTGTTGCCTTCCTCATTGATGTATCCGCCCGCAAACTGGACGTACCCGTGAAGCACCACGCCGAGGAAAGGAACCGAGGCACTCGACTTGACGTAGCGGCTCGAATCGAGCGGCAGATCGAGGATGTGATCCACATAAGACCAGGTATAGCTGTTGCCGCCCTCGGTCATCAGATGGAAGCCTGCGTTTTCCATATCCTCAAACGCTTTTTGCGTGTAAGTCTTGCTATCCTCTCTGTTGTAGGGATCGTCTTCGTCGAAGTCCGAGTTCAGGGCGTTGCCGAGCGTCGAAACCGACATGGTGTCAAGCCCGTAAGGCGTGTAATTCTTGATGAGCTTTTCGTAGAACTTGCTGTATCTCGAAGGAGAAATGGCAAGCTGCCAGAAGCTCACGTAGGATTGCTGGGTTGCGCTGTACTGGCGATAGGAGGTGTAGCGGTTGTCGATGGTGCGGATCGCGTCTTTTTTCAGATTGGTATCGTCAAAGGACTTGTTCCGCATAATGTAAGCAAAATCGAAATCCGGATAGATGCCGAAATGCTTGCCGCTATTCGAGGCGTTCACTTCCTGCGCCTTTGCAATGAGTTCTTTTACGCCGCTCTTGCCGCCGATCGCTCTCTCCCATTTCAGAGAAGAGGGAACGGTTGAGAAAATTCCTCCGTTGGCAAAACCGGTCAGTTTGAAGTTGATGTTCCCCACCCCGTTTTGCGAAAGCGATTCGTACATGGCGAGGATATCGTCGGTGGTGGTCAGCGGCGTCATGACCTTGACCGGGATGGTAAGCACCGTCTTTTCGGTCTGGATCGTTCCAAAGACGTCGATGTAGAGCGGAATGTCCTTTTCGAGTTCCTTCGAGGTCAGGCGCGTCAGTTTGCCCGAAGCCTCGAGAGCATCGCGGTAGGCTTCCGCCATGCCAAACCAATCGGCATTGTAGTAGGTGTAGGTCGAGTCTTGTGCCTTGACCGCTTCCGCGATCTTTTCGTCGTTGAGGAGCGTATAGTCAATGATGATACTTCCGGTATATTTCCGCTCGGACACCACGGTAACCGTTGAGATCGAACCCGAGACCGAAACCGCGTCGTTGAGGCGGTAGGAATCCTTCGGCTTGGGGTTGAAGTAGTTGATCATGGTGTTGTAGCGGCTCTTGGGACCTGCGTGATAGGTCTCGATCTCGGCAAGCGTCTCGCCCGCCTCGATCACCGCAAAGTATCCGCGCTGATAGGTGCGAAGCGTTGGCTCGCCCTGGAGCGTTGCACCCTTTGCCGAAAGCTCTGCAAGCACCGCTTCTTTTGATTTGACGGTTGTGGAAACCGAAAGCGTTTCCAACTTGCCCGCCGTTGTAATGTAGCGGTAATCATAGATCTTTTCGCTTGCAACCGTTCCGTAAACCGGAGTGCGGATCACCTTTTGGTTGGTCAGCCCCGTGATTTCGTGGTAGGCGTAGTCAAGTCCGTAAACCTTTCCGCGCACCTGCGTCACGGTCCTGAGGTTCAGGTCGGCAAAATCAAAGAGCGCGCCCGAACCGTCGGGGTAAAAGTTGTAATCAACGAGATCGTCGGTCTTGCTTGCATTCAGACCGTTCCCTGCCCCAAGATAAGGCAGGATGCTGATGCTCTCCAGCGTGTAAGCGGTCATGTCGTAACGCAAACCGTTACAGGGCAGACGAACCGTCATGCCGTGATCGGTGAGTGAATACTCGAGCGCAAGCTTAAAGACCGGGAACCGATCGTCGGTCGCTTTGTAGCCGGTTTCCTCGTGATCGGCGTCCATCTGCTCAAAGGTGTATTCGGTGCAGTATGCCTTGATCTGCGATTCGATCCAGTTGAGTTCCACCGTCGAAGCGTTCGGCTCAAAGGTCCAGATCACCTTTTCCGCGCAAATGGGATAAAGCCGGAGCAACTGGTCTTTGGCGCGTTGAGAGGTTTTGGCGTTCACGTCCTGCTTGGTGTAGTAAGTCATGAATTTGCGGTATGCCTGTGCGGTCATGCTGCCGTCGGCAACCGAAGCTTCCATCGGTTCAATGATGAATTTTTGGAAGTTCTCGTCAGTGATCCAGCGCGGAACGAGTTTTCTCGATTCCTCGCGCCCGATGATATACTCGAGGCGGACGCCGCCTTTGATGCGTTTGACCGCGATCTGCTCGCGCATGGCGGCTTCCTCAAAGCTGTAGAGGTATTTGGTGCCGCCGTTTTCGGTGTACTGAATGATCACCTGCGAGAGGATCTCCTTTTTGGTCGCGTCCGAGCCGCCGCCGGTGGCAACGTCGTAGGGGTTGGAGAGTAGGATCGCGCCGGTGGCGATCTCCACGCAAGCCACTTCCCCGCTGATCTCGTCCACGTAAAGGCGATAGCCCTTCTCTTCAAGCATGAGCGTCATCGAAGCGACCTTTTCCTCCGGGGTGTTATAGGTGGTTTTCAGATAGAGGTTCTGAATTTCCACGTCCCGGTTGGCGTCCGCTGCCGATGCCGCAAGCGGAATCGCCGGCAAAAGCAGGACGACGGCAAGGAGGACCGACAACAGTTTGATAATTCTTTTCACAATGGTTCCTCCTTCCGTCAAATTCGGTATTGTAGTTCTGTTACGATGTTGGAAACGAAGCCCACCAGTTTGGAAAGAAGCATACTGAAGAGCAGGATAATGAACACGATCACCGCCATGGCAACGATGGTGCCGAGAATGGTGATGAAGTTCTTGAAGAGCGAATAGTCGTGCGAGACCATCGTGCCGCAGAAGATGAGAAGTCCGACCCAGATGAACGCCAGTGTTCCGATAAAGGTGATGATACTGGCTTCGGTCGTGGTCACCCAGTTCGACACAATCGTTGCGGGAATGGTGAGAAGCGGAATGGGAATCAGACTGTAGCAAACGGCAACGTAAATGTCGCGGAAGCTCCCTTCGCCCTCAAACAGGGTGGTCAGGCACCAGTTTGCAAGGATGAAGAGGAAGACCGGCACGAGAACCGAAATAAGCTGGTTTAGGATCGTGGGATACTGGCGCGTCGGGTTTAAGACATAGCCCTGACCGATCCCTTGATAGAAGAAGGTCAGCACCGTGATCCCGAGAAAAACGGTCGCCGCGCGCACAGAACCTCTGTGCTCGTGCTTCAGATCGTAGAAGCCGTCAAACGGATGGAAGATCACGTAGAAACCGTAGATAAGCTCCTGCCCGAAGGTCTTGTGAAGCTGCCCGTTGGTTGCAACCCTCTTGTTGACCTTTGCGGCAAACGAGAAGAATTTGACCACGCCGATGATGACCGCCACAATGATCACAACCATGAGAATGAACCATTTGGACATCCACTCTTTGCGGACTTCCTTATAGGAATCCGACCAGTTTTCGGTATCGTAAGCCACGCGGTAGTATTCGAGCGATTCCTCGTATTTGCCGCCGCGGTAGAGGGCGTTACCGATGCCGACGTAAGCGGCGTCAAAGTTGGAGTTTCTCTGGAGAACTTCTTTCCAGCACTCGATCGCATAGGTGTAATCGAGCGAGTTCTCGGCTGCAATCGCCTTGAGGAGCAGGTCGCCGTACTCGGTTCTCGTATAGACCACGATGGTATTGTTGCCCTTGTCGAGAACGAGCAGGTTGGTGCCCTGGTAGGTGATCGCTTCAATGCTTGCAATGTTCCCCAGCACCGAGCCCTTATCGCCGAAGGCGAAGAGCAGGTTGCCGTTGAAATCGTAGGTGTAGAGCTTGTTGCGGTTGGAATCGATGATGGTGTAGGTCTTTTCGGGTCCCTGCGCCACGTCGGTAATGATCGAAACGCCGGTGTATGCGGCAGTGGGATCATTGGTTGCAAAATCGATTTCGCCCGCCGGCGGCCAAAATCCGTTGCGCCGCATGATCTCATCGCCCGCGGGGTTCAGGAGTTTGACCGGCAGATAGGTGCCGTCCTTGGTTTTGGAACGGATCGCCGACTGCACCGAGGACTCGGAGATCGAGGAGATCGTGGCGTAAATGAAGCCGTCCGAGCTCAAGGTCACGTTGTTATATTCGGTAGAGATAAAAGACTGTTTGAGTTTTTTCTGCTCATCGGTCTGGAAGCGTCTCCAAAGGATCTCCCACGCGCTGATGGTAACCGCCTGCGCGCCGATAAATCCGATGAAGTCGCCCGAAGCGCCAAGCACGATAATGCCTTCGTGCGTGGTCGGGGAGACCACATAGATGCGCCCGTACTGGTCAACCGCCATTGCGGTCGGCGTGTAGAGCGAATCGGATTCAAAGAGCTGGCTCTCGGGTTCGCCGATGATGGTCTGGAAGTTGCCGGCCTTGTCGAACTTGACGATACGCGATTTGCCGGTATCGCAGACCCAGATGTTGTCGTCGGTGACGAAGACACCCTGCGGGCCTTTGAGCGCGTCGTTGTTGCCGTTCTCATTGACGAAGGTGGTGATTTCAAACTCGAACTCAAAGTAGCGCGAGAGCACGATCACGCGGTTGTTGCCGGTGTCAGCGATATAGACCTTTTGGTCGCTGTCGGTCACAAGGTCATGGGGCGTGGAAAGGTTGGTTGACAGCCCCATGGTCGTGTAGTCGATCGAACGCGACGCGGTGTAGGCGTCGGGCGAATAGAGTGCTTCGCCGTCGATCGAATAGGTGTAGGTCTGATACGCCGAGGAAGCCGAGGCGCCGACGACGAGCATCGGCAGGATCATCAGGGCGACCAGAAGGAGTGCAAAGAAAGATTTTACCGGTTTCATATTCTTCACCCTCCTTAATCTTTCATACCGCTGGCGCCCATCGTCTCGATGATGTTCGACTGCGTGATCACGAAGACCGTGATCGGCACCAACATCATGAGCACGGTCGCGGCGGCGGAGGCGCCTTGACGCTTGATCCCGCCCGCCGTGATCTGACCGATCGCGTAGTTGAAGGATTTGAGCTGTTCGGAATAGATGTAGGTAGAAGCGCCTGCATTCCAGAGGGTTCGGAAGCACTCGATGATCAGCGTCAACCACGCGGGTTTGACCATCGGCATGGCGATGACCCAGTAGGTGCGGAGCTCGCTTGCGCCGTCAAGCCGTGCGCTCTCGAGCACCGTATCCGGAACTGCGGTGTCCATAAACTGTTTCATGAGGTACAGACCCAAGGTGTATCCCCAGGCGGGAACGATGATGGCGAGGTAGGTATCGATCATGTGCAGAGCGCTCATGAGGATGAAGCTCGTCACCGCCGTCACGGTCGAGTGGAACATCAGCGAGGTCTGAATGGTTTTGAAAATGCCCTTTCTGCCCGGGAACTTGATCTTCGAGAGCGCGTAGGCGCACATCGAAGCGATGAACAGGTGCCCGAAGGTTCCGCAGAAGGTGGTAAAGATCGTGTTGAAAATGTAGCGCGAGAACGGGACCCAGGAATCGTTCATGAGCGTGAACAGATCCTTGAAGTTCGAGAGGGTCGGGTTCATTGCAAAGAATCTCGGCGGATACATCCAAAGTTCGTCCAGCGGTTTGATGGACTGGCTGATGACGTAGATCATCGGGAGGATCATAAACATACCGAGAATGGTGAGCATCACGGTGATGCCCGCGTCGCCTCCGGCAGAACGCGAAAGGACGACTTTATGCTTTCTTGTTCTTAATCTTGCCATATCAAGACCCTACCTTTGAAAGCACTTTCTTGACCACGCCGTTTGCCCCGATCATCACAAGGAAGAGGATCGTTGCAATCGCGGAGGAGTAGCCGATCTCAAACCGCTGACCGCCGTAGTCCTCCAAATGGTGCATGATGGTATGCGCCGCGTAGTCCACCGAGGGAAATCCGCAGAGCGCTGTTACGACGCCGCCAAAACCGAAGGAGCTGGTGATTGCCATGACCGCGCCGAACATCAACTGCGGTTTCATGCTGGGCAAGGTGATGTACCAAAGCTCCTGCCAACGGTTTTTGACGCCGTCCACGGCGCCCGCTTCATAAAGCGAGCGGTCGACGCCCTGAAGACCTGCAATAAAGGAAAGGAAGGTCACGCCAAGCGACGTCCAAAGTGCAACGACAATGCAGAGCGGCATGACGTATTTGGCGTCCTTGAACCAGGCAATCGGCTCGTTGATGTAACCGATCTCCATGAGCGTGGCGTTTGCCCAACCTGCCGAGTCGGCACTGAAGAGCACACCCCAGATCATATAGACCTGACCCGAAATCGACGGCGCGTAGAAAACGAGCGTGACGATCGAACGGATCTTGGGAGGAAGCTCGTTGATGAACCAGGCAACGAGGAAGGACATGAGGTAGGAAGCAGGCCCTACGATACAAGCGAAGATAAAGGTGTTTTTGCAGGCGATGAGGAAAATATCGTCGGCAAAGAACAAATTGATGTAGTTATCGAACCAAACGATGTTCGGCGTTTGGAGCATATTGAAGTCGGTAAAGCTGATGAGGATGGAAAGCAGCACGGGGAGCACCGTGAACAGCGTGAACACGATCACGTAAGGCGCGATCATCACGTAGGCAAACCAATTCCGCTTCATCTCTTTCCGGATCCACTGCCCGTAGGTCATATCTTTGCGCGCAACCGCTTGGTACTGTGCATCTTTTTTAGACATGTAGTTTCTCCTTTCTCAAAATGTAAGCGGAATCGTTAATAGGACGCGAGAGCGTCCGCCGCGTTTGCAAGGCACTCGGAAATGAAATAGTAGAGCTGCTGTTCGTTCAGATCCTCAATGCGGAAGCCGCCGTTCTTCTGGTCCGAGGTCTGTTTGCGAACATTGAGATAATAGGAAGGAACCTTCATCGTGCTTCCGTCGGCTTTGACATAGTCGATGTCGCCGCTGTTGCGTAAGAAAGTGGCGAAGGTTTCGGACGCCGCGCGCATCTGCACGATCTTGCGGTTGGCGATCGCATATCTCGCGGCTTCGACCGCCGCGACCACTTCGGGATCGGTCGGGGCGAGGATCGTCATTGCTTTTTCTGCCTGCGCCATGCGCTTTTCGGCAAGCGTCTGACCGATCTCAAGCGTTTCGAGTCCGAACTCGGCGCGTTTGCGCGAGATCTCGTTGTTGATCGTATTGATATAACTCAAAAGCTGCGTGCTGGGATCCGCGTCGTTGTTGTAAGCGGCGAGGAACGCGAACTCGGTGTAACGACCGAGAATGTAGTAGCCGGGATAGTTCGGAACCGCCGCAAGATTTTCAAACTGCTTCTGAATTTCGGTGTACTCGGCTCTCGTCCAAGGCATCTGCGCCAGTGCCGTACGGTTGGCGGTCGGGTGCTTTGCCGAGTCGCCGATGATGGCGACCATTTCATTGGCATATTCGGTCTGGCAGGTCGCGCCCGTGTACCACTTGATGAACTTCCACGCGGCTTCCTCGTTCTTCGAGGCGTTGATCATGACGGTTGCGAGGATGGTTGCGATCGAGGAGTTGTTCACGCGGGTATTGCCGTCCTCATCCAGCACCTTTTCGCCGTTCTCGTCGGTGATTTCGTAGCCGGGCAACGGAACGAAGGTCCAGCTGCCGTCAATTTCGGTGGCAAAGACTTTTAAGTGGTTATAAAGGTTTGTATAGTCGGAAATGATGATCGGCATCTCGCCGGTACGGAAACGGTTTGCCGCGTTGTAGGAATAGGGGAAGGAATACTGCGTGAACATATTGCACATGGTGTTGAACGCCGTCAATCCCTCGGTCGAATCAAGGTTGATCCGCATTCCTTCGTCGGCAAACAGGTTGCCGCCCTTTTGATAGAGGTGCATCGTGTAGTTGGTGGGAACACCGATGCTCATGTTGTTCGATTCGAGCGTCGATTGTGCGATGTAGATTTCTTCCCAGGTGCGCGGGATCTCAATGCCGAGGTTCGCCAGAATATCGAGGCGGACGAACATCATCGGGAAGTCCTGGTTTTCGGGGAGTCCGTAGTAGTGGATCACGCCGTCCACATCGGCGGTTCCGAGCACCAGCATAGCGGCGCTGTTGAACTCTTTTGTGGCGTCATCAAAGCCTTCCATGCCCTCGAGGTTTTTCAGAGCACCGCGAATGGCGTAGTTGATGACGGTTGCCTGCCCGAGCCCGAGATAAACGTCGGGACCCATGCCTGCAAGAATCGAGGGGAGAAGCGTACTGCCGGCGACGAGTTTTAAGTTCACGGCAATGCCGGTTTCGGGCGTGAACTCGTTGGTGCAGAGGTTGCGAATGACCTGCGACTGGTCACGACCGTAAGCAAGCCAGACGTCGATCGAGGTCGAGTTGTCGGCGTCTTCCATAGCGCCCATGCTGTTGTAGTCGCGGACGAAGCTCTGGAAGAAGCATTTGAGTTCGTGCCAGAAGGTTTTGAAAAACCCGCAGTTGGCTTTCGGCGCTTCGATCGACGCGGGCTGCACGGTCAGGTAGTCAAGCAGCAGCGGCTGGGTCTTTGCGTCGGTCAGGAAGGTACCGAGAGAACCGATGTAGCTCTTGAAGGTGTCAAGGCTCTTTGCAATGTTGTTCTCGTCCTTTACCATGCGGCGGAGCAGATTGGAGAGCTTGTCGCAGGTGCCCGAATAGGTAGAAGCCACGCCGCCGTTCTCTTTTAAGAACGCCGAAACTTCGTCGAGCGCGTCTGCCTGGCGACCCATATCAATGAGCGTTTCGGGAAGTCTTCTTGTAAAGCTGTAATCCTGATAATCGTCGGGGCTGGTACCCGTGAGTTTGATGATGCTGAGGTAATCGTGGTTGAGCGAGGTCAGAATGTTTTGAATGTTCCGGATCTGGTCGCTCATGGTACCGAGCGTCACCTCGAGGCGGAAGGAATAGGTCACGCCTTTTTCGAGATAGATGCGGTAGCTATCGTAAGCGCCGTCGCCGTCGGCGTCAAGGCCCGAGACAAGGTTTGTGACCTGCCATTTATCTCCGTGATCGTAACGGAGGAGCGCCGCCTCGTGAAAGGGGAAGCCGTTGTAGTAGCCCGCTGTGTTGCCGTAGACCGCTTTGTAGGCGTCCTCACTCTCATAATCGGTGAAAATGCTGAAGGTACGCGAAACGTACATACCGTCAAGGTAACTCTGCTTGAAGCGGGAATAAACATCATACCAGCCGGAGGTCTCAACTTTCAGATCGTATTCGACCCATTGACCCGAGGTCTCCCATTTGGTGCCGCCGATGCTGTTGAGCATCGTTCTCGTGGTGTCCACCGGGGAGGTAACGGCGGAGGTTCTGTCTTCCACGGGATACACGACGTTGGTCGAAGAAGTGCTGGGATATTCGGCTTCCAGGCGGATCACGTCTTTGCCTTCGCCCTTCCCCACCTGCGCCGTCGTTGCGGCAAGGTAGGAAGCGTAATCGCGCACGGTCGCATAAGGCGTCAGAACGATCTTGGAGATCGCCATAGGCTCGTTGACGCTCTTTAACATCATGCGAACCGTTCCGTCTGTTTCGGGTTCGAGGACAAAGCCAAAATCGTCAACGTAGTACCCGTCGCTGTCGCGCAGCGTGTAGGAAGTCCAGGACGGCGTCTGCCGCATGGAGGGACGGATCTCGTTGTGATCGGCGTCGTTGGTGAAGAAGCGCAGACCGTAAGCGTCAAAAAACGCTATGATCGCTTCGGTGGTGACCTGCGGCTTTGTAAACTGCAGGACGCCGCTCTCGCTCACGCTGTAAGAAACGCCGAGCGATTTTGCCTTGGCGGCGATCTCTTCCACGGTTTCCCCGCTCTTGGGCGTGTAGAAAGCGACGAGCAATGAATTTTCATCCGAGCCGCCCGAAGTCCAGAGCTTGGGCAGGTTCAACGCCCTTGCTTCCGAGAAAGGAGCCTGCTCTTCCAAGCTACCGTCGGCAAGCGTCTCAACGATCGAGAACTCACGCTCGATCCCCGCGGCTTTTCCAAGCACGGGATAGTAGTCGATGGTAATGCTGTATAGCGCCGCATCGGTCACGCCGTAAGCCGAGAAGTCAAGGCTCCAGGTGGTGTAACCGTTGCTGGGCGTATAGAGCGCCCAAACGCCGTCGTATTCATCGGTCACGTAAACCAGATCGCTCCGCGTAAAACCTGCTGCAACCGCATCTTCAACCGAGGTATAAACCTCGCCCTTCGGCGTGGTCAAAGTCCACGTGTCACCCTCAATGGTGATGACGTTGGAAGACGATGCGCGTTTGCCGTCACGGAAAACGAGACGGTCGGTCGCGTCAAAGGTCAAAACCTGACTTCCTGTCTCCTCCTTTCCGGAGAAGTAGGACGTGTACTGCTCCTTATATTCCGCATAGGAAATGGTGCTCATCGTCTCGCGGTACTCGGCGGAAGACTGGTCGGTGATATTCTCGCCCACCACGTCCGCCTGTACGCCGACGGCGGCACTGCTCACAAGGCACACTACGGCTATGAAAAGCGCGATGATCCTTGTGATTTTGTTGTGTTTCATCTGTGTTGTTCTCCTCCCGATGAAATTGGCGCCCGACGCCCCTTTACGCGTGCACGCATACGCGCGCAGGAAAGAAAAAAGGGGCGATCGACAAGCGATCGAAAAATAGGTATCTTAAATATATCATATCGCGCCTTGATCTGTCAAGGAAAAACGCGCTTTCGCGGTCGCCCGAAGCGAGCCGTTTTTGCGCATTTGTTTACAATTTATTAAAAAAATAATTTCATTTTCGTTACACTTTTGGAATCCGATCAGCCGTTCAAGCCCTCGCTTTTGTCGTAGTAAATTAAATTTACGCTTTTCGGGCTTTCTTCACGCGGATTTCTAAAATTTTTGTGAAATATTTTCTTTATTTTTCACTAAAAATTCAGGTTTTTTCAAAAAGGTAAATGATATTTGCGTTTTTTCGCAAAACCTACGACTTGTGCATTTCGGATATTGACGTCGACCATTTTTGTGTCGTTTGCACAAAAATCGAGCAAAAATTTCTACGCGGAGAAAGAGAGAAAGAAAAGAAAAAAAGAGGCGGGAGGGGAGGAGCTTTCTTGCAAGAAAGTTCCTCCCCTCCCGCGCCCTTCCCTCTTCCAAGAGCCGTTACGAAAAAGGGTTGGAAAGAGGAACAGGGAGAGTTATTTCAGCAATTCCAAGAACGTTTTGCCGACGTTGTACCCGATCTCGAGGTGATCCGCCTGATTCCAGTGCCATTGGTCGGAGCCGAGCACCTGCGGCATTCCGTTCTGATAGTACTTGGAAATCGCATACTGCGAGTTATCCACGACATAGCAGTTTGCCACCGTTTCGGGCAGGGCTTTCTGCATTTCGATGAACTTGATATTGACCGCTTCGTCGCTCTCGTAGTTCAGGTTCTGCGTCTGCGAAATGGTACCGGCGACAATCGGCATGTTTGCGGCACCACGATCGTCGCCTCCGGTCAGTTCCTTGACGATCTCGGCAACGTCGCGGCGAATATCCGATGCAAAATAAGCAAACGCGGTTTTGTAGCGATCGGGCTCGGCGCGATCGTTCTCACCCTGCATCCAGTAAAGCCCTTTGATGTTGACGTTGGTATACCCTTCTGCAACAAGCGCTTTCAGCTTTTGACGAATGACGCTCAAGAACTCGCGGTAAAGCACGCCGTGGACACTACTGCTATTGTAGCTTGCGCTCCCCAGCCCAAGCTCTTTTTCGGCGAACGTGGGAGACGCCCAGTTCCCAAACTGGTTGCTGCCGTCGGTTTTCCAAAGACTCGTGCCACCGTGACCGTATTTGATCATGCCCGCAGTTTTGCCGCTTTCTTTGTTGTAATACTCGGAAAGTGCCTTTGCCATGCCGGCTTCGGGTCCCATATATTCGGAATCATCGCCCTTGCCGAGTCCGAGCGTGGTCTTGATCCAACGATAATCGTGAGAAAAATACTGACCGCTGCCATCCACGTTATCCCAACGCGTCATGCCCGAAAACAGAACATTGGTAAAGCCCTTTTTGAGTTCGGAAGCAAACCCGTAAGCGGCTTTGGTGTCCGTAATTTTGGTATGTCCCACGGCGTTCGACTGTCCTGCGATGAGGTAGATGTCGATGACTTTATTCTCGCCCGAGAAAACCGCCGTCGCTTTGGGATCTTCCTTTTTGTCGTCCTCGCCCGTCTTGGGGTCTTCCTGCTTTTCGGGATCGGTTGCAGAATCTTCGTTTGCGGGCGTGTTATCTTGCTTTGCGGCGCAAGCGGTGACGCCTGCGATCAGATAAAGCACGAGTAACAAAGCAAAAATTCTTTTCATGCGATTCTTCCTTTCCTAAAACAAGAATTCATCTCAAGAAGCCGTTGATGATCTCTTCCTCGGCTTCTTTTTCGGTAAGTCCCAGCGTCATGAGCTTGATGAGCTGTTCGCCGGCGATCTTGCCGATCGCCGCCTCGTGAATGAGAGAGGCGTCCACGTGGTTGGCTTCGATCTGCGGGAGCGCGGTGACTTTTGCATCATCCATGATGATGGCGTCGCACTCGGTGTGCCCCGAGCAGGGCGCGTTGCCCGACACGTGCGAAAGGAAAGTCTGGCGCGAGCGATCTTTTGCCACCGAGCGCGAGACGACGTGCGTGCCGCAGCCCTCTCCGTTGAGTTCAACGTGGAAATCGGTCTTGGCGAACTGGTCGCCGTGGGTCATGATCTTCTCATGAATGATGAGCGTGGAACCGGCTTCGAGCTTGGCGTTCGTCGTGCGGATCGTGGAATCCACGCCCTTGATCTGCGTCGTTTCCATTTCCATATAGCTATCGGGTCCGAGATAGACTTCGGTGGTCGGGTTCATGACGCGTTTGCCGTTGCCATCCCCTTCCCCATAGTGCTTTTCGACATATTTGAGCTTGGCGCCCCTTTCAACGTAAAAGGTGTGAATGCCGCTGTGTTCGCTATCCTGCACGCCGCAGTTGTGGATACCGCAACCGGCAACAATGGTAACATCACAATCCTCACCCACGTGGAAATCGTTGTAGACGGTCTCTTTGAGTCCGGTTTCGGCGAGCAGAACCGGAATATGCACGCTCTCGTTCTTGGTGCCGGGCGCAATATAAATATCGATCCCGGGTTTATCCTCTTTTTTGACAATTTGAATATGCGCCGAGTCGCGCTTGGAGGCAAGCGCGCCGTTGATGCGGAGCGAGTAAGCTCCTTCGGGCATTTCGTGTAGGTCGGCGACCTGTTCGAGCAGGCGTTGTTCGATCTTATTCATGGCGATCCTCCCGTTCCGTGAAGCGGCAACCCGCCGTCATTCCCAAAAGTCCGGGTAAGATCTCCTCTTTCGTGCCCGACGCACTGACCGTCCCGCCCGACACCAAGATGATGCGATCGGCGATGTCAAGGATGCGCTCCTGGTGCGAGATGATAAGGATCGTCCCCTTGGTCTTGTCATACATTCTGCGGAAAACTTCGATGAGATTGTTGAAGCTCCAGAGGTCGATGCCCGCCTCGGGTTCGTCAAAGACCGAAAACTTGGTGCTGCGGGCGTTGATCATGGCGATCTCGATGCGTTTGAGTTCGCCGCCCGAAAGCGAAGCGTCGACTTCTCTGTTGACGTAATTCTTGGCGCAAAGCCCGACTTCGGAGAGGTAGTGGCAGGTCTCGGCAAGCGTGATCTTGCGCCCCGCGGCGATCGAAATGAGGTCTTTGACCGTGATCCCCTTGAAGCGCACCGGCTGTTGAAAAGCAAAGCTGATGCCTGCCTTGGCTCTGTCGGTGACAGAAAGGTTGGTAATGTCCTCGCCGTCGAGAAGAATTTTTCCCGACGAGGGCGTATAGATACCCGCAATGAGCTTGGCGAGCGTGGATTTGCCGCTTCCGTTGGGTCCCGTGACCGCGACGAAGCGCTCCCCGATCGAAAGGTTTACGTCCTTTAAGATCGCGTGCCCGTCGGGGAGAATATAGCTGACGTTTTTGAGTTCTAACATGGTTTCTTTCCTGTTTTTGAAATTTTGGGTTTCGGAAAAAGGATCGACCTCTTTCTGCCGGTTCTTTCACCGAATGAAAAAATTACAGCCCCTTGATCTTGCGGATGCAGGCGGCACAAAGATTTTTGCCCTCAAAGGTCGTAACCTTTTCCATACTGCCGCAAAAAATGCAACCCGGCTGGTATTTTTTGAGGATGATGCGTTCCCCGTCCACGAAAAATTCGAGCGGGTCTTTTTCCTTGATCTCAAGGCATTGGCGGATCTCGGCGGGAAGCACGATTCTGCCAAGCTCATCCACTTTGCGGACAACACCGGTCGATTTCATATAAAAGCTCCTTTCCAAAAGGAATTTCTTTGTCGCCTTTATTGTACTCTTTTCGTCCTCTTCTGTCAAGAGAATCGCGAAAATTTTGTTGCCTGAAGTCGGAAAAACTGTAAAATTTTTCCATAGAATAAAAAATGAAAAAAAATCGTTTGCAATGCCGAAAAAAAGGCGATCCTCTCCCAAAAGGGCTCCCCGCGCCCTCGCTTTGTGTGCGCAGCAACCGAAAATTGCATCCGCTACTTGACTTTTTACCTTTTTTATAGTATAATATACTTCGTTTATGAAACGATATAGACGCAGGGAGGCTCTCTTCTTTTGCGTCTTGAACCGATAAGCCCTATGCGGGCAACCGTTTTTTCGCGCGGGAAAACGATTCGCGCAACCATTCAGAAAGGATACACAATGCCAAAAACCACGCAAAAAAAGCCGAGGCGCCCAAAGCAGTCGGGCAAGCTCCGCATCATTCCGCTCGGCGGGATCGGAGAAATCGGCAAAAACATGACGGTCGTGGAGTATAACGAAGAATTGATCGTCATTGACTGCGGGCTGGGTTTTCCCGATGAGGATATGCCCGGCATTGATCTCGTGATCCCGGATATCACCTACCTCGAAAGCAACAAAGACCGCATCAAAGGTCTGTTTTTGACCCACGGACACGAAGATCATATAGGAGCTGTCCCCTACCTGCTCCGCACCCTGAACCCGCCGATTTACGGCACGCCCCTGACCTTGGGGATCTTGCAAAACAAACTGGAAGAGCACTCCCTGCCGCAGGCGCCGCGTCTGAAAACCGTAAAAGCCGGCGACAAGGTAAAAGCGGGCAGCTTTGAAGTTGAATTCATCCACGTGAACCACTCGATCGCGGACGCCTGCGCGCTTGCCATCCGCACGCCGCTCGGTACGCTTGTTCACACGGGCGACTTCAAGCTCGATCCCTCGCCGATTGAGGGAGAAATGATGGATCTCGTCCGTCTCGGCGAAATCGGGAAAGAGGGCGTTCTGCTTCTGATGTGCGAATCGACCAACGCCGAACGCCCGGGACATACCCCCTCGGAAAAAAAAGTTGGCGCATCGCTCGAGTATATCTTCACGACGCACCCAAAAAAGCGCATCGTCATTGCAACCTTTTCTTCCAACGTACACCGAGTCCAGCAGATCATTGACGCCAGCGCCCGCCACGGCAGAAAGGTTGCCATCACCGGGCGAAGCATGCTGAACATTGTAAACGCCGCCATGGATCTCGGCTATATGAAGGTCCCCAAAGGCGTGCTCATCGACATCAACGATATCAAGCAATACAAGCCCTCGCAGCTCACCATTGTCACCACGGGAAGTCAGGGCGAGCCGATGTCGGCGCTCTACCGCATGGTATTCTCGGATCACGCGCAGATTTCGCTTGACGCAAACGATCTCGTGGTGCTTTCCGCAAGCGCCATCCCGGGCAACGAACGCTTGGTCGGCAGGATCATCAACGAGCTCTCTCGCAGAGAGGTTGAGGTGCTCCACGACGCGGTGGTCGAAGTCCACGTTTCGGGGCACGCCTGCCAAGAGGAACTCAAGCTTATGCAGGCGCTCACAAAACCGAAATACTTTATGCCGGTGCATGGAGAAAGCCGCCACCTTGCCGCCAACCGCGACCTTGCCCGCTTCATGGGTATGAAAGAGAAAGATATCTTCATCTCCGAGATCGGTAAGGTGCTTGAGATCGACAAGAGCGGCGCCAAGTGGAACGGTACCGTCCCCGCAGGAAAAGTCCTTGTGGACGGTTACGGCGTGGGAGACGTTGGCGACATCGTCCTGCGCGACCGCCTGCACCTCTCGCAGGACGGACTGATCGTCGTGGTCGCCACGGTCGACGTTGACATGGGTCTGTGCCTCTCGGGTCCCGATATCGTGTCGCGCGGATTTGTCTATGCCAAAGAGTCCGAAGACCTGCTCGAGGAGATCCGCAAAGTCGCCGCCGATTCAATTGCGAACATCCTGCGCTACCGCAAGATCGACCGCATCCAGATCAAAAAGCGCGTCCGGGACGATCTGACTCGCTATCTCTACAACAAGATCAAGCGCAAACCGATGATCCTTCCGGTCATCATGGACGTCTAAAAATTCATTCCCTTTTCACCAAAGCAACACATTTTTCGGGTATTCTGTTTGCAGAGCCTTTCCGCTCTGTAATTTCATAAAAAGATTACACCATTAAGGAAAGCGAAGGAAAAATCATCATGGCAAAACAAGTAAAAAAGCAAAAGAAAGAACTCCTGGACTGGCTGGTGCCGCTCATTTGCATCGTCGTTGTTGTGGGAGTGCTCGTGGGGTTGCTCATCAACCCGATCAAAAACGGGATCGATTACAGCCGCTCCCGCAGCATCACGCTCATTGAGAGCGAAGACGGCAGCGTTGTCGTCAAGCGCCCCGTCGCGCAGGCGATCACCTGGCTCCAGCTCTACGACTCCTTCCGTCAGAGCTACTCCAATTACAGCCTGTACAAGTACTACACCAAAACGTTCGGCAACAGCATTGACCTCTCGAGCATCATCTCGAACGAAGAAGTTTTGTGGGTGGAGTCGAACATTTCCGCCATGCAGAACCAGTTGGGGATCAAGTTCTATACCTATTCGGACGTAGATGACAAAGCCATTACGAACGACGACGTTTCGATCAGCAACACAATCTTTGCGCTCTATATGGCTGCCGGCCTCGAGACCCATCTCGGCTCTTATCTTGGCAGCTACCTCCACACCATTGAGCACTATGTGGCAATCGCAGGTGCCGCCAATGCGGCAGGCGTAACGCTTGACGAGGAAGATCTCAAGAGCGTTGACGAATCCATGGAGTCACTCAAAGCACTGCCCGAATCGCTTTCCTACAAGGGCTCGTTTGCAAAGTTTGTCAAGAACTTTATCGGCGACTCGATCAAGGAATCCGACGTGCGCGCAGCTTACGAGCTTATGACGCTCGTCAGCAAGTATAGCATCCAAGTCTCCGACCAATACTATGATGGGATCACCGATGCCGAGCGCGTCGCTTACCGTGACGACAACAAGGACGATTTCTACACCGCGACCTATCTGAAATATGCCGCAGAAAACAGCGATCTTGCAAAGAAACTCGAAGCTGCAACAAGCCAAAAAGAGTTCAAAGAAATCGTTGCCGAATCGATCCTTGACACCCAGTACGTCCTTGAACTTGCAAAAATCGAGCAGGATGTCCTGACCCGCGGCGTCGCTGATGAAGACGATATGATTGCAACCCTAAACGGTGCCGGCTTCTCGGCTTCCGAAACCTACACGCCCGCCTCCAAAGATCTTGACGCCGCTCTTGCCAAAAAGCTCTTTGACGGCGAAGAAAAAAAAGTTCTGCAGCTTTATCTCGTTGAAAGCGAAAAGGGCGTCTACCTCGTTTGGTTCCATTCGGCTTCTTCCGAGAGCGCCGAAGTCCGCACCAAATTCTATGCCTATGACGGCTATGCGTCCTACGACGGCATTTCGACCTTCCGCACCGACGTCTACAAGAGCGTGCTCGCATCTCTGGAGACCGAAAGCGTCCAGTACGCGGCAAACCACGACAGCACCGCTTATCGCGATTTGATCGACAATTGCCTTAAAGCCGTGAAGAACAAAATTCCCACCGCAATTACCGCTTCCTACAAGACCGACGCCGAGGAAAACAGCTTTGAAGCCTGGATCTCGGATTTCTCGCTCGAAGCCGGAGCAACCGCTTCCTTTGATAACATTCAGGAAGAGACCACCACCTATGACGCTTATTTCCTCGTCACCCCCATGGCGCTCGACGAAGAACCCTGCGTCAACGGCGGCTACCTGAAATATGAGACCGAAAGCGCCGCAAATGAGGGCAAAAAGGCACTTGAAGGCAAGACCGGCACCCCGCTTGTAAACGCGTTGAGCGCGCTGAACAGCAACGAAGCAGTCACCTCCTCCCGCTTCTCGGAAGACGATTTTGATATGTCGGAGGACGTCAAGAGTTGGTTCTTTACCGAGGAGCGCAAAGACGGCGATACCGAAGTCATTACCGTTGTAAAAGAAGAGGTCACTGAAGAAAAAACCTCTGAAGACGAAGATGCTAAACAAACGGTAACAACCGAAACCGCATACTACCTCGTTGCATTCCGTTCGGGCATGAGCGTCTGGGAAAGCAAAGCGACCGAAGGCGCCGCCAACGATAAAGCAACCGATTGGGTCGAAGAACTCGAAAAGACTCTCAAAATCAATGAGAAAGAGTTGAC
Source organism: uncultured Ruminococcus sp. (assembly GCA_902793915.1). GTDB lineage: Bacteria > Bacillota > Clostridia > Oscillospirales > CAG-272 > UMGS1865. The sequence goes on from CADBFJ010000003.1 coordinate 25,242, forward strand.
CCGCCTCGGTGTTGATCTGACCGAAGACGAGGATTGATCTCTCCCCTACCGAAAAGCAGCAGGCACGGAGCCGCAAAACGGCTCCGTGCCTTTCAACACAAGTTTGGCATACAATATAGTTGGTTCCAAAAATCCATAGAAAGAGGAGTCCCACATGGTATTGCCCGAAAAAAGAACGACACTTGCCTACCGTTGCCCGCATTGCGGCACAGGCGTGATCAGCGCGCTCGATATTTTTGCGCTCGGCGGCGGCATGGTCAAACTCAAATGCAGTTGCGGCAAGAGCGCGCTTTCTGCCGTGACGACCGATGAGAGCAAAATTCACTTGACCGTCCCCTGCATCCTCTGCGGCTCGGATCACCATTTTACGCTCTCCTCGTCGCTCTTTTTTGGAAAAGACATCTTCCCTCTCTCCTGCCCCTATACCGGCATGAACATCGCTTTTCTCGGCGAGATCAACCGTGTGCGCGCCGAGCTTGCCAAAAGTGAACTCGAACTGCTCGACCTCATGGAGGAAAGCGGCATCAAGAGCTTTGAGCTCTCCGAGGAGGAAAAGAAAAATACGATCACAGACAGCCAGAT
>CADBFJ010000003.1:25836-30364 GCA_902793915.1 uncultured Ruminococcus sp.
TTTACTGCAAGTGCCAAAAAGAGGAAAACGGCAGGCAGTATGACGCCGAGATCCTCGACGACGGCATCCTCGTCAAGTGCCGCAAATGCCACGCAAGCCGCCTCATCCCCACCGACTCGGGTCTTGCCGCAAACGCCTTCCTCAACATCGACGAATTGCATCTGGAATAAAAGAACGGACGGATACATTCCGCCCTTTCTTTTTTCCCTCTTTTTTCTTCTGTTTTTTCAAAAAAACCTATTGACAAATGTAGTTTTGTTTGCTATAATAACAAGGTCGCTGGATATGGAGACGCTGGCATAGCTCAGTCGGTAGAGCACGTCATTGGTAATGACGAGGTCATCAGTTCAAATCTGATTGCCAGCTCCATGAAACGCCGGGTGCAATCGTGCCCGGCGTTTTGGATTTTGATAGGGATAAATAGAAAAGGAAAAAAGATTGTGGGGAGAGGGAAAACTTCTTGAAAGAAGTTTTCCCTCTCCCCACACCCCTTTCCCTTTCAAGAACTCACCAAAAGGGTTTCTTTTTTTCTTTCCGGCGTGCGATAAAAAATTTTGATAAAGATTTTTGAAGAGGGTGCGGGAGGAACTTTTTGCAAAAAGTTCCTCCCGCATGATCTCTTTCAATAACGCTTATTCGTACAGCTTGCCCATTTTGACAAGTCTTTCGTAACGAGCTTTCGCGGTGGCGTCGGCCTTTGCGAAGAGCTTTTCTGCTCTTTCGGGGAAGGACTGAGCCAATCTCGCGTAACGGGTTTCAGACTTGATGAAGTCGATATAATCGGCCGTGGGAGCCTTGGAATCGATGGTGAGCTTGTTGGCTTCGAGCGTCGGGTTGTAGCGGAACATCTGCCAGTAACCGGCTTCGACCGCTTTCTTCATCTCGAGCTGGCAGTTCTGCATGCCACCCTTCACGCCGTGCATTTCGCAAGGCGCGTAACCGATGATGAGCGACGGGCCATGGTAAGCCTCAGCCTCTTTGAGGGCTTTGAGGAGCTGGTTCATATCAGCGCCCATAGCGACCTGAGCGACGTAGACGTAGCCGTAGGACATAGCGATCTCGGCGAGGTTCTTCTTGCCGATCGCCTTACCTGCAGCCGCAAACTGTGCAACCTGACCGATGTTGGAAGCCTTCGACGCCTGTCCGCCGGTGTTGGAGTAAACTTCGGTATCAAAGACGAAGACGTTGACGTCCTCACCCGATGCCAGCACGTGGTCGAGACCGCCGAAACCGATGTCGTAAGCCCAACCGTCGCCGCCGAAGATCCAGACCGACTTCTTGGAGAGGTAATCCTTCTCGGCAAGAATCTTGGCTTTGAGCTCGTCCTTGCAATCGCAAGCTTCGAGCATATCGACCAGCGCCTTGGTAGCGGCGGTGTTCTTCTCGCCGTCGTCCACGGTGGCAAGATATTCGTCGATGATCGCTTTCTTGTCAGCGTCTTCGACCTTCTCGGCAAGTTCTTTCACGTAGCCGATCAGCTTCTGGCGGATGGTCTTCTGACCGAGGGCGATGCCAAGACCGTGCTCTGCGTTGTCCTCAAAGAGCGAGTTTGCCCAAGCCGGACCCTTGCCGCTCTCTTTGTTGACCGTGTAAGGCGTTGCGGGAGCCGAGCCACCCCAGATCGAGGAGCAACCGGTTGCGTTGGAGATGTACATTCTTTCACCGAAGAGCTGGGTAACGAGGCGTGCGTAAGAAGTCTCGGCACAGCCTGCGCAGGAGCCCGAGAACTCAAGCAGGGGCTGCTTGAACTGGCTGCCCTTGACGGTGGTGTTGATGAGCTCTTTCTTTTCGGAAACGTTGGCAACGGCATAGTCGAATGCTGCCTGCTGATCCGATTCTTTTGCCTGCGGCACCATTTCGATGGCGAGCTTCGGAGCTGCGAGCTTAGCGGCTGCCTTTGCGGCGGCTTTCGGATCGAGATCGGGCTGTTCTGCGGCAACTGCCTTCTGTGCGTCGGCAAGAGCCTTGTTGGAAACCGGGCAAGCCTTGACGCAGAGGGTGCAGCCCATGCAGTCGAGCGGGCTTATCGCCATGGTGAACTTATAGGTGGTCTTGATGACAGGCTTCTCGCAGAACTTGGTCACCTGGGGAGCCTTTGCCGCTTCCTCTTCGTTCATGGCGAAGGGACGGATGGCGGCGTGCGGGCAAACGAACGCGCAGTTGTTGCACTGGATGCAGTTTTCGGGATGCCAGGTCGGGACAAGGACGGCAACGCCGCGCTTCTCATAAGCGGCGGCACCCTGCGGGAACTGACCGTCCACGTAAGGCGTGAACGCCGAAACGGGGAGCTTGTCGCCCTGCATAGCGTCCACGGGTTCCACAATCTTGTTGACGAAATCAACGAGGTCGGCGCGAGGACCTTCCGCCTCTGCCTTGGGAGCGTCTTTGCCGGCGTTCTTCCAAGCAGCAGGAACGTCGATCTTCACGAATGCATCGGCGCCTGCGTCGATGGCGGCATAGTTGAGGTCAACCATCGCCTGTCCTTTTTTGATGTAGGACTTGTAAGCCATCTTCTTCATGTACTCGATAGCGTCTTTCTCGGGCAGAATCTTTGCCAGAGCGAAGAATGCAGACTGGAGCACCGTGTTCTTGACCTTTGCGTTGCCGATCTGGTTCATGGCGATCGAGGTCGCATTGATGGTGTAGAAGTTGATGCCGTTGTTGGCAATGTAGGACTTGACCGATGCCGGCAGGTGGGCGTCGAGTTCCTCGGGCGTCCACTGGCAGTCGAGTAAGAAGGTGCCGCCGGGAACAAGGTCGGAGACCATGTCGTACTTGGTCAAATAAGCCTGGTTGTGGCAAGCCACAAAGTTTGCCTTGTTGATGTAGTAGGGGCTCTTGATGGGCTTATCGCCAAAGCGCAGGTGCGAGATGGTGATACCGCCGGTCTTCTTCGAGTCGTACTGGAAGTAAGCCTGAATGTATTTATCGGTGTGGTCGCCGATGATCTTGATCGAGTTCTTGTTTGCGCCGACCGTGCCGTCGCCGCCCAGACCCCAGAACTTGCAGGAGATCGTGCCTTCTGCCGCGGTCACGGGAGCCGGCTTTTCGGGAAGAGACAGACCGGTCACGTCGTCCACGATACCGATCGAGAAGCCGTTCTTCGGCTCTTTTGCGGCAAGGTTCTCATAGACGGCAAAGATCGAGGCGGGTGTGGTGTCCTTGGAGCCAAGACCGTATCTGCCGCCGACGACTTTTGCAGTTCTGCCGGTCTCGGTGAGAGCGGCAACAACGTCAAGGTAGAGAGGATCGCCGAGAGCGCCCGGCTCTTTGGTGCGGTCAAGCACTGCGATCTTCTTCGCGGTTGCAGGAATGGCCTCTGCGAGTTTTGCAGCCACGAAGGGACGATAGAGGCGGACTTTGACAAGACCGACCTTTTCACCCTGTGCTCTCATGTAGTCAATGACTTCTTCGATGACGTCACAGACCGATCCCATGGCAATAATCACGCGATCGGCGTTCGGGTCGCCGTAGTAGTTGAAGAGTTTGTAGTCAGTTCCGAGCTTCTCGTTGACTTTGCCCATGTATTCTTCAACCACAGCAGGGAGATCCTGATAGAACTTGTTGCAGGCTTCTCTGTGCTGGAAGAAGATGTCACCGTTCTCTGCAGAGCCGCGCAGAGCGGGATGCTCGGGGTTCAGGGCGTGTTTGCGGAATGCGGCAACAGCGTCCATATCGACCATGTCGGCAAGATCCTTGTAATCCCAGACCGAGATCTTCTGGATCTCGTGAGAGGTGCGGAAACCGTCAAAGAAGTTGAGGAAGGGCACGCGACCCTTGATTGCCGAAAGGTGAGCGACAGCGCCGAGATCCATGATCTCCTGCTGGTTGGTCTCTGCCATCATGGCAAAACCGGTCTGACGGCAGGCGTAAACGTCCGAGTGGTCGCCGAAAATGTTGAGCGCGTGGGACGCGACGCAACGGGCGGACACGTGGATCACGCAGGGGAGAAGTTCGCCTGCGATCTTGTACATATTCGGAATCATGAGGAGAAGTCCCTGGGATGCCGTGTAGGTCGTGGTCAGAGCGCCTGCGGCGAGAGAGCCGTGGACTGCGCCGGCAGCGCCTGCTTCGGATTGCATCTCCATCACCTTGACGGTCTCACCGAAAATGTTTCTGGCGGGCTCGCCAAAGACGTTCTTATCGGTTGCCGACCAGGTGTCGGTGACTTCCGCCATGGGGGAGGACGGAGTGATCGGGTAGATGGCCGCCACTTCGGTAAACGCATAGGATACGTGCGCCGCCGCAGTGTTGCCATCCATGGAAAGTTTCTTGCGTTCGATTGCCATGTTTGCATGACCTCCTTGAAAATATGTGATTGATTTAACAATAGGTTCATTTTTGCCCAATTTATATAATACCATATATGAAAGAAAAAGTAAAGAGATTTTTGAAAAATAAAGGGAAAGAAAAAGAAAGAAAAACGCGAGAGAAACTTTTGCAAAAGTTTCTCTCGCGCTCTTTTCAAAAACTGTCAGGTAATCAAGCGATTACCAAGCGAAGGACTTGGTAGCGATGCCACCCTTCA
>CADBFJ010000004.1 GCA_902793915.1 uncultured Ruminococcus sp.
TTTTTGTGCAATTCTTCCAATTCTTGGCAAAAAGCCGTCAGAGAGGCGAATTTTGGCGAGCGCTATACTGAAACTGTCGAATCTACATCAAAACCTTTGGGAGGGAAGTATGCTTACAAAAGAATTTGTCATGATGGAACGTAAAAAGAGCGTCGAGGGACTGAACCTGACCTATCGCCTTGTGGCGCGCCTTGTCGGCGAGAGGGTCGGCGAATACCTTGTTTCGGTAAAGCTTGGAGAGACGCTTGAGTGCGCGAGCTACCAAAACCTGTTCGAAGCGGTTCACCTCTTTTCTCTCGTTACCGAGGGGCTGGTCACGCCCTGCACCTTTCAAGATGTTGTAGTCGATCTTGCGGCAAGTGGGAAAATATAGAAAAGCCCTTTACTTTTTTTTCATTTTGTGGTAAAATGAAAAAAATAATGTTGGAGGGAAGCCTATGAAATGCCCCTTTTGCGGACAGCCTGACAGTAAAGTGATCGATTCCCGCCCCACCGCGGACGGAAGCAGTATTCGCCGCCGCCGTGAGTGCGAATCCTGCCAGAAGCGTTTTACCACCTTTGAAACAATCGAGACTGTGCAGATCATTGTGGTCAAAAAGAGCGGCGTCAAAGAGCTGTTCGACAAGCAAAAGCTCCTTTCCGGCGTCCTCAAAGCAACCGAAAAACGCCCGGTCGACGCGGTTGTCCTCGTCAACGAGATCGAGGCCGAACTGCAAAACACCCTGCGCCAGGAGGTCACTTCGACCGAGATCGGCGAGATGGTCATGCGCAAACTTAAAGAGAGAGACGAAGTTGCCTACGTGCGCTTTGCCTCGGTTTATCGCGAGTTTAAGGATATTGATACCTTCTTAAAAGAACTCCGCGAACTCAGCCGGCTGAAAAAGAAGAAATAAAAGGGAAAAGCCGCCGCACGGCGGCTTTTCTTTTGCAAAAAAAATATGATCTCGCACATTAGGAAATGATATGAAAAAACGAGAAAACGAGAGAAAACGAGAGATAGTGCATTTCTAAATCAAAATAATCAAAATTTTTTATCAAAAAGGCTTGACAAGCCTATCTCTCTATGCTATAATGAGCGAGCGTGAGAAATGTGCCATGCCGAATTTCGGCGGCACGCAAATTTTTTGGAGGAAATAAAATCATGTCCACTTTTATGCAGAAAAAAGAAGCGGTCGAACGCAAGTGGTATGTTCTGGATGCGGCGAACAAGCCCATCGGTAAAACCGCTGTTGCGGCTGCCGATCTGCTTCGCGGCAAGAACGAGCCCGAATTCACCCCTCATGTTGACTGCGGTAACTTCGTCATCATCGTCAACGCCGACAAGGCAGTGCTTACCGGCAAGAAGATGGAGCAGAAGTACTACTATCGTCACTCCGGCTACATCGGCGGCCTCAAAGCCGTCCAGGCCAAGACTATGATGGCAACCAAGCCCGAAAGAGCTATGGAACTGGCCGTCAAGGGGATGCTCCCCAAGAACCAGCTGGGAGACGCCGCATTCCGTCGCCTGAAAGTCTATGCAGGCGAAGCTCATAAGCACGAGGCTCAGAAGCCCCAGTCTTACGAGATTTGATAGAAAGGGAGGACACACAGAATGTATACCAGTGCAAAGCCTTACTTCTACGGAACCGGCAGAAGAAAGAAATCGATTGCCCGCGTTCGCATCGTTCCCGGCAACGGCAAAATCACCATCAACAAACGCGATGTCGACGATTATTTTGGTCTTGAAACCCTGAAACTCATCGTCAACCAGCCCTTCGCAGTCACCAATACCGAAGGCAAGTACGATATCATCGCCCTCGTCAACGGCGGCGGCATCTCGGGTCAGGCAGGCGCTATCCGCCACGGTCTCGCTCGTGCCCTTGTCGCTTCCGACGCAGAACTCAAACCCGCGCTCAAAGCTGCAGGGCTCCTTACCCGCGACCCTCGTATGAAGGAACGCAAAAAGTACGGACTCAAAGCCGCTCGTCGCGCTCCGCAGTTCAGCAAGCGTTAAATTGCATTTTTCAGAAAAGCACCTCTTTTTCGGGGTGCTTTTTTTCTCCAATCTTGACTTTTCTTTTTTGTTGTGATAAAATGTTTTTACAGGGAATTTTTCCCGAAAAAAGATAGAAAGGGTTTTGATTATGGAAACAACTCTTGTAGTCATGGCGGCAGGCCTTGGCAGCCGTTTCGGAGGTAACAAACAGATCTCTCACGTGGGTCCTCACGGCGAGATTCTCATGGAATACGCGATCTACGACGCGCTCGCAGAGGGCTTTACCCAGGTGGTCTTCATCCTCAAAAAAGAGATGGTTGAGGAAGTCAAAACGACCATCGGCGACAGGATTGCAAAGCGCGTAAAAGTCGCCTACGCCGTGCAGGATTATGATTCTCTGCCGGAGTGGTACACCGTTCCCGCAGAGCGTGTCAAACCCTTTGGCACGGTGCACGCCGTCCTTGCCGCAAAAGACGTGATCGAAGGTCCCTTTGCCACGATCAACGCCGACGACTACTACGGCAGAGAAGCCTTTGCCATCATGTACAAGATGCTCAACTCTTTCAAAGATAAGAGCAATGCCGGCATGGTTCCTTACATCCTCGGCAACACGATGAGCGAGAACGGCTCGGTCACGCGCGGCGTCTGCAAACTGCGCGGGGATCAACTTGACAGCATTTGCGAGACGAGCGACATTCACTACGGCGAGGGAAGAAAAGTCTTTGCAGGAGATGCCGCGCTTTCGGATAAAGAAGTCGTTTCGATGAACATCTGGGGCTTCCACCCCGATCTGCTTCCCGTGATGCAGACCTATTTTGAGGATTTCCTCCGCGCGCTGAAACCGGAGGATATCAAAAAAGAGTGCCTGCTGCCGGTCATGGTCGGTGATTTCCTTGCAGATCAGACCATCACGGTCAAAGCCGAGGCTTCGCACGACAAGTGGTTTGGGCTGACCTATCAAGCCGACCGCGAGATCGTCATGAAGGAGCTCGTCGAGCTCCACAAAAAGGGCGTTTATCCCGAAACGCTGTTCTAAAAAGTATCAAGAAAAGGCTGTCTGATTTCGGACAGCCTTTTTTCTTTTTTGGGAGCGTTTTTTGAAACGGGGTGCGGGGAGAAACTTTTTTTCAAAAAAGTTTCTCCCCGCTATCTCGTCTTTCTTATTTCTTCAAATTATCTTCGAGCGTTGCCAGTTCTTCGTAGAGTTCTTTCGGGACTCTTGCGCCGACCTGTGCGTAGAAGGCTTTGATGTTTTCGACGTCGGCGAGCCAGCTTGCTTTATCGATGGTCACAAGCTCTTTGATGGTGTCGACCGTTACGCCGTCAAGCCCTTCGATGTTGATATCTTCGGGTTTCGGCAGGTATCCGATGGGGGATTCCACAGCGTCAACCTTGCCCTCGCAACGTGCGAGGATCCACATGACCACGCGCATATTGTCGCCGAATCCCGGCCAGATGAAGTGCCCCTCGTCGTCGGTGCGGAACCAGTTGACGTGGAAAATCTTGGGAGGGTTGGGGATCTTTTTGCCCATGTCGAGCCAATGCTGCCAGTAGTCGCCCATGTCGTAGCCGACGAAGGGGCGCATTGCCATCGGGTCGCGGCGAACAACGCCGAGCGCGCCTGCGGCTGCCGCGGTCGTTTCGGACGCCATGATCGAGCCTACGAAAGTGCCGTGCTGCCAGGAGCGCGATTCATAAACAAGCGGAGCGGTCTTGGCACGTCTGCCGCCGAAGATGATGGCAGAGAGCGGCACGCCGCGAGGAGACGAAAACTCGCTCGAAAGGCAGGGGCAGTTGGTTGCCATGGCGGTAAAGCGCGAGTTGGGATGTGCGCAAGACGTGTTGATCTTGTCTGCCTTGTCGTACTTTTTGTAGTCCCAGACTTCGCCCTTCCAGTTGATGGCGTTCTTCGGGGGATTGTCGTTGAGTCCCTCCCACCAGACCGTGTTGTCCGAGAGGTCGTGACCGACGTTGGTGAAGATGCAGTTCTTCTTCGTGGTCATGAGGGCGTTGAAGTTCGAGTGTTCGTTGGTGCCGGGCGCCACGCCGAAGAAACCGTTTTCGGGGTTCATTGCCCAAAGTCTGCCATCCTCGCCGACGCGGATCCAGGCGATATCGTCGCCGACCGTCCAGACTTTGTAGCCCTTCTTTTTGTAGATTTCGGGCGGGATCATCATGGCGAGGTTGGTCTTGCCACAGGCAGAGGGGAATGCGGCAGAGACGTATTTGATTTCGCCGTTCGGGTACTCGATGCCGAGAATGAGCATATGTTCTGCCATCCAGCCCTCTTTGCGGCCGAGGTAGGAGGCAATGCGAAGCGCAAAGCACTTTTTGCCGAGCAGGACGTTTCCGCCATAAGCCGAGTTGACCGACCAGATGGTGTTGTCCTCGGGGAAGTGGCAGATGTAGCGGTTCTCCTCGCTGCAGTCGGCGGTCGCGTGCAGACCTTTGACAAAATCGGGGCTGTCGCCGAGCGCTTCCATCACGTCGGGGCCGACGCGCGTCATGATGAGCATATTGAGCACGACGTAAATCGAGTCGGTCAGTTCAATGCCGATCTTTGAGAATGCCGAACCGACCACACCCATGGAGTAGGGAATGACATACATCGTTTTTCCCTTGTAGGAGCCGGTGTAGAGCTTGGTCAGCTTTGCATAACATTCTTTCGGATCCATCCAGTTGTTGATGTTTCCGGCGTCTTCTTTTTTGCGGGTGCAGATAAAGGTTCTGCCTTCCACGCGCGCCACGTCGTTGACGGCGGTTCTGTGCAGATAGCAGTTCGGGAATTTTTCGGGATTCAGCGCTTCAAGCTCTCCGCTCTCGCAAGCAATCTTGCGCAGGGCGTTTGCCTGTTCTTCGCTCCCGTCGATCCAAACGATCTCCTTTGGCTTTACCATGTCTGCCATGGCGTCAATCCAGTTCAGTACAGCTTTGTTTTGGGTCATGTTCGGGGTACTCCTTGTAAAGTGTTCATACACAGTATATTCTACACAATCATGAAGGATTTTTCAAGGGAAATTGCAAAAAAAGACAAAGGATTTCAAATTTCTTTTTTTGACTTGCCAAAGAGGGAAAAGAGTGGTATAATATAGGCAGAACGATTGTTCATTTTTTGTTCGGAGGCACAATTTTGAAAATTCTGATTTTATCCTGCAATACCGGAGAGGGGCATAACTCGGCGGCAAAAGCCATTGCCGAAGAACTCGAGCGCAGGGGCGTGGAGTCCGAGATCAAGGATTCTCTTGCCTTTGCGTCCGAAAGCTTTTCCAGACAGGTCTGCAAAGCTTATATCAATCTGACGCTGAACCTGCCGAAGGCGATGGGCGCGACCTACAAAATGGCGGAGAACAACAAATCGCACCGCAAATCCTTTATTTACACCGTCAACAGCATTTGCGCGCCCTCGCTTCACAAATATCTGGAAAAAACAAAACCCGACGCCGTGGTGATGACCCACCTTTTTGCAGGTGAAGTGATGACTGCGGTCAAAAAGCAGTATGATTACAAGATCCCGACCTATCTGGTTTCCACCGACTATGACGTTTGCCCACGGTTTGAAGAAACCGACGTCGATCGCTATTTCATCCCGCATGAAGAACTAAAGGCTGACTTCGTTGCCCGCGGGATCGAAGGCGATAAGCTCTCGGTCACGGGAATTCCGATTTCGCATAGATTTCTCTCCAAAGTTTCGCAAGACGAGGCAAAAAAGAGGCTCGGATTGCTTAAGAGCATCCGCTATGCCCTGATAATGACCGGCAGTATGGGATACGGAAGCACTCGCGAACTCGTCGATCTCTTCCTCAAAAGCGCACCCTACAACGACGGGGTGGTTGTACTGGGAGGGAACAACACTCGCATGAAAAACGAGCTGCGCGAACGCTATCCCGGCAACAAACGCGTGGTCGTGGTTGATTTTACCACCGAGGTTCCGCTCTATATGGATGCCTGCGATCTGCTTCTCACAAAGCCGGGCGGGCTTTCTTCCACCGAAGCGGCGGCGCACGGGATCCCGCTCATTCACACCACGCCGATCCCGGGATGTGAGACCGACAACCTTTCGTTTTTCTCTTATCATGGGATGTCGATCGGTGCTCCGACGACTGCCGACGCGGTCAAACGCGCCATCTATCTTTTGGGAGACGAGGCAGCAAGAGAACGGATGCTTGCCGCGCAGGATCAATACATTGCAAAAACCTCGGCGGACGAGCTTTGCAAGATCGTTCTCAAAGATTTGGGCGAAAACAGTTAAAATCCTTGCAGTTTTCGGTCTCTACCGACGGATTCTACCGTCGGTAGAGACCTTTTCTGCGCTTTGGAGAGGGGACGGTGGCGGCAGTAGGTTGTAATTGCTTTCTTTCATCGGTAAAATAAGGTTGTGGGGTTGACCCGCAAGTCCTTGAAAGGAAGTGAATCTCCTTATGAAAACCATTCCAAAGATTTCTTCGATCCGCGAGATGATGACGCTTGCCGTCAAGGATCGTCCCGACGCGGTCGCATACGAATTTGATGAGGGCGGCGAGATCCGCCGCGTGACAGTAAAAGAGTTTTACGAAAGCCTTGAAAACCTCGGCGCAGCCCTGACCGAAAGGGGATACGGAAAGAGCCACATCGCCTGCATCGGGGAGAACTCCTACCCTTGGATCCAGGCGTTTGTAACGGTTCTGATGAGCGGCGGCGTGTTTGTCCCGATCGACAAGGAACTGCCGACCGACAACATTCTGTTCCTCATTCACGATAGCGACAGCGAGGTCGTTTTCTGCTCTTCCACCTACGAGGAACGCTTGCGCGAACACCGCGCGGAACTCTCAAACGTCAAATGCTTTATTTCGTTTGGCAGGGAAGAACACGACGGCGATTTTCTCTCGCTGAAAAAGCTCATAGAAGAAGGTGCGGCGCTTGACAAGAGCGCCTACGACGCGCTGAAGTCGGACGAGAACGAGCTGAAGTATTTGGTTTACACGTCGGGGACGACCGGGGTCGCCAAAGGCGTGATGCTCACCGAACATAACATTGTTTCGGGCGTTTACTATGGACTGAAATGCTCGCAGATTCACGGCAGGGGACTTTCGGTTCTGCCTTATAACCACACCTACGAGGCGGTTTGCGATATTCTTGTTTCGCTCCATGCAGGTGTCACGCTCTGCATCAATGACGCGATCAAAAATGTGCAGAAAAACCTAAAGCGCTTTCAACCGAACCACATTTATCTTGTGCCGGCTTTCTCGGATCATTTTTATAAGGTGATTCAAAATTCGATCCGCAAACAGGGAAAAGAAAAACAGTTTGCGAAAGCAGTCAAACTTTCACAGTCGCTCCGCAAAGTCGGGATCGATCTTCGCCGGGTCTTTTTTAAGTCGATCCTTTCCGAATTCGGCGGCAAGCTCGAACGCATCGTTTGCGGCGGTGCTCCGATCCGTCCCGAGGTCGGCGCGTTCTTTGACAGCATTGGGATGCCTCTGACCGGCGGTTACGGCATTACCGAGTGTTCGCCGCTCGTGTCGGTCAACGATCCCAAAAGCAACAACTTTTCGTCTGCCGGTCGCAAGCTTGAGTGCCTGGAATGGAAGATCGACGAACCCGATTCCAACGGCATCGGCGAGATCTGCGTGAAAGGTGACGTCGTGATGAAAGGCTATTATCGTCGTCCCGACCTTACGGCGGAAGTCCTCAAGGACGGCTGGTTCTACACCGGCGACTACGGCTTTATCAACGATAAAAACGAGATCGTCATCACCGGGCGCAAGAAGAACATCATCATTTTGAGCAACGGCAAAAACATTTATCCCGAGGAGCTCGAAGAGAAGATCGCAAACATTCCTTACATCAACGAGGTGGTGGTGCGGGCTTCCAAGAACGATTTTGGGGAAGATCTCTTCCTTTCTTCCGAGGTTTACATCGAGGAGGAAGGGCACAACGAAAAAGGCGTGCTGGCGGATATCCGCAAGCGCCTCTCCGAACTGCCTTCCTATAAACAGATCAAAAACGTGATCCTCCGTGCCACGCCCTTTGCCAAGACCACGACCAATAAAATCAAGCGCTGACGCGCTCCTTGCGGACAACGGGGGAGGTCCGCAAAACAAAAAAGAAGTAAACCGTTTTGGTTTACTTCTTTTTGTTTTTTCGGATTTTTGACCAGAGCAGGATAATGATCTGCCCCGGCGCGCCCAACAGATAGATGAGCGGCATGGAGTAGTTGAAGATCACAAGAGCGCTGAGGTGCGCCGAGAGCAGGATCGTCCACATGAGGAACGAGATGATGAGATAATTGATCTTTTGGTTGAACCAGATCGAATTGAGTACAAGGCAAACGATCGCCGAGACCGGCAGGGCATAGATAAATGCCAGCCAGTGGTGTTCTACCTCTGCGGGCGAGATCGAGATCATGACAAAGACCGCAGTGGCAATCAACCAGACGAGCAAGACCGAAATGCAAGTAATCAGCACGTGCGCGCGCCGCGAGGGCTTTTTGGGAATGATGCCCGAGGGGGCGTTTTCGTCGTGCTCTGCGGCAAGCAGGTAATCGACCGTGACGCCGAAGAGGGTTGCGATCTGCTTTAAGACCACCACGTCGGGGATCGATTCGGCACGCTCCCACTTGGAGACCGCTTTATCGGTATAATTCAGTCGCTCGGCAAGCTCGGCTTGGGTCATTTCGTTTTTGCGGCGCAGTTCGGTCAGGTTTTTTGCAATCACTTCTTTCAGCGCTTGTGCTTCGTCCGCCATGGGATCTCCTTTCCGCCGTTCGGCAGTTTTTTACTTTGTTTATTGTAGCATACTTTTTCCTTTTTTGCAAGCGAAAAAGAAAAATCGAAAAGTGAAACTTCTCGCATAGCACTTCTTGCAAATTCTGCTTTTTTATGATAAAATGAAAAAAATGATTGAGAAAGGGGAGTGCCTGCGGTGAAATCAAAGATGCGTGAGCCGTTATCGGATTCGATCGGGCAGGATACTGCCGCAATCCCTTCGCTTGCCCCTCTTGACGCGCGTCAGTTGCGGCTTTACGGCTTTTTCTGGACCGGGATGCTCTTCCTTGCCGCGCTTCTTGCAACCGCGCTCTATGGGGATTTTTTGACGCTCCGGTCTGGATTTTTGCGCATCATCCTCTCTCCCGCCAAGCTCTTGACCGACTATTTTGAACTTGGCGGCATCGGCGCAACCTTCCTTAATGCCGCGCTCTGCGGGCTTGCCTGCAACCTATCAATTGTTTTGACCAAGACCAAGCCGAGCGCGCTCGTGCTTGCGGCTTATTTTCTCGTGATTTCGCACTGCTTTTTCGGGCTGAATTTCCTCAATATGTGGCCGCCTTTTCTCGGCGTGCTCTTTTGCGGGCTTGCACGAAAGATCTCCAAACGAGAGCTTTTGCCGCTTGCCATGTTTTCCACGTCGTTAGGTCCTTTTGTCAGCGAGTTTTTGTTCCGCTATTTTCAAAGAGACGCCTTTGATCCGCTTCATCCGAGTGTGACGCTCCCCGGCGTGATCCTTTCGATCGCGTTCGGCGTTCTGGTGGGCTTTCTCGTTCCGGCGCTCCTGCCCGGAACGGCAAAACTGCATAGAGGGTTCAGCCTTTACAAAGCCGGGCTTGCGGTCGGCATCTTTGGGATGTTTGCGTTCGCTTTGTTTTACAAGACGCTCGGGATCGAAAATACCGGACCGATCTCCTATGGAAACGCGCATTATGAGAGCTTCGGGCGCTCCTATGCCGCGTTTGTCAATGGCTTTTTTATCGTCGCCTTTCTTTTGACCCTTCTTTGGGGGTTCCTTGCAAACAAACATTCTTTTCGGGGATACAAAGCCCTGTTTGATTGCGACGGCTGGCAGGATGATTTCCCGCTCAAATTCGGTACGCCAAAGACGCTTCTCAACATCGGTATCTACGGATTTTTTATCCTCGCCTATTTTAATCTTGTCATTCTTTTGACCGATGGCGCGGGTTTTACAGGTCCTACGACAGGCGTTATTATCGCCGCCATCACCTTCGGCGCGTCGGGGCAAACCCCGAAAAACGTTTGGCCGATTGCCGTGGGGTATATGCTTCTGATCGGCGGCGCGTCGGGCGCTTGCCTTTTGATGAAACTGCCGATCCCATCCAGCCTTTCCACGCAAGGCTATCTTTCGGGACTTGCCTTTGCCACAGGCCTTTGCCCTTTTACCGGGCGCTACGGCAGACGTTACGGCGTTGTTGCGGGTTTTTTAAGTGCGCTTCTTTGCACGTCAACGATCGCCATGCATGGCGGATTTGTGCTTTATAACGGCGGATTTGCCGCAGGGCTTTCTGCCGTGTTGCTCATTCCCATTCTCGACCACTACAAAGTGCCCGAGAAGGAGTTTAAAGAAGGAAAATAATCCCGGAGGCTTTTATGAAATCGGTTCGCGCTTACCCCGTTTGTTCGGTGACGAAAAAGGGACAAAAATTTCTCTCCAGCGGGCGTCTTTGGGTCTATGCGGAGGAGGTCGTCTCGATCCTTCCAGAACCCGAAAACGGTGCTCTCGTTGACGTTTTGAGCGAGAACGGCACCTATCTTGGGACCGGACTTTACAGCGCATCTTCCAAGATTCGTGTGCGGATCCTATCGAGGAACGCCAACGATCGCTTTGACGAGGACTTTTGGCGCAGACGCATTCGCTATGCCATCGACTATCGCAAAGCCGTCTATGGCGAGGAAATTTCCGCCTGCCGCCTGATCTTTGGAGAGGCTGACGGGTTTCCCGGTCTTACGGTCGATCGTTTCAATGATCTGCTTGTTTTACAGTTGCTTTCTTTTGGAATGGAAACGAGGAAAGAACTCCTTGTGCGCTTGCTTCTCGAAGAACTTGCAAAGGACGGACAGACGATCCGCGGCGTCTATCTGCGCAACGACGTCAGCATCCGGACTTTGGAAGGATTGACCGAGGAAAAAGGATGGATGAAAGGTTATGAGAGCGACACGCCGTTGACCACGATTGTGGAGAATGGCATTTCCTATCTCGTCGACGTGGAAAACGGGCAGAAGACCGGTTTTTTCCTGGATCAGCGGCTCAACCGCCGCGCAGTGGCAAGCCTTGCAAAAGGGAAGACCGTGCTCGATTGCTTTACCCACACAGGCTCCTTTGCGCTCAACGCCGCAAAGGGCGGCGCGCTTCACGTCACGGCGGTTGATATCTCGGCAGAGGCGCTCGGAAAAGCAAAAGAAAATGCCGCGCGCAACGGCTTATCCGATCGAATGGATTTTATCGAAGCCGACGTCTTTGATCTGCTCTCATCGCTCGAAAAGGAAGGGAAGCACCCTTACGATCTCATCATCCTCGATCCGCCTGCCTTTACCAAGTCGCGGAAAACGGTCAAAAGCGCCGAGCGCGGGTATAAAGAGATCAACTATCGCGCTATGAAATTGCTTCCGCGCGGCGGATACCTTGCAACCTGCTCCTGCTCGCACTTCATGGAGAACGCCCTCTTTCTCGAAATGCTCCAAAGTGCGGCAAAGGACGCAGGCGTCACGCTCCGTCAGATCGAGGCGCGCCAACAGGCGCCCGACCACCCGATCGTCCTGGGACTGCCCGAGACCGATTACTTAAAATTCTATCTGTTCCAAGTGGTATAAAGAGCACAAAAAAACCTGCCATGCTTCCAGCATGACAGGTTTTTTGGTTATCGTTTGACAGAAATGCGTTTGGTTGAAATTATTTGATTTCAACGGTAGCGCCGGCAGCTTTGAGAGCCTCTGCCACTTTGTCAGCCTCGTCCTTGGAAACGCCTTCCTTGATGGCTTTAGGAGCGGCTTCAACCAGATCTTTAGCGTCTTTCAGACCAAGACCGGTGAGTTCGCGGACAGCTTTGATGACGTCGAGCTTCTTGTCGCCAAAGGAGGCAAGGATCACGTCAAATTCGGTCTTTTCTTCTGCAGCGGGAGCAGCAGCGCCGGCGGCAACAGCAACGCCCACGGGAGCGGCTGCGGAAACGCCGAACTCTTCTTCAACGGCCTTCACGAGGTCGTTCAGTTCAAGAATGGTAAGAGATTTGATCTCTTCGAGAATGTTGGTAATCTTTTCGGATGCCATTTTCATTTCCTCCAAAATGTAAGTTTTGATTTTTTTGCGGTTTAAGCGGAAACCGTGACCGATGGGGAAGTGAGTTCCCCGAATGAAGCGTTATGCTTCGGCAGGAGCTTCAGGCGCTTCTGCGGCTGCTTCTGCAGGAGCTGCTTCGGTAGAAGCCGCTTCGTTAGAAGTATTTTCTCCCTTGTCGCAAACAGCCTTGATGGCGTAAGCGAACTTGTAGAGCGGGGACTGGATCGAACCAAGCAGTTTGGCAATGAGGACTTCCTTGGCAGGAATATCAGCCAGAGCCACAACGCCTTTTGCGTCGATCACTTCACCGTCCACGTAACCGGCAAGAATGCTGAAGGACTCAACCTTTTCGGCATATCCCTTCAGAACCTTTGCGGCGGCAAGCGGATCCTTTTCGCTGATGGCGATGGCGGTCATACCGTTCAAGTACTGCTTCAGGTCGCCGTAACCAACTTCATCACAAGCTCTGCCGGTGAGCGTGTTCTTCATGACCACGTACTTGACGCCGGCGTTGCGGAGAGCTTTCCGCATTGCGGTGTCATTTTCCACCGTGATACCCTGATAGTTGACGATGACGCCTGCCGCAGAGTTCTTAATGGCGGCAGCCAGATCCGCAACAACTTGCTGTTTTTGTGCAAGAATGGTATTGCTGGGCATTTCTTTTACCTCCCGTTGAATTTTGCAAAGAAAAAATCTTTCTTCCGGACGCACAGGTGCCGTGAAGAAAGATCGCATACAAAACGTATTTGAATTTTCTCCTCGGCAGGAAAGCGAGTGCTTTTACCGGAACCTGCTGTCTTCGGATAACAGATGAATTGTATCACAAAGCTATTTATTTGTCAAGGCTTTTTTTAATTTTTTTATAAAATATCCGAAAGAAATTGCCGGAGCACAGAAAAGCGCTCCGGCAACCTCTATTCATTTTAGTCTTTTTTGGTGAGAAGCCGGACCGCGCAGAGCGTAATGCAAGCCGCGGCGCCAACGAGTGCGACCGTTTTTGCGGCGCAACCGAAATTCACCGTTTTGGTGTAGGTGCGGATCGGTTCCTCGTCGTCCTTGTGTTTGTAGACTTCCAGCTTGCAGTCGCAGGAGGTTTTCAGATAGGGATCTCCGACCTTTTCTTTTGTCTCTTGCACCTTGGTCTTGACCTTTTCGGCAGTCATTTTGCATTTGTCTTTGACCTGGTCTTCCAGATCGGCAAACTTTGCTTTGAGACCCTCCAACTGTTTGGTCAGAGCAACGTAGCGCTCTTTGAGCGCTTCCTTGGGATCGCTTCCCAAATCAATGTCTTCTTCATCGAAAATTTCGGAAATTTCCTGGTTCAGGGTTTCGTCTTCCATACTGTTCACCAAAATCCTTTCATAATAATATATTGTATGCTTGCGGAAACGGTGTTATTCTTTTTCGGGCGTCTTCCCGAGGTTGACCGTTACGATCAAGGCTCCGGTATTGTCACCCGACACGGTGTAAGGGAAATTCGAGGGCAGGGAAACGGTTGCGCCGCTTCCTTCCGAGGCGCGCAGATAATAGACTTCGTAGGAGTTCCCATCGGCAGCGTCAATGTGAAGCAGATCTCCCGAAGCATAATTGTTTTGTAACAGAACAACGTATTCTTCGAGGCAGAGATTGTGCTCCTGCATATAGGTGGCGTGCGCAACACCGACATAGCGGAAAGCTTCGGTATAATTCGAAACGCCGGTCTGCGCGCTTTTTCCGGTGGGATAGCGCACGATAAATCCGTATTTGTGGCAGTTTTGGTAGATCCAGCTGTCGGCAGGCAGTGCGCTGCCGTCCTTTTTCTCAATGGTGAGAAGTCTGCCCGTGTGGTGATCCGAATAGCCCGGCTCGAACTGCTTGCCTTTTTGCTGTTCTTCGGTGCGGTAAGCTTCGGTCAGCTGGACGTCACTGCTTCCCGAGGTTTCAACCTCGACGTATTTTTTCATCATCTCGTCAAAGGCGCGCAGGGCAGTGGCATTTGCTTTGATCGCGCTGTTCTTGACACAGCCTGCGGTTGTGACGGTTGAAGCCGATACAAGGTCGTCCTCTTCCAAAAAGCGGTATTTATGTTGCGCGTTGACCAGGAGCAGATCTCCCGTGTAGAGATCGTCTGCGGAAACGGTTGCTTCCTGATAGGAGATCTCCTGCGTTTTGTCGTTCTTCTTCGGGGACTTGGGAGACTCCGAATGGGCGATCGCCATGATGAGGAAAATCGACAATGCAAGCAGAATGGCAATCACCACAATACAAATCGCAAAGATCAGGTATTTGGATTTTACTTTTCGTTTGGAACGTTCCACCCGCTTGCTGTTTTTCAGCGTGTTGAAACTGCGGGAGGAATTGCCCGAGTATTTTCCCATTCCTTTCTTGTCTCCTTTCCGTAAACTGTAAATTTGTAAGGATTATTCGCCGAGCGCGTCCTTGATCGAGAAGTCCATACGTCCTTTCTTGTCAAGACCCATATACTTGACGCGGACAATGTCGCCGATCTTGAGGACGTCTTCGACCTTTTCCAGGCGCTTGGGTGCGATCTTGGAGATGTGCACCATGCCTTCCTTGCCGGGAGCATATTCGACGAAGCAACCGAACTCCTTGATGCCGGTGACGGGACCTTGGTAGATGGCACCCACAACAGGCTCAAAGACGATGGCGTCGATGCAGGCTTTTGCGGCTTCCGCCTGGTCTGCGTTGACGGCGGCGATGCGGATGGTTCCGTCATCCTCAATATCGATCTTGGCGCCGGTGTCGGCAACGATCTTCTGAATGACCGAGCCGCCCTTGCCGATGACTTCGCGGATCTTATCGGGATCGATCTTCATCGTGGTCATCTTGGGAGCGTAACGCGAAACCTCTGCGCGAGGAGCGGGAATGGCTTTGAGGATGACTTCGTCGATGATATAATCTCTGCCCGCATGGGTCATTTCAAAGGCTTTTTTGATGATCTCGGGGGTAAGTCCGTCGATCTTGAGGTCCATTTGGATCGAGGTAATGCCTTTGTGCGTTCCGGCAACCTTGAAGTCCATGTCGCCGTAGAAGTCTTCAAGCCCTTGGATATCGATCATCGTATCCCAAGAACCGTCCTCGGCGGTGATAAGACCGCAGGAGATACCTGCAACCGGCGCTTTGATCGGAACGCCCGCGTCCATGAGGGCAAGGGTGGAACCGCAGACAGAACCCTGGCTGGTCGAACCGTTCGAGGAGACGACGTCGGAAACCAAGCGGATGGCGTAGGGGAATTCTTCCTCGGAGGGAAGCACGGGAATGAGCGAACGCTCTGCCAATGCACCGTGACCGATCTCGCGGCGTCCGGGGCTTCTGACAGGTTTTGCTTCACCGGTCGAGAAACCGGGCATATTGTAGTGGTGCATATAGCGCTTCGAGGTCTCGCTGTCAATGCCGTCAAGCATCTGCGCTTCGGAAAGCGTGCCGAGCGTTGCGGCGGTCATGACTTGGGTCTGACCACGCGTGAAGAGCCCGGAACCGTGAACGCGGGGCAGGATGCCGACTTCTGCGGCAAGCGGACGGATCTCGTCCATGCTTCTGCCGTCCACGCGCTTTTTGTCCACAAGCAACCAACGACGGACGATCTTCTTCTGAATCTTATAGACCAGTTCTTCCATCATGCCGGGCAGATCGGGATACTCTTCGGTGAATTTCTCAAGGATGGCGTCTTTGATCGGGACCATCTTGGTATCGCGCACGTTCTTGTCGTCGGTGTCAAGCGCTTCCATGACGTCCTTTTCGCAGAAAGCGAAAATCTTGTCGAACATCTCGTGATCAAGCTCGCAAGAAGGATACTCAAACTTGGGTTTGCCGATCTCTTTGATAATGCCGTTGATAAACACGAGGAGCTTCTTGATCTCTTCATGCGCCTGCATGATGGCTTTGTACATCGTGTCATCATCGACTTCGTTTGCGCCGGCTTCGATCATGACCACTTTTTCCATCGAGGCGGCGACCGTCAGCTGCAGGTCGCTCTTCTTTTGCTGTTCGGCGTTGGGGTTGACGACGATCTCACCATCCACAAGACCCATGAACACACCGCCGATCGGACCGTTCCACGGAATATCCGAGATGGACAGGGCGGTGGAAGCGCCGATCATCGCGGTGATCTCGGGCGAGCAGTCGGGATCGACCGACATGACGACGAGCGTCAGTGCCACGTCGTTGCGCAGATCCTTCGGGAAGAGCGGACGAATGGGACGGTCAATCACGCGGGAGGTCAGCACGGCTTTTTCGCTCGGCTTGCCTTCGCGCTTGAGGTAACCGCCGGGGATTTTGCCGGCAGCGTACATCCGTTCGTCAAAATCGACCGACAGAGGCAGAAAATCAATCCCGTCTCTCGGCTTTTCGGACGCGGTAGCACAGCAAAGCACTGCGGTGTCGCCATAGCGGCAGAGCACCGAGCCGTTGGCAAGTCCCGCCATTTTACCGGTTTCGATCACAAGGGGTCTGCCGGCAAGGGTGTACTCGAACTTTTTGTAGTTTTTGAATTCCATTTTGGAACTCTTGATGGTAGGCATAAAGGTTGTCCTCCGTAAAATGAATTTTTTATTTCGCTTGCGGAGGGTTTAGCAATTATCTCCGCCCCCGAAACGAACTCGGGAGCAGAGAAAATGGCTAATCCGACCGCATGGAAAACAGGGAAAAGGGCTGGAACAGACGAGGAGGGAGAGCCGCGACGATCGCCGTGGCTCTCCGCTCCCGAGTGTTATTTTCTGAGCCCCAGTTTGCTGACGATGGCGCGGTAGCGCTCGATGTCAACTTTCTGCAGGTAGTTGAGCAGGTTTCTTCTGTGACCGATCATCTTCTGGAGACCGCGGCGGCTGTGAAAGTCTTTTTTGTTGGCTTTCAGGTGCTCGGTCAGGTTTGCGATGCGAGCCGACAGAATGGCAATCTGCACTTCGGGAGAACCGGTGTCGCCCTCGTGAGTTGCATACTGCTCAATCAGATTGAGCTTTTCTTCTTTCTGCATAATCTTCTTCACCTTTCTTTAAATTTGGCACACCCCAGCCTCCGGCGGGTGAAGAATTGCGAGACGCAATCTTGTATCCGAAAGCCGAGCTTGTGTCATACAGAACCTATTATATCATAGGCTCATTGATTTGTAAATAGTTTTTTGAAATTTTTTCAAAAATGCATCAGGCGTCGCCGTCTTCTCCCGAAACGTTGACAAAACGATCCATGTACTCCTCGGGGGAAATGAGGACGCTACGCGGCTTGGAACCGTCGGGCGGAGAAACGATGCCTTCGGACTCCATGCGGTCGATGATCTTTGCGGCGCGGCTGTAACCGATTTGCAGTTTGCGCTGCAAGAGAGAAGTGGAGACCTTCTTTGCTTCGACCGCAACGCGAACGGCGTCGGTATATTTTGCATCTCCGTCGCCCTCCTCGCCTTCGGAAGGTTCGGGCGAGGCTTGTCCCTTCTTGGTACCGCAACGGGCGGCAAGTTCTTTGAGATTTTTGATGAAGTTTTCATCATAGACCGCATAGCCGTTGGTGGTGCGAAGGAAATCGCAGATGTTGCGAAGCTCGTCGTCGCTGACAAAGGTTCCCTGAACGCGGGCAAGCGAGGTTGAACCGATCGGACTGAAGAGCATATCGCCCTTGCCTGTGAGCTTTTCGGCGCCGGCAACGTCCAGGATCGTGCGCGAGTCGACCTGCGAGGAAACGGTGAATGCAATTCTCGAGGGAATGTTTGCTTTGATCAGACCGGTTACGACGTCAACCGACGGACGCTGGGTGCCGACAATCAGGTGAATGCCTGCGGCACGCGCCTTTTGCGCGATGCGGACAATGGTCTGTTCCACTTCGGCAGCCGCAGTCATCATGAGGTCGGCAAGCTCGTCGATCACAATCACGATTTGAGGCAGGAAGGGAAGTTCGGGGTCATCCTGAACCAGTTTATAGTATTGCTTGAGGTTCTGGACTTCGTACTCCGAGAAGAACTCATAGCGGCGATCCATTTCCTCGGCGGCGGCTTGCAGAGCGCCTGCGGCGTCTTTCGGCGTCGTAATGATGGGAGCTAACAGGTGCGGAATGTTGCGATAGACCGAGAACTCGACCTTCTTCGGGTCGATGAGCACGAGTTTGACTTCATCCGGACGAGCTTTGTAGAGAAGGCTCAAAATAATCGAGTTGATGCAAACCGATTTACCGGAGCCGGTGGTACCAGCAATGAGAAGGTGGGGCATGGAAGCGATGTCAAAGATGACCGGGTGACCGGCAATATCGGCGCCGAGACAAGCGGTAAGTCTGCTCTTGCTCTCGATAAACTTTTCGCTTTCAATGAGTCCGCGCAGATAGACGGTGGCGCGGTGTTTGTTCGGCACTTCAACGCCGACGGCGTTCTTACCGGGAATGTTGCCTTCCATTCTGACGCCGCTTGTGGCAAGCGAGAGGGCAATGTCATCGGCAAGTCCCGTAATGGTACGCACGCGAACGCCTGCTGCGGGAGTTACCTCATAGCGGGTAACGGTCGGTCCGCAGGAGTAATTGATCACGTCGATGCCAACGCGGAAGTTCTTGAAGGTTTGCGCAAGATCCAACATGGTTTGGTGGATCTCTTCTTCGTTTTCGTCTGTCATCTCTTCCGCAACGTGCAAATAGGAGATCGGCGGGAAAACGTAGGGCTTTTCTTCTACCTCGATCGGCTCGACCAGTTCGTCTTCCGAATTTTCCATTTGAATGCCCAGATCGACCTTGCGGAAAGCCGGCTCCGAAACCACGCCGGGATAAGCGGGGGCTGCGGGCTCGGACTTTTCGGGAGCGGGGGCTGCGGGAATGGGCGTTGTATCCACGTTGCCGCCTTCGAGCGGAACCTCGGGGGGCAGGGGACGGTGTTCTTCAAGATCTTCCTCTTCCGGCTCATCGCTAAAGATCTCGGTGGGGTCGGTTGTGATCCGCAAAGACTTTTTGCCGCTTTTGGTTTCCACAAAGCGTGGGAAGATTTCATCAACGTCCGGTTCTTGATTGACATCTTTGGGCTCATCGATATCAACGATCTCGGGGTCCGGCTCGGAAATGGGAACCATTTTATCCGTAGTGGATTCCTCGACGCGCTTTTCTTCGTTTTTCAGATCGGGAATCGGCATGGGAGCCGCTTTTTTGCCGCGCTTTTTGGGTTCGGGCTGGTCTTGGTCCAACAAATCGTCAAAAAGGTCGTTGCTCTCGCTTGGGTCTTTGATCAAAGCGTCGGTTTTTTTCTTGAGCTTGACCTGCATTTCTGCGGCTTGGGCTTCTTGCTCGGAGAGGCTCGGCGCACGTTCGGAATGCAGCTCTCTGCGCAGCTTGATTTTTTCAATGAAACGCCTTGGCGAGAAATCCCAGAGGATAAACGCTACGACGATGAGGCTTGCAATCAGAATGATATAGCTGCCCGCATAGTTTAAGAAGCGAACCATGAGATAGCCGAGCTCGCCGCCGAGCAGACCGCCTGCGTAAGAGGTGTTGCCGAGTTCAATCAAAACTTTGGGAGTTGCGGAGAGGTCGGAAGCAGGATTGGTAAGATAGATCACATGCAAAAGTGTATCCGCAAGGAGAAAGAAAAGGAAAGAAAACAATGATTTTGAGATTTGAGCCTGTTTTTCAACCCAACCCTTCCAGAACAGTGCCGCGTTCAAAAGGAGCAACGGCAAAAGGACGGCGGCATGTCCGAACATTCCCAAAAGACCGTAGCTGACCCAGTATCCGAACACGCCCATCCAGTGGTCGGCAGGGCGATCCGCCAGCCGGTTACCGAAGTTGCAGAGCAGATTGAGAAAGAGCGTGACGAAAAGAAGGAAGGCGAAAAGCCCGAACAAAAGCGGCAGGATCTGGTGGATCTGCTTGCTTTGAGGCTTCGGGTTCAGTTCGACCGTTTCTTTCTTTTTGCGCGAGCCGGAGGACTTTGGATCTTCTGCTTTTGCCCCGGAACGCCCTTTTTTCGGAATATATTTCTTTTGACTCATGGATCTTTTTCCTTCCATAGTTATAGACATACTTTATTATATCACTATCTACCTGGAAATGCAAGCAAAAATGTCATTTTTTTCAAAAAATAAAAAATTCCAAAACAAGAAAACTGAAGCGATCGAAAAGCGATAAAAAATGATGAATTTCAAAAAGTCAATTTAAAAATTCCAAAAAAGGAAAAATATATTTTCAAAAACCTATTGACAAAGGAAAAAAACGGGAGTATAATGAACTCGATCGAATCCCTCTTAACATTTGAAAGGAATCTATGAAAATGGCAGTTGCAAAAAAAGCGAAAAACGGACAACCCACCGTTCTTGACGGAGACGGAAGAAAACAGGCGCTTGCGACCGCAATGTCGCAGATCGAACGCGATTTTGGTGCGGGATCCATTATGAAGCTCGGCGAAAATCGCCACATGGAAGTGCAGGCGATCCACACGGGATCGATCTCGCTCGACCTTGCGCTCGGGATCGGCGGTGTGCCGAGAGGGCGCATCGTTGAGATCTTCGGGCCCGAATCCTCGGGTAAAACCACGGTTGCTCTACACATCCTTGCGGAAGTGCAGAAGATCGGCGGCACCGCTGCGTTTATCGATGCCGAGCACGCGCTTGACCCGGTTTATGCCAAAAACCTTGGTGTGAACATTAACGATCTGCTCGTTTCCCAGCCCGACTGCGGCGAAGACGCGCTTGAAATTTGCGAGGCGCTGGCTCGCTCGGGCGCGGTTGACGCCATTGTGGTCGACTCGGTCGCGGCACTTGTGCCGCGCCAGGAGATTGAAGGCGACATGGGACAGGCGATGGTCGGTCTGCAAGCACGTATGATGTCGCAAGCTATGAGAAAACTCTCGGGCGTCATTTCCAAGAGCAACTGCGTGGTCGTTTTCATTAACCAGATCCGCGAAAAGGTCGGTGTAATCTACGGTAACCCCGAAACGACCCCCGGCGGCAGAGCGCTCAAGTTTTTTGCCTCGGTGCGGATCGACGTCAGAAAGACCGAGCAGCTCAAAGAGGGCAACGATATTTACGGCAACCACGTCAAGTGCAAGATCGTTAAAAACAAGGTCGCTCCGCCTTTCAAAGTGGCAGAGTTCGATATTCTTTACGGCAAGGGCATCTCTGCCTCGGGTGAGATCCTCGACTATGCGATTGCGCTCGACATCATCCAAAAGAGCGGTTCCTGGTTCTCCTACGGCGGAGAGCGCATCGGGCAGGGTAAAGAGAACGTCCGCAAATTGCTGGAAAACACCCCCGATCTGATGAAAGAAATCGAAGAGAAGATCCGCGTCAAGAGTAGCGAAGCCAAGAACGCCGTCGAAGAAGAGTTTGAGATTGACGACGATGACGATTTTGATCTGCCGCTTTCGGAGGAGAGCCGTGACGGCGAGTGACGAAACATCGGTTGCCCGCATTTGCGGCATCCGCGCAAAAAACGAGGGAGCCGACGTCGAGCTGTCCATTTTGACGGGGGAAGAAAAAAGGCAACTGGTCGTTACCATGGAGCAGTACCTTGATTTGCACATCCGAAAAGGGGAAGAACTTTCTCCCGAGCGGTTGGAGCAACTCGAAGACGCCGCCGCCTTTTGCGGGGCACTTCGTTGCGGGGAAAGCTTGCTTGCCTATGCGCCTTCTCCCGCGCTTGCGCTCTCTCGCAAGATCGTTCAACACGGACACAAAAGAGCGGCGGCGGATGCCGCCGCTTGCGAGCTTTTGCGCAAAGGATTGATCAACGAGCCCGCTATGATCCGCCGCGATGTGAACCGCTGTGTGAAAAAGTATTGGGGATCCCGCCGTATTCGCTCCTATCTCTGGACTTGCGGTTATGGCAAGGAGGCGCTCGATACGCTTGACGATCTCTTGCTTGATGTTGAATTTTCCGAGGTCTGTGCCGAACTCGTAAGAAAGAAAAATCACGGCGTTCCGCGCGATCCCGAGGAGCGCCAAAAGCTCAAAGCAAAATTGATCCGTTACGGATACACGCCCGAGGAGATCCGACAGGCGTTTGTTCTTTTGACAGAATAAAGGAGTAGTTGAGAATGAAAAAAACGGTATTACGCAATTATGCAAAGCTCATTGCCAAAATGGGCGTCAATCTGCAAAAAGGGCAGGACGTGATCATTCACGCCTCGATCGAACAGCCCGAATTTGTCACGATGCTTGCCGAGGAGTGCTATGCGCTCGGCGCAGGTCGCGTCACGGTTGAGTGGCGCCATCAGCCCCTGACCAAAGTTCACTATAAAAAGGGCAGCGTCCGCACGCTTTCCAAGGTCGAAGACTGGGAAAAGGAACGCCTTTCGCACTATGTGAAAACTCTGCCTGCGCGCATTTATCTCGAGTCCGATGACCCCGACGGTCTGCGCGGTGTCAACCAGAAGAAAATGGCAAAGATTTCGAGAAATCGCTATGCGATCATCAAACCCTACCGCGACGCCATGGAGAACAAGGAGCAGTGGTGCATTGCCGCCGTTCCGGGCGCGGCTTGGGCAAAAAAGGTTTTTCCGGGGATGCGGAAGTCCGCTGCCATGGAAGAACTTTGGAAAGCGATCCTGCACACCGCGCGCGCCGACGGGGAAGATCCGGTTGCCGCTTGGGAAGCGCACAACAAGGATCTTGCCGATCGTTGCAACTATCTCAACAGCCTCGGAATTGAGCGCTTGGAGTATAAATCCTCCAACGGCACCGATCTTTGGGTTGGCATGATTCCCGATGCGCTCTTTATGGGCGGCGCCGAGACCGCGCTTGGCTCGGGCGTCGTTTATAACCCCAATATGCCCACCGAGGAGGTCTTTACCTCTCCGATGCGCGGGCAGGCGGAAGGCGTTGTTTACGCCTCTAAACCGCTCTCTTATCAAGGCGAGATCATTGACAAGTTCTGGATCCGCTTTGAAAAAGGCAAGGCTGTCGATTGCCACGCCGAGGTCGGCGAGCCGCTTCTGCGCGAGATGATCGGCATGGACGAGGGCGCGGCATATCTCGGCGAGTGCGCGCTCGTGCCGTATTCCAGTCCTATCCGCGAGTCTGGCATTCTCTTTTACAATACGCTCTTTGACGAGAACGCTGCCTGCCACCTGGCGCTCGGCATGGGCTTTACCAACGTCCTGACCGATTACGAGAAATACACGCTCGAAGAGTGCCGCAAAAAGGGCGTCAACGATTCGATCATCCACGTTGATTTTATGATCGGAACCAAAGATCTTTCGATCGACGCCGTAACGAAAAACGGCAAAAAAGTCCCGATCTTCCGTGGGGGAGAATGGGCGTTCTGATTCCGTTCCGTTTACAAAAGAAAAACCCCGAACAGACAACCTGTTCGGGGTTTTTCGTTTTAGAGCATGACCGTGCTCCGCAAGCGGTAACCGACCTTTTTCGCGGAGAGGATGAGCGGGGATTCGCCAAACTCTTTGACCTTTTTGTTGATGCGGCTGACGAGCGCGAACAGCGCGGAAATTTTCGTGTCTCCTTCAGGGTAGCAAAGCTCCATTAAGTCGTTTGCACACGTCCAGCGCGGCGCGCGGTAAAAGAGGATCCGCAAGAGTTCATATTCTTTTTGCGAAAGCACCAGCCGATAGCCTTTGTAAAAGACGTCGTCTTTGCTTGTCCCGACCGTCAGGTGGAAGGTTGAGAGGGTTGAAGTGCGAAAGCCGCAAATCGTTTTTGCAAACTCCAAAATTTGGTCGGCTTGCGCGTCGGGATCGGTCTCGCGAATGATCCTGTCGGCTTCTGCGTTTGGGGTGGCGTTGGGAGCAGCCAAAAGTGCCGTTGGTAGTTCGGGATATTCCTTTTTGAGCTTTTTGCAGAGTTCCTCGGCGCGCGCAAGGTCGCAAACGCCGTCAAAGATCACGCCGCCGGTATCCTTTTCGTCGCAGTAAAACGCACCGTTTTCAAAGGATGCGCGAAAGGTGTAAACGCATTCTTGCAAGAGCTTTTGCGCCAGTTGCTTTCCAAACGCGCTCCGATTGGTCACAAGAAGAAGCACGAAAGATTACTCGCCCGCTTCCGCAAGCGTTGCGTGGTTGATGATTGCGGGATATTTGGGAGCCACGACGCTTCCGTAGGTCTCGGAATAGACGAGCTCGGTGCCTGCGATTGCATCCACGTGCTCCATCCCCTCAACGACCGTACCGAAGGCGGCGTACTGACCGTCCCAATAGGGATAATCTTTTTGCACGATGAAGAAACCGGCGGAAGCCGAATCGTAGGCGGGAACGCCGTCATAATAACTGCCGCGGCGCGCCATGGAGACGGTTCCTCTGACGTGGGAGAGCGGATTCTTTATGCCGTTATCGGAAAATTCGCCTTTGATATAGTCGGCGGTCCTTTCGCTGTTTTCACCGCCCTGGATCATCATACCGTCGATGATGCGGAAGAATTCGGTGCCATCATAGTAGCCTTCGGAGACGAGCTTTTTAAAGTTTGCTACCGTGATTGGAGCGCAGTCGTCTCGCAGTTCGATCACAATATCTCCGGTGTGACTGTTGCCGTTCTTATCGGCGTAAGAAACGTTGAGCGTCACGCGGTCAAAGTTTTTGTCGCCTGTGTCGGTTGCGGGGGTGGTATCGGTGTTGCTTCCGGAAGTGCTTTCGTTGCTCTTTCCGGAGTCGCTGTTTTTTGCTTTATCGGGCAGAAGCGCGAAAATCAAAGCTCCGATTAATGCCAGAGCCAGAACAATGCTCAAAGTGATGAGAACGATGCGGGTCGTTTTTGCCGCTTTTTGCTTTTTTTCGCGGCGAAGTCTTTTTGCTGCGTTTCCCATAAAATCCTCCAAAAATGATTTTCAAGCTTGATTTTACCAAAAAAGGCTTGGCTTGTCAATTCCTTTTTCGATCTTTTTCCTCCACAGCGAAATAATTCCGCTCTTTCGGGGATAGAATAGAAACGAACGAAACGCAAACGGGAGGCGAAAATATGGATCAAACTTCTTTGCAAAAATGGGCTTCTTTGCTTCTTTGCATTTTCCTTGGCGGGTTTGCGGCGTTTTTTGCCTTTCGCTATCTGGTTTCACTTCTGTTGCCGTTT
Source organism: uncultured Ruminococcus sp. (assembly GCA_902793915.1). Classification (GTDB taxonomy): domain Bacteria; phylum Bacillota; class Clostridia; order Oscillospirales; family CAG-272; genus UMGS1865. Next base: position 24,988 of record CADBFJ010000004.1, read on the forward strand.
GTCGTCGGGCTTTTGCTTGCGGCGCTTTCGCGCTCGCTCGCCTGCCGCGCTTCCAAACGACTTCCTTGCGGCTTCCTTGCCGTTGTCATTTTATCGGTGGTATTGCTTTGTCTTGCGCTCCTTATACGCGCGCTGACACGGCGGCTTTTGGAGGAGGGAAGCGCGTTTTTGGAAAAGCTGCCCGCGTTGGAGAGGGAGCTGCAGGAATTTTGGGAGCGCTTGAGCGGCGTTTTGGGGGAACGGGAAAGCCCGCTCCGCGCGTCTCTTCAAAATCGGCTTCCCGAGCTTCTCGAGCGCTTGCTCGAAGGGGTCACAAGCGTTCTTGCAAGCTTATTTTCCAACGCACCGGGAATTCTTTTTTCTTTTATCGTGACGCTTTTTGTCGCTTATTTTTTCGCCGCCGTGGGCTTCTCGGAGTTGGAAAGGCTGCCCGACATTTTGCCCCTGAAAGCGGCGGCTTGGCTGAAAGATCGCTTGCCGCGCCTGCGCGAAAAGGCAAAAAACATCTCGTTTCGTTATTTTCGCGCTTATCTGTTTCTCTTTCTCATTACCTGGGGTGAACTGCTCCTCGGCTTTTTCATCCTGCGCGTCGAGTATGCTTTTTTGCTCTCTTTTTTGATCGCGTTCGTTGACCTTTTGCCGATCCTCGGTACGGGATCGGTCCTGATCCCCTGGAGCGTCGTGCAATTTTTTCAAGGGGACCTCTTT
>CADBFJ010000005.1 GCA_902793915.1 uncultured Ruminococcus sp.
GGTCGATCAGAGACTTCGCGACGAAGGTATCCGCAACCACGTTTCTCTCGTGGTCGGAGGCTCGATCCACAGTGCCGCCGACGTGGTCAAAGCGGTCGCGCTCGGCGCCGACGCCTGCTACATTGCCACCGCCGCACTGCTTGCGCTCGGCTGTCACCTCTGCCGCACCTGCCAGAGCGGAACCTGCAACTGGGGCATCGCCACACAGCGGCCCGATCTCGTCAAACGTCTCAACCCCGACATCGGCTCGGAGCGGCTCTGCAACCTCATGCACGCATGGAGGCACGAGATCATGGAGATCATGGGCGGCATGGGAATCAACTCGATTGAAGCCCTGCGCGGCAACCGACTCATGCTGCGTGGCGTGGGACTTAACGAAACGGAACTCGGGATCCTTGGGGTCTCGCACGCAGGAGAATAACGATGAAACGAATTTACGTCAATGAAAAGTGGTGCCTCGGGTGCCACCTTTGCGAATATAACTGCGCCTTTGCCAATTCGGGTATGAAGGATATGGTGCTGGCGCTCAAAGACAAAAAGATCTTCCCGCGCATCCACATCGAAGGCGACGAGAGGATCACCTTTGCCGTCTCCTGTCGCCACTGCACCGACCCGCTCTGTGTCAAAAGCTGTATTGCCGGAGCGATCTCAAAGGTTGACGGCGTGGTGAAAATTGATAAGACCAAATGCGTCGGGTGCCTTACCTGCGTGCTGGTCTGCCCACACGGCGCGCTTTCACTCGGCGAGGACGGGGTGATGCAGAAATGCGAACTCTGCCTCGAAAACGCCTGCGGAAAACCCGCCTGCGTGACCGGTTGTCCGAATCGCGCCATCGTCTACGAAGAGCGAGGTGACAAGGCATGAAAAAATACGTCATCATCGGAAATGGGACTGCCGCCGTCGGGTGTGTCGAAGGCATCCGCTCGGTCGACAAGAAAAGCAAAATCACCATCATTTCCGAAGAGAAGCACGCGGTTTACAGCCGTCCACTCATCTCCTACTACCTCGAAGGCAAAACCGACCTCCACCGGATGAAATATCGCGGCGACTCCTTCTGCGAGGACAACGACTGCCGCGTACTTTACGGAACGAGAGCCGTTTCAATCGACCCCGAAAAGAAACTGGTTGCCTTGAACGACGGAGCAAAGCTTGATTACGACGCGCTCTGCGTCGCGACCGGATCTCGCCCGTTCGTACCGCCCTTTGAAGGATTGGAAACGGTCGAAAAGAAATTTTCCTTTATGAAACTCGACGACGCGCTCGCCCTTGAAGGGACGCTGACGAAAGTCGCGCGCGTCCTTATCGTAGGAGCCGGACTCATCGGCCTCAAATGCGCCGAAGGAATCCGCGACCGCGTGGGAGAGATCACCGTCTGCGATCTTGCTGACCGGGTGCTCTCGAGTATTCTTGACGCCGACTGCGCCAAGATCGTGCAAGAGCGCCTCGAAGCAAACGGGCTGCATTTTTTGCTCGGCGACACGGCGGTTCGTTTTGAGAAAAGCAAAGCCGTTATGAAAAGCGGCAAGACGGTTGAGTTTGACGTCCTCGTGCTTGCCGTCGGCGTCCGGGCGAATACCGAACTCGTCAAAGAAGCGGGCGGCAACGTAAACCGCGGAATCGTGGTTGATGAAAAACTGCAAACCACTTTACCCTGCGTTTTCGCCGCGGGCGACTGCGCCGAGGGCTTTGACGCGTCAATCGGCGCAAACCGCGTGCTCGCCATTCTGCCGAACGCCTATCTGCAGGGACATGCGGCGGGCGTCAATATGGCGGGCGGCAAGGCCTGCTTTGACAACGCCATCCCGATGAACTCGATCGGCTTTTTCGGCTATCATATCATGACCGCCGGCGCTTACGACGGAGAAATGATCGAAGAGAAAACCGGATCGGGCGTCAAGAGATTCTTCATCGGCGAGAACCGGCTCAAGGGCTATATTCTGCTCGGGGAGGTCGAGCGCGCCGGAATCTACACCTCGCTGATCCGCGAGAGGACGCCGCTTGACACGATCGACTTTGATCTGATGAAAAAAGTTGCCACCAATATGATTTATTCCGAAAAAGAACGTAGAAAAACTTTTGGAGACGTGGTATAATATGGTTATCAACGTACAAAATCTCGATTTTCGCGCCATCAACGAGGCGATCCGACAGTCTGGCAACAAGGCAACGCTGACCGGCTGTATGGGGCAGCGTTTCATCGGCGCGGGGATGTCTTCGGTCGATCTGACCATCGACGGCGTACCCGGCAACGCGCTCGGCGCTTATCTCAACGGTGCAAAAATCACCGTGCGCGGAAATGCACAGGACGCCGTGGGAGACACTATGAACGACGGGAGAATCGTCGTGGACGGCAACATCGGCGACGCCGCGGGATATGCGATGCGCGGCGGCTCGATCTTTGTTCACGGCAACGCCGGGTATCGTGCCGGCATCCACATGAAGGCCTACAAGGACAAGATCCCTCTCATGGTCATCGGCGGATGCGCCGGGAGCTTTCTCGGCGAGTATCAAGCCGGCGGCGTGATCGTCGTGCTGGGTCTTACAAAAGGTCGCCGCATCGTCAGCAACTTCCCCTGCACCGGAATGCACGGCGGCAAAATGATCCTTCGCTCGAACTGCTCCGACGTGATCTTTCCCGATCAGGTCACGGCTCGCCCGGCAAACGCCGAAGATCTGGAAGAGATCAAAGCCTATGTTTCGGAGTTTTGCGCCCTGTTTGGCGAGGATGAGAAAGCCATTCTGGATGCGCCCTTTACGGTCGTGACTCCGGACAACAAAAACCCTTATCAACAACTCTACGTTGCAAATTAAAGGAGGCTATCATGAAATATTCCAAAGAAGAGGTACTGCAATACGTTGCCGAGGAGGACGTCAAGTTCGTCCGCTTGGTCTTTTGCGACGTGTTCGGCAGGCAGAAGAATATTTCGATCATGCCGGACGAGCTGAACCGTGCCTTTACGCACGGCATCGCCTTTGACGCCTCGGCCATCGCCGGCTTTGGCGACGAGGCGCACTCGGATCTCTTTTTGCATCCCGATCCCGAAACGCTCGCTTGGCTCCCCTGGAGGCCCGAGCATGGCAAGGTCGTGCGGATGTTCTGCTCGATCACATATCCCGACGGAACGCCCTTTGAGTGCGATACGAGAAGTCTTTTGAAGTCTGCTGTCGAGGACGCAAAAAAGGCAGGATACAGCTTCTACTTTGGCGCCGAGCAGGAGTTTTACCTCTTTGAGCTCGACGAAAAGGGACTTCCGACCAAAATTCCCTACGACAATGCCGGATACATGGATATTGCCCCCGAGGATCGCGGCGAAAACGTGCGCCGTGAGATTTGTCTCACGCTCGAGCAAATGGGCATCTATCCCGAAAGCTCGCATCACGAAGAAGGCCCCGGGCAAAACGAGATCGACTTCCGCTATTCGGATGCTCTCTCGGCCGCCGACGACTTTATGACCTTCCAGACGGTGGTCAAGACGATCGCCCGCCGCAACGGGCTCTGTGCCGACTTTTCGCCCAAACCGCTGGAGAAGGCTCCCGGCAACGGATTCCATATCAACTGCTCGGCAAAACCGAATTCGCAGGTCGTGGAAGATCAAATGGTAGCGGGGATTCTCGAAAAGATCGCCCAGATGACGCTCTTCCTGAATTCCACCGAGCAATCCTACAAGCGGCTCGGGCAGATGAAGGCGCCCAAGTATATTTCCTGGTCGAAAGAAAACCGCTCGCAGCTCGTGCGGATCCCGGCGGCTGCGGATGAATATAAGCGTGTCGAGCTGCGCTCGGCCGATCCGCTGTCAAATCCCTACCTTGCCTTTGCACTCATGATCCGTGCCTGCCTCTTGGGGATCGAGAACAAGCTGCCGCTCCCTGCTCCGGTCAATCTCAATCTCTTCTCAACCGAAAAGTTGAAGGCACCCGGACTCGAAAAGCTGCCCGATTCTTTGCAGGCGGCAAAAGAGATTGCGAAAAAAGACGACTGGCTCAAAAACAATCTTCCGGCAAGAATTTTGGAGATCTATTGCAAATAACAAAAAAAGGATTTCGGTGAAAGGAGGGACAACCCATGGCAGAGAGAGAACAAACCTATCGTGTCCTCATCGTCTCGGCATCCGAGGCATTTGCAAAAGAACTCTCCGGCCTTCTTCCCCTCCCCACCTTCTCGCCGATCCAAACGGTGCCTGCAATCAGCCTTGCAAAACGGGAACTCTCCGAGCGGGATTTTGATTTTGTCATCATCAACTCTCCGCTCCGCGACGATCCGGGTACGCACTTTGCAATTGACGCCGCCGATGCCTCCGGCACGGTTGTCCTCTTCCTTGCACGTACCGAACAGTACGACGAGGCCTATGACACGCTCGCCGGTCACGGGGTGTTCCTGCTGCAAAAGCCGATCTCCCGCTCGCTCTTCTCGGTTGCGGCCGATTGGCTGGTCAGCGCCCGGGAGGGACTGCGCAAAACCCAGAAAAAGACCATGTCCATCGAGGAAAAGATGAACGAAATTCGCCTTGTCAACCGTGCCAAATGGCTGCTCATCAGCGAGCTCAAAATGACCGAGTCCGACGCCCACCGCTACATCGAAAAACAAGCCATGGATCGCTGCGTCCCCAAAAAGCAGGTTGCGGAAGAGATTATCAAGTTGTATAGTTAAAAAAGCACCCCGATCGGGGCAAAACAAAAGAAACGGCTATTCTATCAAAATAGTCGTTTCTTTTTGTGTTGCGTGGGAGATATTGATAGAATCCACGCGAGGGGGGTAAGAGGTTACCTTACCCCTCCGCTCTCAAAAGAAACAATGCCGTCCCAAATTTGGGACATCGGTTTTGTTATACTCCTTTTGCAAGGCGGTGATGAGTGCCGCAAAATAAAGCAAAAGGAGAACAAAAATGGACACCAAAAGTATTTTCAACCAGATGGAGCAGGTTCGCCGGGAGATGGCGACGATCGACCGAAACATGGAGACCGAGAAGCGGTCGCTTGATGGTTACGAGCGGCAGATTCAGGCAATTCAAAGGAGCGCCGAGCCGCACCGTCGCCGCATTTCCGAACTGGAACGCAAAAAGAGAGATCTGCAACGAAAGTTGGACACCCTCGGCCGCGATTATCGCCGCGTATTGGAGTCGGAGAAAAAACGCAGATGAGCACATTTCCGATGTTAGAAGCGGCATTGGGCGGCGGATTTTGCCACGGTTCTCTCTTGTTGGTGGCGAGCAGGCCGGGCGTTGGGAAAAGTACATTATTGCGGCAGATCGCAGACGATTCCAACGGCATTTATCTCTGCAACGAACTCGACGCCGCCGGTGTGGAAAATGTGGCAAGGAGTGCGCACGGCAGGATTCTTTGTTTGGATTTTGACACCGCCGCACAAAGCATCACGGGAGAAACTCTAAAGCGGCTTGCGCAAAAATACGAAATCCCCATTCTGGTAGCGACAGGTGTATCCCGGAATTGCGAAGGGCGAGAAGATAAGCGCCCACGCCTTGCGGATCTGGATCAAAATCTGGTCGCCGCAGCCGACGTGGTTCTCGTGCTCTATCGGGAATCCTATTATCATTGCGGCATTTCCATAGAGCCGAACGACGACGAATTCATCCTTCGCAAAAACGCACATGGGGAGATCTGCACCATTCCTGCCACCCTGCATCTCCCGGAACGTCTTTGGTCGGAACGGAAAAATTAGCCTTGCATTCCTGTCCCGAATATGGTACAATAGGATCAACCGGAATGAGAAAGGATGATCCTATGGATACTCTGGAACCGAAAAAGTTAGCGCTCTTGCGGGTTTTGCAAATTCTCTGGAAGGAGAGCGACGCCGACCATCCGCTCCACCAAGGACAGATCGCATCGCTTTTGGAGCGAGAATACGGTATCGTGGTCGAGCGCAAGGCGATCGGGCGCAACCTCTCGCTCTTGCAGGAGGCAGGGTTTGAGATTGAAAACAACGGAGGCGGGTTTTATCTGAATTCCCGCCTTTTTGAGGATTCCGAGCTTCAACTTTTGATCGACGGCGTGCTGGCAAGTCGGCACATCTCGCTCCCGCACTCAAAGGAATTGATCGGCAAGCTCTGCCGGCTCTCCAATCGCTATTTTCCTCGCCACGTCTCGAACATTCATTCGGTCGGCGAGTGGAACAAGACCGAAAACAAAACGCTTTTCTATCACATTGAGCTTGTGGACGAGGCGATCGAAAGCGGGAAAATGGTGGAGTACGACTACAACAAATACGGTGTTGACAAGAAACTCCACAAAAGCTCCTTTCAGCGCATCAGCCCCTACCAGTTGATCTTACACAACCAGCGCTATTATCTCATGGGGTACAGCTCCTATTGGAAACACATGGTCTATCACCGCATGGATCGCATCACAAACATGGTCATCTCGGAGCAGCCGCTTGTCCCGATCCGTACGATCGAGGGCTATTCCGACGGGATCAATTACCGCAACCTTTCCACCGCCATGCCCTATATGTTCGCCGAGCCGCCCGAGCGCATCACGCTCCGCACCGGCGAGGGCATGATGGATCAACTTGTGGACTGGTTCGGCAAGGAGGTCATGGTGCAAAAGATCGAGGACGGCACCATCGAGGTCAGCCTCCACGCCGCACCGACTGCCATGCTCTATTGGGCGCTCCAATACGCCGACGCCGTGGAAATTCTCAAGCCGCAGGGGTTAAGGGAGCGGATTTGCAAGGTGCTGGACGAGGCAAAGGGAAAATATCAACAAGGAAAGTGACGGTAGCAAAATGGAAAAATTAAAAAATTTGTTCGACTATGCCACAAGCGAACTTTCACAGGATGCTTTTCTCTGTTGGCTTCTTGAAAACTACAACTGCGAGAATCCAGTCGTCAGCAGAGCCGCACTTGATCTACTTGGCAAAATGACAGATTTGGATTGCTCCAAGCCCGGTGCTGTAACCGAGTTAAAGACCGATCGACAAGAGACCGAGAACTATCCCAATCCCGAACCCAAAAAGGACGAGAAGAAGTCCATCCACTGCGTTTTTGATATTATTGTAACCTTTCGGTATCGTGAAGAAAAACACATGCTTTTGATTGAAGATAAAATCTTTTCTTCGCCAAGCAATAAACAAATCGGTTTTTACCCGCAAGCATTCAAAAAATATGCAGAAAGACATTGCATTCCGAAGGATAATCTATACCGTGTAATTTATAAGACGGATATTGATCTTTATGGATACAAGGAAAAATCTCCGGGATGGAATAAGTCTTTTTATCTTGACAACATTTATTCTTTTTTTGAAAAGCAACAACACTCCGGTTGTCTGATTTTTGACCAGTACCGCAAGCACATTTGCGAATTGCATGAAAAGACAACCAAACTTCCTGACAAACCTATGGCGGAATGGAAAGACCTCATCCTTTTCAGAACCTATATTCAGCAAAAGATACTCCCATTCGTCAACTCCAATTATGGCGATGTTCTAGAAGCAAGTCCTTCCGGGTGGATTTCTTATTCTGCAATTTGGATCGAACGCAAAGACAATGACAACATCACAAAAGATAAAAAAGTAAGGTTTTCTCTTGAAATCAGTTTTTGGCGTCACACTCCCTCGGCGCGTATCACCTTGCGCGGCGGAAAAATGGAGGTAAAGAATAAGGATCTTTTTGCTAGTAAAAAGTTCAGGGAGTGGGCAGAAAGCAACTTGATTCGGGGAAGCAAAGGGTTTAGAGTTTATAGGCGCGATTATTGTGTTGGACACAACAAAAAAGAATTTCTTTCTTATGAAAGCGGCATTGAAAAAGTAACGCAGGATTGCAAAGAATTGATTGAAGATTTTGCCAAAATGTGCCGTGAGATGAATAAAGAACTCCCCCAGCACCCCGACTGGCGGATTTTCTTGACAGAACGAGAAAAGTAAAGCAAAACCCCTCAATAAAACCGGGCTTTCGGGCGGTGTGTTTACCGCCCTGTTCCAAGAGCTTTTATGCTTTTTTCAATCAAAAAGCACGTCCATCTTTTGTTGAAGAAAAGGAATACATTCATTTACTGTTTTGGGTAAGTGTTCCCTCTGCATATGAATTTCGGCAAATGGTTTTTCGTCAGAATCATGCGGGATGCATACACGGATCATTTCCGAATATCCAAGCCCTTTTAATTGATCAACGGTTTCAAAGAACTCTTGATTTTGATAGATCATGTCCCATAAGATCAAGGTTTTAAGCACCGAAAGATCCGGATTGGGATGGTATATGTCTTGAAAAGCAAAATCCGCAAAGCCGGAACAAATTGCATTGCATAAATCTTCGGCATAATACCCGAACTTTTCAATTCTCTCAATAATTTTACCCTCCACTTTTCCTTCCGTTTTTTTGACAAGCGCAATGATTTCATTGTTCCGATTTATTTCAAGCGAAATCAACATCAAAAAATCCATCCTTTCTATTTACCCTGTCCGGTTTCAATCTTGCTATAGAAATGATAGCATAGTAATTGTACCAAATAGGGGACGAATTCCTAATTTAATAGATATAAATACTCGTGTGCCTTGCCCAATCCACCCCTTTGAATTTGCCAATTTCGCACACGGGCACCCGCGCCGCTGTCCGTGAGCGAAAGCCCCGGAGATCATGCCGCCCCCTGGGGTAACTCATGGTTTACTCCTCTACCCCGCCGCTTCGACCCATAATCCAACGATTACCCATAATCCAACGATTACTGTTTGAAATAAGCCAAAAAAGCAAAAAAGCAACCGTTACAGACCTGTTTTTGATCTGTATCGGTTGCCTTTTATTTGTTCAAAAACTCGAAAAAGCCCTTATTTCAAGCACTTTTTGGGCAAAACAAAAGAAACGGCTATTCTATCAAAATAGTCGTTTCTTTATGGCACGGCATGAGGGATTCAGAACCAAACTGCGGCGAAAGGGGGGCTTTTCGTGCTCGTTCCTCTCTTCCTTGTTTTCGCCTCCGTGCACCGTTTTCTCGTCGGCTGAACGCCTCCGTTTTGCTTGCGGCAAAAACCGAAAACGGCAGGGGGTTGTTCATTGCCCCCATCTCGCGCCAAAAAGGCGGATGCTGTTGCATCCGCCTCGTTGTGTTGCGTAGTAGATATTGATAGAATCCACGAGAGGGGGGATAAGTGGTTACCCTCTAACACGGAAACTACTGTATATCTGCCAGTTGAATCTCTCGCCCAGTTGAGAATACCTATCAAAAACGAATAGTCATCTCTATTTCCTCTATTATAACATTCTTTATGTATCTGCACCAAACGATTGTTATAATGCGCCCCCCGGGCATAATTCTTGCATCCAGTTATAGATATGGATTTATTGGAAATGTTTTTTCTTCCTTCGCCCATTTTTCACTTTGAATCAACGGGTTAACCAATAATGAAATATCATTGAAATCCATACTGTTTTTAAAGCCTTTACTCCCATCTAAAAATCTACAATTCATCAATCTATCAAATGTTGCCTCACAACTTCGCCGCGGGTATCTCCCAAGTGTGGTGTCAAAAAAATCATTATGATAGGAATAATGATGCGTATAAATAAACTCTTGCCATGACTCAAAGACCTCTTCTTCTGGACGTAAATCTACTATCTCGATTTCTTCCATTGTTCTATCCGTAACATTCCCCCATGCATTTTTTAACATGGATACAGCTTCGACATCGCTTTTAGGTGCACTGTATCCAAAGATGGTTATCATATACGCTACTTCAAGTGCATTTTGTAATGCTTCCCATGATTTAGAAATGGCAGGATTTTTTTGATAATTCTTATTTTTTATTGGATATAGTAGCCCTATACCCTGTAGTGGTTCACCACATTTGCATTTACCGCCGATATTACCAATGACATTATCTTTTTCACAATATCCTATTGCAACATTGCCATGAAGAAATGCAAGTGAGGTTAAACTCAAAATAAGAAAATCATATACCGTCGGATTGTCGGGTATAGTATATTCCGATATATACTCATATATCTTCGTCTCAAGTTCCAATTTTGCTTTTTCATAAATACTACCGGGAGTACTTTTTTCTGAAATCTCCATATAGATATCTTCTAAATTATCCGAAGTAGTATCCAATGACAAAGACGAAATGATATTTTTTAGACCAAGTTTTTCTATAAACCCCTTCATTGCAGAAATCTTTTTCCCATTTTTATCACCGTTGGGTATTGCTGCACAACTCGCACCAGCACCAAGAATTACAACATGGGGGCGCCATTTCATTTGTTCTTCATATGTCATTCCTATTATTTACCGCCAATCTCACAGCATATATCTTCAAAATCTCCATCTGGAATTTCTCGACCGATTTCATTTGACAAAATGGTTGCCAGCATATTGGTCTTCACTCTTTTATTCGGGTACAAATCATTTTGAAGTAAGCGAAAGAAATTCTCGTCGCTTAAGCATTTTTGAAATAAAGTATTTAAATCAATCATACGCCCAATCTCACCACATATCAATCCAAGCTAATCCACATCGCTGGGCGGACTGCCTTGGAATAGTCAACATTGTAGCCATAGTACTCGACAGAGCCATCACGGTTGACATAAGCAGCGTTGCTAGATTGCATACCGGGTGACCGTAGCCACCAACGTGCCTCATTAACAAACCAACCCTCACATTTCCTCGCTTCATCAGAACTAAAATATTTGTTTGCCTCTAGTATGCTCAATAGAAATACTTTATCGTTTGTTTTTTTACCAGGAGAAATCCTATAAGACGGATTCTTATCAGCAGTAACGGTTGTACTTTGGATCTTTCTCTGTTCCTCTGCGCTGAATGCACAATTAAGAAAATCGTTGTTCAGCCACTTGCGCAATGAACAAGCTTCCCATGTTGTGGAAACAGAATACCCCGGCGGATCATGATACGGCTTGATAGTCAGCAAAATTTTGCTAATGATAAATGCTTTCCTATCCTTTTCGTCCAATATGAGCCATTCGATTGGAGCAGGTTCACCATACGCAGACTGTGGATAGCGCCCGAAGGTGATAATACCTCCATGTGCTACTGTTAAGTTGTTAGAATCTGCAAAACCGTCAGCAGTCGGCCACAGTTGCAAGCATTTCTCACACAAATCGCTTGCAAAGCCATATTCATTTTCCAGCCACTTCGCAAAGTTGCTTAAAGATAAATAGTCGCTTTTCCCGTTTTGAATCTCTCGACCGATTCCAGTCGACAAAATGGTCGCCAGCACATTTGTCTTCGCTCTTTCATTCGGGTACAATTCGTTCATCAGCGCGCGAAAGCGATTCTCGTTGCTTATGCAGTCAGGATGCTTTTGAAATAAGGTTTTTAAATCAATCATATTGCTTTGCCCTCACAAAATCCGTTTCAATTTAGAATATTATATCACAAAGCCTTCTTAATTTCTACACTTTCAGCGAAAAAGTGTAGAAACGCCCCATAATCCAACGATTACTCTTTGAAACGAGCCGAAAAACAAAAAAGGCAGCCTTTACAGACCTGTTTTTGATCTGCATCGGCTGCCTTATATTGATTCAAAAACTCGAAAAAGCCCTTATTTCAAGCACTTCCGGGGTAAAACAAAAGAAACGGCTATTCTATCAAAATAGTCGTTTCTTTTTGGCGCGGCATGAGGGATTCAGAACCCAACTGCGGCGAAAGTGATTGTATCCTACGCGCGCCGTCACTTTTCTCTTTTCGCCTCCGTGCACCGTTTTCTCGTCGGCTGAACGCCTCCGTTTTGCTTGCGGCAAAAACCGAAAACGGCAGGGGCTTCTCGTCCTCTCGTACGGCACCAAAAAACGGGATGGTAAAAACCATCCCGTTTTTTGGCGCGGCATGAGGGATTCGAACCCCCGACCTACTGGTTCGTAGCCAGGCACTCTATCCGGCTGAGCTAATGCCGCATATTCGTTTCGTACCCGGTCATTATACCCCATTCTGCTCTCTTTGTCAAGTCTTTTTGGGGAAAAGTTTTTGAAAAAAGATTTTTTGTCAAGACGCCAAAAATTCTTCCAGGGTCATCCCGCGAAAATAGATGGCGGTTGCGACTTCCCTACCGACAAAGCGGTAGTGCCAGGGCTCGTAGCTATATCCCGTGACCTCTTCTTTTGTTTCGGGATAGCGGAGAATAAAACCGAAGCGATAAGCGTTCTCCGAAAGCCATGCAAACGCCTCGCTTGTTTCAAAGCTACGGTCGAGCGTGCTCATGGTCGAGGTGATAAAATCCACGCAAAGGCCTGTCTGGTGTTCGCTGTACCCCGCCTCCGCCGAATAGGATTTTACCACGACCGTGGCGTCGGTTTTGTTCAGTTTGGTAAGCCCTTTTTGGGTATAGTTCTTTGCAATATAGTCCTCGCCAAAATAGGCATAGGCCTCGGTCGAGATTCCGCTCATCTCACTTGCAAGATAATTTGCAAAAAGCCGCTGCTGATAGGTATAGGATCGGTAGCCGCTGGTAACGAACAGATCCGAAATGCCATCGGCTTCCATTTCCCGCGTCATAGAGAGAACCGCCTGTGCTACGCGCGCTTCGAGCATGACCTCTTTCTCGTAGTAGGTCTTGCCCGAATACTCGACCAAATTCTCGGGAACATGATCTTTTGAGAGCGGATGCTCCTTGTTGGCAAGGATCAGATACTCCCCGGCACCCGCGGTCAAAAGGATATCCTCGTCCACTTCGGTATGATAAGTATAGGTCACGTCAGGATCCTCGGGGATGTCAACGTCGGGGGTTTCGGGGCGCGGATCCACCTTGCGGCACGCCGAAAAAAGACACGTAAGGACCAGTGCCGCCGCGAGAAGTTTTACAAATTGGCGATTGTTTTTCGGCATCATTTCGATTCGATCATGAAAAAGTAGGGAGAGGTGGGAGAGTTGACCAGTTTCACTTTGGTGGCGCAGATCTTCCAGCGTGGCAGCGTGGAAAGGTACTCCTCAATGAGTTTGCCTTCGGCATCGCCTTCCTCGTGTCCCGGATAGACCGCGACATTGAGAATGGCATCTTTATCGAGCAGGTCGATCGCGTCCTTGATGGCAGGCATCGTCGTCTCGCGCATGGTGGTAATCGACTTATCGCCGTGCGGGAGCCAGCCGAGGTTAAACATCCCGGCTTTGATCGGTCCCTCGACGTACTGCTTGACCCTGTGATGCGAGTCCTCAATGAGGGTATAGTTGTTCGGGCAGCCTTCTGCGACAAGGCGCGCGGAAGTCGAGGCAAGCGCCTGTGCCTGAATATCAAAGGCAAAAACACGCCCGCTCTCCCCAACAGCCTTGGAGAGGAAAACCGTGTCGTATCCGTTGCCCATGGTGAAATCGACGACCGTGTCGCCCGGGCGAATATGCTTTAAGATAAAGAACTTGTGCAGTTCGAGAAGATCGATCATAGTCTGCCTCGATTAAGATTATTTATGTAGATCCGAGCGAAGAAATTTGAATGCCCGCTCAACCGCGTCTTTGGAATCGTACCAGGGTTCTTCCTCGTAGCGATAATCAAACTTTTTGCAGAACCAACTGACGTCGTTTTGCAGTTTTTTAAGATACGCGTCCTCGATTTTAGCAAGGGTGTCGGCAAATTCAAAGAGGTCGCGCTTGCCGAGCCGTTTTTGCCCATAAGCAAGGAGCTTTTTATAGTGCGGCAGGCAGAAAAAGGGCTGTTTTTTAAGGCTCTCCCGAAACTCCTCTTCCTTTGCCCAAAGGTAAACGGCGGTGTCGGTCATATGCTCAAAATTTTCCTCGACCCGGCGGCAAACATAGCAGGTGGATTCGAGCTTTTCAATGCGTTTTTTGGGGCGGTTTCCCTGCGCGTCGCTTTTGAGATCTTTTTCCAGTTCGGCAAGGTGGCTCTCGAGTGTGAGCGCCATGCCCAGGCGGTTTTTGCGGACGAACATCCTATCGTAATGCGTGCGGCAAAAGCCCTCTTCATTGGTTTTGATGCGAATATCGGGTTCCATCATCGAGGCGCCGAGAATGAGGTCAAGTTCGTCCTCTTCAAGTTTTTGATAAAGGCGGCAGAGCGGACAGCCGAGCGCGTGATCGGCGGCACAGGCATCAAACGCCTCGTGCACCGGAATGGTAAAGTTCATACCCATTATTTCGCCCTCCCCTCTTGTTTTTCGCCTGAAAGAATGGTACAATCAGTATAGCATACAAATCGACTTCTTGCAAGGGACTTTTCATAAAAAAGTGAGGGCTTCCATGAAATACAGCGCCATTCTCTTCGATCTTGACGGCACGATTCACGACTCGCGCGAGAGCATTTTTTCGTCGCTTCGCCACGCCTACAGGACGCTCGGTCTTGAAGTCCCCGGCGATGACTTCCTCAACCGCTATCTCGGTCCGCCGCTCCTCGACGGCTTTATGGAGAACGCGCAGCTTGACGAAAAGCACGCTGCCGAGGCCTGCCGCATCTTCCGCGCCTACTATCGCGCGGGCGCGATGTACGAGTGCAGCACTTACGACGGGATGATTGACCTACTCAAGCACTTGAAACAGGCAAAAATCCCCGCGGCGATCGCTTCCTGTAAGCTTGATCCCTTTGTCAAAGCGATTGCAGAAAAAAAGGGATATAACCCCTATTTTGCGGTAACCGTCGGTGCGAGCGAGGACGGGCGCGTCTCCACCAAGGCAGAGGTCATCGGGCAGGCGCTCGCAGAACTTGGACTGGCGCCCGAAAACGTCCTTATGGTAGGAGACAGAAGAGACGACATCCTCGGCGCAAAAGAGGTAGGACTTGCCTCCGCAGGCGCCCTCTGGGGATTTTCGCTCCCCGGGGAACTGAAAGAAGCCGGCGCCGACTTTTTGTTCGAGACGCCAAAGGCGTTGGAGGCGTTTTTGTTTATGAAATAAGAAATGCGGAGAGAACTTTTTGGAAAAAAAGTTCTCTCCGCACCTCTTTCAAAAACCTTTATCAGATTTTTTTGACGCACGCCTGGAAGAAAACAAAATGATTTGATAAAGTTTTTCAAGGGGGTGCGGGGGTGCGCTTTTTTCAAAAAGGCACCCCCGCATCTTCTTTTTTACAAATAATTCTCCTCCGATGTTTCCTCGTCGATTTCGACGGCGGGGCGTTCCTCGGGACAAAGATCCCACGCGCCGCCCATCTGGAGTGCATCTTCCTCTTTGACAAGGTCGGTGGAAGAGAGTGTCCGAAAGGCTTTGATGCGGGGTTCTGCGGCAAGGGCGGCTCCGAGGAGCATCCCGCCCACGCCGGCAAGCAGAAATCCGAGCGCCGCAGATTCTTCGCGGCGTTTTTTCACGACGTATTCGGTCAAGGCAACTGCGGAAAGAGCGGCGACCGCGGCTCCCGCGATGGTAAGCGTCTTTTTATCCATGGAAGTTCTCCTTTTTCCAAATCTTCGGTGTTCTGTTATTTTGCGATCATCTTGAGGTAGGCGTTGATAAACCCATCGAGGTCGCCGTCCATGACCGCCTGAATGTTGCCGGTCTCATATCCCGTTCGGGTATCCTTGACGAGCGTGTAGGGCATGAACACGTAGGAACGGATCTGTGCGCCCCACTCGATGTTGGTCTTGTTGCCCTGAATCTCCTCAATGGTGTCAAGCCGCTCCTTGAGTTTGATCTCCATGAGTTTTGCCTTGAGCATATGGAGCGCGGTCTCCTTGTTCTGGAGCTGGGAGCGCTCGGTCTGGCAACCGACCACAATGCCGGTCGGCTTGTGCAGAATGCGGATCGCCGAGTCGGTCTTGTTGATGTGCTGACCGCCGGCACCCGACGAACGGTGCGCGGTGATTTCCAAATCCTCGTCACGGAGCACAACCTTATCCACGTCCTCAAACTCAGGCATGACTTCGATCGAGGCAAACGAGGTCTGGCGTCTGCCCGCCGCGTCAAAGGGAGAGACGCGCACCAAGCGATGCACGCCGTTTTCGCTTTTGAGGTAGCCGTAGGCGTTGGGACCCGAGACCAGAATGGTTGCGCTCTTGATGCCGGCGCCGTCACCGTCGAGCCAATCGGTCAGTTTGACGTCAAAGCCGCTCTTCTCTGCCCAGCGGGTGATCATGCGGTAGAGCATTTGTGCCCAATCCTGCGCCTCGGTGCCGCCGGCACCCGGGTGGAAGGAAACGATGGCATTGCTCTTGTCGTATTCGCCCGAAAGGAGAACTTCGATTCTTCTGTGCTCCTCTTCGGCGACAATCGCGGCAAGCTCGGTCTGCACTTCTTCCACGACCGATTCATCATTTTCCTCAATGCCCATTTCGCAAAGGGCGATGGCGTCCTCCAGACGAGCAACGAGTTTTTCGTAGCCCGAAACTTTGTCCTGCGCCTGTTTGATGACCTGGAGCTTTTTGCTCGATTCCTCGGCGTTGTTCCAAAAATCGGGCGCCTGCGTCTGGGCTTCCAGATCGACTAAATTTTCTTTGGTTTCTTCAATTCGTAAAGCAAGACCCAGCTCCACAAGATCTTTGCGGAGCGCGTAAAGTTTTGCTTTTGCTTCTTCCAATGCGACGATCAAGGTAAAAATTCCTCCTTGTGCTTTGCAGCTTCTACTCTGTATTGTACCACAAAAAGAGGTTGCCTTGCAACCCCTTTTTGCGAATTATTTGTGATATTTCCCACCCCGCAGGATCTGAAAACTGCGGTAGAGAATTTCCAAGAGGAGCACGCGCATCAGTTGGTGGGGAAAGGTCATCTCCGACACCGAAAGCCGCAGGTCGCAGGCGGCTTTTACGTCGTCCGACAGTCCATGCGAAGAACCGATCACGAGTGCGACTTCCCCGCCCTTTGCAAAAACTTCGCCGAGTCGCTCTGCAAAGGCGGGCGAGGAAAACTGTTTGCCCTCCACGCAAAGCGCGATCTTGTAGGCTCTTTGCGGCAGTGCGGCAAGGATTTCTTTCCCTTCTGCCGAGAGAGCCGAGGCGATCTCTTTTTCCGAAGGATCGTCGGGGAGCTTCTGCTCTTTCAGTTGCACTTGGGTAAGACGGCAAAAGGCGGAAAGCCTTTTTTCATATTCTGCCGCGGCTTCGCGGAGATAGCTCTCTTTGAGTCCTCCGACCGATAGGATCGTCAGCTGGATCATGCGTCAAATTCCTCCTTCCATTCCACCGGGCGTTCGGGATCGGCGACGAGAACGGTCGCCCGATCGCCCACGGCAGAGAGGCAAGCGCCATACGCCAGTTCCGGGTGGTTGTTCTGGCGGCTTAAGTGGGCGAGAAAAAGCACTTTCGTGCCCTGTTCGACAAGCTCTGCCGCAAAGTTCGCGCTCTCCTCGTTGGAAAGGTGCCCGTAAAGCGAGTGGATCCGCCGTTTCAGATAATAGGGGTAGGGACCATCCATAAGCATTTCGGTATCATGATTGCTTTCGAGTACCACGGCGTCGCAACCGAGAAGCCCCTCTCGCACGTCGTCTGTTACGCGACCGAGGTCGGTGGCATATCCGAACGAAAAGGACTTGCCACCGGGAAGCGGGATCTCAATGCGGTAGCCGACTGAACCGTGGCTATCGTGGAGTGTCGGAAAAGAGCGGATCACGATGCCGCCCGGAAGCGTTTCCGAAAAGCAGGGCGGTTCGGGATGTAACAGTGGAACGAGCGCTTCCGCCTCGGCAAAAACATACGCCGAGCGCTCGGGCAGATAGAGAGGCATCGGGTGCTTTCCGAGAAAAACCGGGAGTGCCGTGACGTGGTCGTTGTGCTCGTGCGTCAACAGGAGTGCCGTAAGGTCTTCGGGGCAAACCCCAACCTCTTTCAGAGCGCTCGTTAGCCGCCTGGCACTCTTGCCGCCGTCGATGAGCAGGTTCCCCGCGGGAGAGAGCAGAAGAAAAGCATTGCCCGAGGAGCCCGAATAGAGTGAAATCAAACGAATGCAGTCCATTTTATCCTCAAAAGGCGGGGAGAAAAGCTCTCCCCGCTCATTTCAAATTTTGGTGCAACCCTCTTGACGGATCGAAAGCACCATACAATGCCCTTCCCCGAAGAGGTCGTCCATCGCTTTGCGGAAAACAGGGATCATGCGCTCGGGGACAAACGCCTGGATCGTCCCGGCAAAGCCGCCGCCGTGCACGCGCCACGCCGCTTCGGTATCCGAGAGGATCGTGTCCGCAAGGCAGAGCGCAAGAGAAAGCCCCTGCTCTTCCACGTTTTTGGTGGTATAAACATTCTGCAAATAGCAGAAAGAAGAGCGACCAGAAGCAAGAACAAGCTGCAAAAAGTCTTGCAAGCGTTTCTCTTTGAGCGCCTTGACCTGCGCCTCGACGCGGCGGTTTTCAGCATAGAAATGCTGTGCGCGTAAGATCGCTCTATCGCCGACCTTTTTTCGCAGATCGGGCAGTGCGTTCATAAAGTCGCTCTCGGGGACGTCGCGTAGGACGCTTTTGCCGAAGCAATTTGCCACCGCTTTCATTTCATTGGGGACGGCAGCATAGTCGGGCGTGAGATCGGCATGGTTGCCGCCGGTATTCACAATGCAAAGACGATAGCCCGCCGCCGTAAAATCAAAGGGGATCCGCTCGATCACGGGAGATGCGGGGTCACAGAAGTCAATCGTCACGATTCCGCCCGCGGCGCAAGCGATTTGATCCATAAGCCCGCAAGGCTTGCCGAAGTAGAGGTTCTCCGCGCGTTGCGAAAGCTTCGCGATCGTCACGAAATCCACCTTGCCGTCGTTGTAAAAATGGTTCAAGATCGTGCCAACAAGGTCTTCAAATGCGGCAGAGGACGAAAGTCCAGAGCCTTTCAGCACGTTGGAGGTCGTGTAGGCGTCAAAACCGCCGATCGCAAAGCCCGAGGCGACGAACCCCTCCGCCATGCCGGCGATAATGGCTGGCGAATCGCCGAAAAAGGCAGGATCGGGCGACGAAAAGATTGCGGGGTCGACCACGTCCTCGTCGTGCCCCTCGCTTTTAATGCGAATCACACCGTCCGCGCGAGGCGATGCAACGGCAATCACATCGAGATCGATCGAAGCGGCGATCACCCGCCCATGGTTGTGGTCGGTATGGTTCCCCGAAAGCTCACTTCTGCCGGGAACCGAAAACAAGGTCACCTCGCGGTCGTCGCCGTAGCGCGCGGCAAATTCGTCGAGTGCCGTCTTGTAGCGTTCCTTTTGTGCGGTGGACGCGTCGGCGCCGTAAAGCCCGGCAAGGCGTGTATCGAGGCGCCCTTCGTCGAGCGCCGCTTTCCAGTCATTGACTCTCATTTGATCTCTATCTGCCATCCTTTCGGAAGTTTTCCTCCCCTATTGTATCATAGGACTTGCCGACTTGCAAGAGGCAGAGCGAAAAAAGAAAAACGAGCAAGGCGATTTTGCCTTGCTCGTTTGTTTGTGCTTTTATTTTGCCTCGACACTACCGGAGGCAATGAGGTCAACGCCGGTACCGAGGAAGTTCTCCACGATCACGTCGCCGCATTCGACCTTGCCCTTGAGGGTGATCTTGCGGATCTCCTCCATGCCCTTAAAGAGAAGCTCTTTCGGGATGGCGGTACGGGTTCTCACAGGCACAAGCGGCGCCGACGCGCCCTCGACCTTGACCGAGGAGGTCAGGATGCGAAGCGGGTGAATGAACTCGTTTTCGGCATAATTTTTGCCGCGCTTGCAGGTAAAACCTTCGATCGATTCGATCTCGCCCTTGTCAAGATCGCCTTTGACCGTGATGTTACAGCCCTGGGGGCAGATGATGCAGATGATTTTCTTTTCGGTCGTCATGATTCAAACGCCTCCTTTACTGAATTACCTGAATGGTAACGGCTTCGGCGCCCTCGAGTTGTTCGGGCTTGACTTCGACCTTTTCCATTTCACCCGGATTGATCTTGATGAGCTTGCGAGAGGAAAGCTCCTTGTCTTTCGCAAAGACCTTGACGGTCACATTCTTCTGCGGCATAGCGGCGCGGAAGAAGAGGGTTGCGGGTTCCGCGGGATTGATCCTCTGCGGGCAAATATAACGGACGTTGTTGCCGGGGATCGTCGGAATCTCTTTGCCCGCGGGCAGTTTGCCCTCGGCATAGAGCGCGGCGTACTTTCCGGCACGCTCGCTTTCTTCCGAGACGTTGTCGGCAAGGTCGTTGACGTGAACGACGTTCCCGCAGGCAAAGACCGACGGGATGTTGGTCTGCATGAACTGGTTGACTTCGGGGCCCGAGGTCGTGCGGTTGAGTTTGATGCCCGCCTTTTTGCTCAACTCGTTTTCGGGGATCAGCCCGCAGGAGAGGAGCAGGGTGTCACATTCGTAAAGTTTTTCGGTTCCCGCGATCGGCTTTTTGGTGGCGGGATCGACTTCTGCGATCACAACGCCTTCCACTCTCTTGTTGCCCTTGATCTCAACGATCGTGTGGGAAAGAAGGAGCGGAATGCCGAAGTCTTCGAGACACTGCACGCGGTTACGGGTCAGACCCGCGGTGTAATCCATGAGCTCTGCGACGGCAAGCACCTTTGCGCCTTCGAGCGTCATGCGGCGCGCCATGATCATACCAATATCGCCCGAGCCGAGGATGACGACCTTTTTGCCAACCATCATGTTCTGACGGTTGACGAGACGCTGTGCCGCGCCTGCGGTGTAAACGCCGGCGGGACGGGTACCGGGAGTCATGATCGCACCTCTGGTGCGCTCTCTGCAACCCATGGCAAGAACGATGCTCTTGCCCTGTGCCACGAACAGACCGTCTTTCGAGTTGATGCCGGTAACGGTGTCTTTGCCGACTTCAAGAACCATGGTGTCGAGCTTGTACTCTACGCCGAGGTCAAGCACTTTTTTGATGTAACGACGAGCATATTCGGGACCGGTCAGCTCCTCGCCAAAGGTCTTAAGACCAAATCCGGGGTGGATGCACTGTTCGAGAATACCGCCAAGCGTCGAGTCGCGCTCCACGATGAGAACGTCTTTTGCGCCGGCATTCTTGGCGCCGACAGCCGCGGCAAGACCTGCGGGGCCGCCGCCGACAATGATTACGTCATAAATTTTGCTCATGATGTTTTCCTCCATCAATCTTTATCTGGCTTTTTCGACCAGCATCTCGGAACCCGGATCGTTCTTGCGGACTTCCTCGGGGGAAATGCCGAGCTCTCTTGCCAAAATCTCAATCACGCGGGGACCGCAGAAACCGCCCTGGCAACGTCCCATCCCTGCGCGCAGACGGCGTTTGACGCCGTCGACCGAGCGGGCGCCGAGCGTACGATGAATCGCGTCGCAAATCTGTCCCTCTGTGACCGTTTCGCAACGGCAAACAATATTGCCGTAGCGCGGATCCTTCGCAATGAGCGCCGCCCGTTCCTCGGCAGAAAGTTCTGCAAAGCGGGGCGTTCCTTTGCGGATCGGGTTAAAGTCGGACTTAAACTCCGTCTGAAGACCGTTTTCGAGCATCAGGTCGACCACGTATTTTGCGATCGAGACGGATGCGGTAAGTCCGGTGGAACGGACACCCGAAAGATTGACATAACCCTTGAGGTCGTCGTAAACGTCAATATTAAGTCCCTCGGGGTTGCGCTGTGCGCGAAGTCCCGCATATTGAGTAATGGTATCGCGGAGATTGACGCCCGGGATCATCTTCCGCACGTCGGCGGCGATACTCTCGAGCCCCTCGACGTTGGTGCTCTTGTCCTCTTTGTCGAGAAGATCCTCGGCGGTGGGACCGACGAGCATATTGCCGTGAATGGTCGGACACATCAGTTTACCCTTGGTAACTTTTGTCGGGATCGGCAAAATGATCATGCCGACCTTGCAGGAAGTATTTTTATCAAGAATGTAAAACTGACCTTTTCTTGGGTTGACGTAATAATCGTTTTTGCCGACGAAAGACGCCACTTCGTCGCAGTAAAGTCCTGCGGCGTTAATGACATATTTGGTCGCGATGTCGCCAGCCGTTGTGTTCACGGTCGTGACGGCACCTTCCTCGACCTTGATGCCGGTGCATTTGGTGCCGAGCAGGAACTCGACGCCGTTGTCTGCCGCGTTCTCGGCAAGACCAATGCAAAGGAGGAAAGGATCAATGATGCTCTCGCGCGGGATGTAAAGGCCGCCCTTGACATCAGGATTCAAGCTCGGCTCCATCGCAAGCAGTTGTTCACCGGTTTTGTACTCAATATCATAGACCCGGTTCATCATTGCCTTGTGTTTGAGCGCGGGCAGCTGCGCAAACTGCTCATCGGTAAAGGCAGGCAGGAGCGCGCCGATGCGGGCAAAAGGAACATCAAGGTCTGCCGCGATTTTGTCATACATGGGATTTGCAGCAACCACAAGTTGGCTTTCGAGCGTACCGGGCTTTGCGTCGTACCCGGTGTGGATGATGGCACTGTTTGACTTGGAACTGTCGCCGCCCAAGTCCTCGTTCTTTTCCACAACGATTACTTTGAGCTTGTACTTGGACAATTCACGTGCAAGAGCGCTTCCGACCGCACCCGCACCTACAATGACAATGTCTGCTTGTTTCATTTTCAGCTCCTCCATATAATTGTACAATAGAATTTTAGATTCGTCAAGAAGTTTTCGGTTCAAGCGCCGCGATTCTGCAGACTCGCTCGTATGCGATCTTCAAAAACTCGGGCGCGGAAAGCGTCCGATATTGGTATTCGTTGACCAGTTCAAGGGTGAGCGCACCTTTGTAAGAGGTTTTATGGAGACGCTCCATCATGTCGGCATAATCGATATTGCCGTCAAATGGCATGAGGTGCTCGTCGCCGTCCGCCCAAATGTCTTTCGGATCTCTTCCGTGGTTGTCGTGCAAATGCGTGCAAAGCAGGCGATCGCCGTAAAGATCGGTGTAATGCACAGACCCCGTGTAGCAATGCTCGTGACCGCAATCGTAACAAAAACCGACGTAGGGTTCTTTCTCATAGCGCTTCATAATCACGTCGAGATAGTCGTCGCGGCGGAGATTTTCAAAAGCGACTGTGACACCCCTTTCGGAAGCGAAGTTCACAAGCTCGTCAAAGCGGGCAAGCCCCTCGTCGCAGATCTGAGGCGGAAACCATCCCGAGGAAACGTGGCAGACCGCGACAGGCACCTGTGCGCGCTCGCAGCCGATGATGCTGTCCTTAATCCCCTGCCAAAGCGGCAGATAGGCGTCACCCTCGACCCAAAAATCATTGACGCCGCGGTAAGGCGCGTGTACAAAATCGAGGAAAAGACCGAGCTGATCGCACTTTTCTTTCATGCGGCAGATCATATCGGGATCGCTTGTTTCCGCAAAAACCATATCAAAGCCGGCGTCCTTAATCAAAGGAAGCGCGTCAAGTTCCGAGATTCCGGGAAGACAAGCTGCCGTGATGCCAAGATTTCTGCTCATCGAAAACTCTCCTTTTTCGCATAGCGGTAGCGCAAAGTCGGTTGATCAAACATTGCCTATACCCCTTCATATTTGTTGTAACACAAAACTCTTTTGATGTCAAGAATTGTTCGTTGTTTTGTAAATTGAACAAAAATGAACAAAATTTAGCAAAAAAAGCAATGAAAAACTTGCTTTTTTGTTCATTTTGTGATATTCTAAAACAAGATCAAAAAAGGAGAAGTTTAATATGAACCTGAACAACCGTCAAAAAAAGATCTTGCAAATTGTCAACAGCACAGGAGGGGCAAAAGTCTCAGACCTTTCAAAATCCCTGTATTTCAGCGGAATGACCATTCGCCGCGACCTGCAAATGATGGAAAATGAGGGGCTCCTCAAACGGGTACATGGAGGAGCCATAGTAAACGACTCCGATTTCCAGTATCCCATATGGTATCGCATGGAGATCAACAAAGAGCAAAAGAAGAAACTGGCGCAGCGCGCCGCCAAACATCTGCGAGACGGGCAGGTCATTTTTTTCAACACTTCCTCCACGCTCGCTTATCTTCTCCCCTATCTGCAACAGTATAAGAATTTACAAATCATCACAAATTCGGTGCACCTGTTGTTTATGATCTCCAAAATGCACATTCCATGTTTCCTCACCGGCGGACGATATAACGAAGTGGAAGGAAGCATCTCGGGTCGGCAAGCCGAAGCCTTTTTGCGCGGGATCAATCCCGACATTGCTTTTCTCTCCTGCGAAGCGCTCTCTCCCGACGGTTGTGTCAGCAACAGCAACGAGGATCTTGCGGAGATAGACCGAATCGCCATTGAACAATCCAAAACCGCAGTACTGTTAATGGATCAATCCAAACTCGGGGAACGATGCACCTATACCGTTTGCCATACCGACCGACTGGCAGATGTAATCTTGCTTTGAACACAAACACAAAAAAAGCGGTGATTCCTTTGAATCACCGCTTTTACCGTTCAATCGTTCTTTTTGCCAAACACCTGCGCGATCCCAAAGACCACACCGTAGGCAACGCCTGCGACAGGCCAGACGATCCAGCTTCTTCCCCAGTCGTTTGTCAAAAAGCTGTAGAGCAGATATCCGGCTGTAACGACGCTCCAATAGATCCCGGCAATCGGCGCAAATTTCTTTTGATTCTTTTTGGATTCTCGGCTGTAATCGCCCTCTTCGAGAAGTTGGGCAAAAGAATCCCAAATGATTGCGGAATGGACAATTAAAAGCGCGCCGACCGCGACCAAAGCAAGCAGCGCACCAACCGCGAGAACATCAAAGAAGGTATCCTCTTCCCCGCCGAGCAGAATACTCAAAAAAAGCAGGATCGGGGACAGTACACAAAAAATGATCCCAAGCGTCATCCCGCAGACATAAGTGGGACGAAAGCGCTCTCTCTTCTCTTTTGTCATGCCGCTCACGCCGTAGAGCGTCTCGATCGGTTCTTTTTCGAGATAATCAAACTTGCTTCTCCGCAAGCCGCCGGTCACAAAAAGCGCCACAGCGCCCCCGACCAAAAGGAGAAGAACCGTGAGCCCGAGTCCAACCGACTGATTTTCAGTCAAAGAGAGGACGCCGCACGCCGAGGCGCCGGACAAAAGGATCAGGCAAATCGGCGACAAGATGCAAAGCAGAACGCCGAGCGCGATCGTTTTCGCGTTTTTCTCTTTGACATGCAAAAATTCATTGGCTTCTTCCATGCCGACGGTACGCTCTTTCGCAGCGCTTGCCCGGTCTTCCGAAGGTTTTGCGACCGACTCGATCGAATCTTTCAATAAATAATCGGTCGTAACGCCAAACAGTTCGGAAAGCTGCAGAACTCGCTCCATATCGGGAACCGACTGCGCGCTTTCCCACTTGGAAACCGACTGCCGACTCACACCGAGCTGCTCCGCTAATTCCTCTTGGGACCAGCCTCTTTTCTTTCTCAAATCAATCAATTTGTCTGCAAGAATCATGATGCACACTCCTTTTTGTTTGTTCCTCATCGGACGCCTTCAGTATAGCGTAAAAGCCGATTGCAATCAAGAAAGTCTGCTTGGAACTCGCGCAACCGACGGTTGCATTTTGAAAAAGCCGCATTTTGGAATGCGGCTTTTTCTATCCGGAGATCTCGGATTCAGCGAATCGATCTCCCCATTTCAAAGGCTTTAATCAGCCCGTCTTTCGCGGCGATCTCGCCGACGTCGTTGACGCCGCCGACAAAAAGCTTGCCGGCAAAATTTGCTTTCTCAAAGCAATCAACCCAGCCCTGCACACCCTTGGCGGCGCCCGCGTCGGTCGCGGGATCGTCGTCTGCGGCACAGGAAAGAAGATACACGTCACGGAACTTGTAGGGACGCGAGTAGAGCGAGTTGGCGCGATCGATCATGGTCTTCATCTGTCCCGACATCTCGTAGTAGTAGATCGGCGTCGCCCAGACGACCACGTCGGCGTCGCAGATCTTGTCTGTAATCTCGTTGGCGTCGTCCTTAATAACGCATTTGCCGAGCTTCTGGCAAGCAAAACAGCCGCGGCAAAAGGCAATACTTTTCTCACGAAGCGAGACGATCTCAACCTCGTTCCCCGCTTCTTTTGCTCCCGCGGCAAACGCCTCGGCAAGCAGTTGCGAGTTGCCGCCTTTGCGGAGCGTTGCGCTGATGATCACAATCTTTTTCATAGTTGTCTCCTTTTCAAGCGTTCACGGCAGAATTTTTGCCGCTTCCTCGGGCAAAACCGTCCGGTAAACGAGGTCACGGATGAAATCCTGCCCCTTGTGGGTCATATAATCGTTATCATAGATATGCGCACCGAAATAAATAGCCAAGCGGTTTTTGCGGTCGATGAGCGCAAAGGACCCCGTGGCGCCGTCCCAACCAAATTCTCCAACCGACGAGGGAGAGGAGGAAACGATTGGATCAACGTGCACTCTGCCGCAAAGACCCCAGCTGTATCCATAGAGCCTGTTTGGCATAAATTTTTTCAAGATCTCGTCCGAAAGAAGTCCGACTTCCATTTTTGCAACCGTTTCGGTTTTGAGCAGGCGATACCCCTCTTTGTTCGTTCCACCGAGTGCAAGCGTCGTCATGAGTTTGATCTGATCCTCGGCAGTGGTGTAGAGCCCTGCCCCGCCGCTGTCGTAGTTGTCGGTGAGTACATAGGGGCAGGCGGGCTCGCGCTCGACGGCGCGGCTGACCCCGTGCCGATAGGAATACTGCTTGGCAAGGCGCAGGCGTAAATCTTCGGGCAGATGATAGCCGGTATCTTTCATCGACAGCGGATCGAGAATGATCTTTTTGACATAGTCGGAGAAGCGCACGCCCGACACGACCTCGACCACCGCCGCGAGGACGTCGTGGCAAAGGCTGTACTGGAATTTGGTGCCGGGCTCAAAATCGAGCGGCGACTTTGCAAAGGCATTGACAACTTCGATCGTCCCTGCCGAGCGGTCGGCGGTTACTTGTGCGATCGGCTCGGCTTTGAGGTTATAGTTCAGCCCGCCCGTCATCGTGAAAAGCTGGCGGATCGTCATAACGTTTTGCGCGGGTGTCACGCTGCCGTCCTTTTGTTTGACGGTTAAGTTTGCGTAGGCGGGGAGATACCTTGAAACCGGATCGTCGAGCCCGAGTTTCCCTTCCTCAACAAGACGCATTGCCGCTACACAGGTGGTAATTTTCGAGATTGAGCATACAAAACCGATGTTGCGCTCTTGTGTCTCTCTGCCCACGGTCTTTTCATAGACGGTCTTTCCGTCGAGCGTAACAAAAAGCGAACATTGCGGGATGCCGCGCTGCGGCATCTCGTCCAGATAGCGGTCAAGATATTTGGTGTTCATTCTGCTGCTCCGTTAAGATTTGCTTTCTTTCGTCCACTCTTTTTTCCAACGAATGACAGGCTTTTCGCCTTCCCATTCGATCGGAAGCCAGACGTAGCGCGATTTGGAAGTGTTTTCGGTGTGGCGTTCTTCCTTGCCCGACATGGGAGTGACCTCGCGCGGATCCTTGTTGGGATTATAATCGCGGAAGGCTTTTTCCATGTGTGCGAGAAAGGATTTTGTTTTCAGACGATCACGCAATGCGGGCATCCAGCGGTCTGCGCAGGCAATATATTGCTCGGTCCCGGGAAGTTTTATCACACTCGTGAACTGTGCGCCGAAGCTCGTGCCGCTCTTGTCTCCGATGCAGGGATCTCCGAGGTCTGTATAGACGCCGTGCGGATCGTCAAAAACGCAGACCGACGACGGGTTCGGATAGTAGCCGCCGGTGCCCGACGTGATAAGATAGCGGCGACCGTCCTTTTCAAAATAGGTCGGCGCCTCTCTCGTGTAAGGCGGGCGCAGATTGTCGTAGTGCACGCTGTATTCGTCGGTGACGGCGGTATAGTCATCGGTCAGCGTGGCGCAGATGAGCTGAAAATGCGGACGCTCGAACCAAATATAGGCTTTGCCGTCGGGATCGGCGTGCAGGCAAAAATCGCCGCAGCTCATTTTGAGCGGCTTGTAGAGAAGTTTATCGACCGTGTAAGGTCCCTCAAAGCGGTCGGCGGTCAGAATACACATCGACTGGTTGTGACCGCTTAACATGATCTTGAGCCACGCGACGTATTTCCCGGTCTTTTTGCAGTAGATGATATGCGGGCGATCCATGCAGTAGGTCGGGTGAAGCGGTGAGGAGAGATCATCGGGCGTGGGTGGGATGATGATTCCCTTATCCTCCCAGTTGTAGAGATCCTTCGAGGTGTAACAGCGGACGCCCCAATGCCAGATCGTCCCTTTGCCGTCGGTCTTTTCCTTGTTTTCGCCATACCAGACAAAGCGCTCGTTTTCTTCGTCGTAAAAAACCGAAAATCCGTGCGCTTGAATGGGTTTTCCGTTCGTATCGAGCCATTTTTTGCCCGGGCGAATGCTGTGATACATAACAAGCCTCCAAAAAGGAAAATTTCTATCCCTATTTTAGCGGATTTTCCGCAAAAAAGCAAGCAGTTTTGAAAAAAACAAAAAGCGTGTCGCAATAAAGATCCACCCAAATAGCGGGTGGATCTTTATTTGCGATATTCAAATGAATTATTTTTTAACGCTCTCAAGATAGTTCACGATGTCGCCAACCGTTCTGAACTCGGCAAGGCTCTCATCGGGGATCGTGATCCCGTAGGTCTCTTCAATGGTCATGAGCAGTTGGAGAATATCGAGCGAATCGGCACCGAGGTCTTCTTTGATTTTCGACGCCGCGGTAATCTCTTTGTCACCGAGCTTCAGTTGCTTTTTGAGCGCTTCTTTGACTTCTTCAAACATTGGTTGTTTCCTCCCTTTCGAGATGCTTTTGGATCTTTTCATTCAAACTACTGCCCGACATATTCAGCGCCTGCTCAATGCACTTGTAAACGGCAGTCGCATCCGAACTTCCATGCCCTTTGACGATGATTTTTTCGGTTCCGAGCAGGACAGAACCACCATAGTTCTGGTAGTTCATAAAGCGCTTTTCTTCTTCAAACATTTTCTTCATGAAGAGCGCGCCGAGCTTGTAAATTTCTCTGGAATAAATATCCTTTTTGATTTTTTTGAGCAGTTCGAGCGCCGTTCCCTCGGTCGATTTGATCAGGACGTTGCCCGAAAAGCCGTCGCAAACCACAAGATCGTAGTTGCCCGAAAGCAGATCGCGGCTCTCCATGTTGCCGACAAAGTTAATCCCCTCGGCAGCCTTTAAGAGCTTGTGCGCTTCCCGATGCAAATCGTCTCCCTTTTCCTCTTCGGTGCCGACGTTGAGCAACGCCACGCGGGGGGTAGAGATGTGGAAAGCGGCTTTTAAGTATTCGCTTCCCATAATGGCAAACTGGAGCAGCATCTCGGGGGAGCACTCCACATTGGCGCCGCTGTCGCAAATGCCGACGATCCCGCCCCTCATCGTGGGAAGGATCGGGCAAAACGCGGGGCGGCGAATGCCGTCGATCCTGCCGATCCGCAGTGTTGCGGCGGCAATCAAGACGCCGGTTGGCCCGGTTGAGATGAGCCCGTCGGCGCTCTCGTCCTCGCGCAAGATCTTGATTGCTTTGATCATCGAGCTCTCGCGTTTGAGGCGGATCGCGTCGGTCGGTTTATCGTTCCCCGTGACCACGTCGGGCGCGTGGACGATCTCCACTCTCGGGAACTCTTCTTTGAGTTCGGCGCGGATTTTCTCCGCGTCACCGACAAGGACGAACGAAAGATCGGGATATTGCCCCAAGGCTTTTTTTGCGGCTTCGACGCAGGGCGCGCAGCCCTTGTCACCGCCAAAGCAATCCAGGATCAGCTTCATTGTTCTGCCCCCTTGACGAGCGTTTTGACATAGGATCTGCGGCGCTTGTGGTTCACTTCGTCAAAGCGTTTCCACATGTTGCGGATGGAGTAATTATCCTCCAGATTGAGGTTGGTCTCGGCATACTCGATCCCGTCCTCTTGGAGCATCCGAACAAGCTCGGACGCGATGACCGCGCTGACACCTTTATTCAGATACTCGGGGGAAACGGCAATGAGCCCCAGATCGAGCACCGACGGCTTTTTAATTGCCTTCAGTAGCCTTACAATCGCGCCGGGAGTCAGGCGACCGCCCGATTTTTGCACGGCTTTTGCGATCGACGGGAAGCAAAGCCCGAGGCAAACGAGTTTATCGTTTTCGTCGAGGATCACGGCAACGTATTTGAGGTCGATGATGAGTTTGAAGTTATCGACCATCATTTTTTTCATACCGTCAGTGAACGGGACCGTGCCGTAGAGCTTGTCATAACCAACGTCGAGTAGTTCAAAGAATCCGTCCACGTACTTTTTGAGAAAATCATTGACGTTCTTCGCGGGACCGAAGTGCAGATGATAGCGCTGCATAATGAAATCCGCCATTTTTTTGAGAGATCCGTCGTCCTCTTTGGGGGCATAGAGCTTGGATTCAAGCCAGTCAACCTCTTTTTCGTAGCCGAGGGACTCGATATGGTGCTGATAATATTCGGCGTTGTACTGCTCTTCAAAGGTCGAGAGCTGATCAAACCCCTCGACAAGCAGCCCCTCGCGTTCGAGATCCGAATACCCAAGCGGGCCGCACATGGTGTCCATGCCCTTTTCGCGCGCCCAATTTTCGAGCGCACCGAAAAGTGCCGATGAAACTTCGGGCTTGTCGATCGCGTCAAAGCGGGTAAAGCGGCAACGCTTTTCGCCGTTTTTTTCGTTGGCGGCGCGCTGGATGATACCCTCGATCCTGCCAACGACTTTTTCCTCCTCGTAAGCGAGAAAAAAGACCGAGTCGCAGGTATCGCTATAGACGTAATCGGAGCGGAAGATCTTTTTCTCATCGCCATAGAGCGGGGGGACAAAATAGGGGTTGTCCTTGTAAAGTCCCAGCGGAAAGTTGAGAAACTCTTTCTGCTGTTTTTTGGTTTTGACTTCTTCGATTCTGATCATAGCGCTCACCTATGGGTCGCGTGAAAGCAGACGCCAACGGTATCGGGACCGCAATGGCTGCCCGCAGTTGGGTTGACGTCCGCCAGGACGATGTTTAGCTTCTCACCGTACTTTTCTTTCAGGGCAGAAACGATCTTTTCGGCGATCTGCGGCGCGTCGGCATGCCCGACGATCACGCGATGGTTATAAAGGTCGTCGCCGAGTTCATCGACGTAGGAGAGCAGTCTTTTAATGGCGTTGTTGCGCCCGGTCTCCTTGCCGACGCTGACCATTTTGCCCTCCTCGTTCATGTAAATGATCGGGCGAATTCCGAGGATCGAGCCCATGGCGCCGGCAATTCCGCTGACGCGGCCGCTCTTGGCAAAGAATTTAAGATCGTCCGCAAAGAAATAGACGGCAAAACGATCGACCTCGGTCTTTGCCCATTCGAGGACTTCTTCGGGCGTTTTGCCGGAGAGGAACAAGTCGCCGATCGCAAGAACGATATTGAGACTTATGATCGTGATGCCCTTGGTATCGACCTCGTAAAACTTTCTTTCGGGATATTTTTCCTTGAGCTCTTTCACCGCGAGATCCATCGCGTCAAAGGTGGCGGTCATCGCGCGCGAGAAATGCACGTAGAAGATATCGTTGCCCGCTGCAAATTCGGGTTCAAAATACTCGATGTATTTTTCTTTGCTGATCGCGCTCGTCGAAGGGAGCGTCCCGGCGCGGAGCATCGAATAAAAAGCGTGCGCGTCAAAGTTCTCAAAGCTCTCGTATGGAAATACGGTTTCTCCGTTCGCGCTGTAAGGCATACTGATGAGTCTGTAGCCGTATTTTTCCGCCTGCACCGGGGTGATGTCGGTATCGGTGTCGGTAAAAAGTTTTAACATGGTGGTCTCCTTATTGAATAATAAATGTATAGGGATAGATCGGCTGACCGCCGTTTACGAGGATCCATTCGGTATCCGGGAAGCGCTCTTCCAATGCACTTGCGAGCGCCGCGGCGTCTTCCGCGCTCTCGTCCTCGCCAAAAAGGAGGATCACGGCGTCGGGAGCATCGCACTCCTCAAACAGCTTGAGGATCGCTTCTCTTTTCTCTTTTTCGGCAACGAGGATGCGGTCGTGGTCAAAGCAAATCCAGTTACCGCTTTGCACCACAAGATCGCCCTCGGTGCAGGAGCGGATTGCCCGCGCGACCTGAACGGTTTTGCCAAACTCTTTTGCCGAGGCAAAGAGAGCCGATAGTTCATCGGTTGAAAGCGAGGGATCAAAGGATGCGATCGCGTGATAGCAGGAGCCGACGTCCTCGGAATCCACAACGATGACTTCGCAAAAATCGCACATTTCTTTGGCTTGATTTGCCGCAAGCAAAACGTTTTTGTGGTTGGGGAAAACGAACACCGTATCAGCATTCGCTTCTCTTATCCCCTCGAGAATATCCTGCGCCGACGGATTCATGCTCTTGCCACCGTCCACGACCTTGCAGCCGCCGTCCGCAAGCATCTGTTTGACGCCCGCGCCGCACGCAACGGCAACAAGCGCGTATTTACTTTTTTGCATCGGAATTTCAAACTCGTTCTCCACGGTCGATTCGCTGTGCATCACCGTCATGTTTTCGATCTTCAAAGTCAAAAACTCGCCGTACTGGTGCGCGGCACGCAAAACCTCTTCGGGACGGAAGGTGTGGACATGAACTTTCACGATGTTGTCGTTCCGAAACGCGACGACCGAGTTGCCGATTGAGGTGAGGAAGGCTTTGAACTCTTCAAGCGAAAAGTTCTCCTTGCGCATCAGTTGCAAAATGAATTCGGTGCAGTAGCCGAGCATCTCGTCATCGCCTGTCAGTTCCCGAACCGTCGCCTTGGAGGAGGTTACGGTGTAGGTTGAGCCGCTCTCCAAAGCGCTCTTCATCCCCTCGAGAATGCAAAGGAATCCCGCGCCGCCAGAATCGACCACGCCGGCGTTTTTGAGCACTTCAAGCTGCTCGGGCGTCTTTTTGAGCGATTCCGCGGCGGCACTGTGCGCCACGCGGAAGAGCGTTTCAAAATCGGTTGGATTGCTCTTTTTGACCGCATCGGTCGTCTCGCGCATGACCGTTAGGATCGTGCCCTCTTTGGGGCTTGAAACCGCGGCGTAGGCCTCGGAAACGCCCTTTTCGAGCCCTGCGATAAACGCGCGTGTCGTGAGTGCTTCACAGCCCGAAAGATAGCCGTTGACGCCGTAGAAAAACCTGGATAGGATCACGCCCGAGTTTCCGCGTGCGCCGTAAAGCATCCCTTTGGAAAGCGCGTCACAAAGCAGGTTCAGATCCCCGTCTGCAATCGTTTCGGCAAGACCGCTTTGCAGTGTCAGGAGCATATTGTCGCCGGTATCGCCGTCCGGCACGGGAAAGACGTTCAGCTTGTTGATCTGATCACATTTTTCTTCCAGCCGCCGAAGTCCTCCCGACAGGAGCACTCTGTATTTTTGACTGGTGATTGTTTCGGTTGACATTCGAACTTTCTTCCTCTCTTGTCGTACTTAAAGGGGGTCAGGTTTGGTTTTTGAGCGCGATCGGTCGTTCTTTGCTTTCCTGCACGAACTCCACAATGTTTCCAATGTCGGTGCCGAGCGCTTCGCAGATCCGCCCGATCACGGCAAGCGACACTTCCTTGCCCTTAATAAGCTTGGTCATCGTGTTGGGCGAAATTTTGATTCTGCGGCGGAGCTCCGCCCGGCTCATTTTGCGGTCGATGAGTAGTTTCCAAAGTTTGTTGTAGGATACTGCCATTTTGCCATCTCCTTTCGGCTCTTTCAAAATCAAAGCCACCTTCGACATTTTACCACAATTTTTCGTTTTTTGCAACAAAAAAATCGCAGTTTCTTGCGATTTTTTAACAAAGATGTGAGGCTGTTTTTGGCTTTGAAAACCGGATACTCTACCTCATAAAAGGAGATACCCTCCTTACAGGTTTCCCGGTAAGGAGGGTACAAAAGCCGAGCCGCTTTTCGGAGGACACCCGTCAAGGGGTATCGGTGGGGTATATCTCCTGCGCGCCGATCAAGGTACACTACGGCGACGACGGAGAAGAAACCGAGGAAGGAGGATAAAACCCACCCCAACAAGCCTATCGGCTTGCCGGGGACCCCGAAAAAAAGGAGCAGGCGAGCCTGCTCCGGTACATAGGATCAAATCATTCAACTCTCAGGATGTTGTACTTGTTTTTCTTGAGGAAATACCCGTAGGCGACGGCGGAAACGACGCTATCAAAGGCGTTACCGATACCGAACATCAAAGCGATGCCGAGGAGGGTCGGCGTCCATACGCCGGTCAGATACAGAATGAAGAACGTTCCGTAATAGACCGTGTTGGTGACGACCGATTCGAACAGCATGAAGCTTGTCTTGCCTCTGCCGTAAAACGTGCAGTCAAACACGTTCTGAAAGGCGTAAAGGACGTAAAAGCCGAACAGGACCATCACCAGTTCAAACAGCTTGTCCACGTCAGAATAGCCGAGAACGTACTGCATGAACGGCTTGTAGGTCGGGATCAGCGCCGCCCACAGTACGCAGACGATCGCGGTGATCGAAAAATACCCGAGAGAGTTTCGCTGCACCGCCTTTTCGTCGGTGGCGGTCTCCTGCTTGATCAGCTCGCCGAGCTGGATCACCGGCAGGAGCATCCAGCCCCAGATGAAATTGTTGGCGACCCAGTAAGTCCCTTGCTCGCCCACCATATTGACCATGCGCGAGACCATCAGCATATAGGCGATATTGCGCACGAAGGATTCCAGTCCCGAGATACCGCCGATCTTCGCAAAATCCTTTGCCCAAGCAAACGAGAGCTTTCCACGGCTGAAAACGCGGCAGCCCTGCTTTGCCAGGATCAGGATCGCGGTGACGAACAGCAAAGCGTTCACGATGATGTTGGAAACGCCGATGCCGTTCACGCCGAGGTTCAGCGAAGCGGGCAGGGTGGAAACGAGGAAGGTATCCGAAATAACGCAAAGAACGAGTTTCACGCCGGTCAGTATGTAGACGAAGCGGTCTTTGCCGAGGGTGACGAGCGCAACGGAAACGAAGCTGAACAGGATCCCGAAGATATTGGCGACCGCTTCAATGCGGATATAGGCTGCGGATTCCTTGATGATGTCAGGCGACGCCGCCATAGCCGAAAGCAGCGGCTCCGCGAATATCAGGATCATCGCCGACAGCACAGAGTAAACGCCCAGCGAGATCAGAAGCCCGGTCTTAATGCGGTTGGTGAACTCCTTTTTGTCGGAAACGACCTTTCCGATAAAGAAGAACAGCGGCAGAATGATCGCCTCGTTCACGATCTCGTAGATCAGATTGACCCAGCTGAGCTGCCCCGCGATGGAATAAGACCATTCGCCCGGAAGCTGACCGAGAAAGAAGGTGCGCAGCGTCGTATAGATCGCCGGGCAGAGCCCGAGAACCAGCAGCGCGAGATACAGCCGGAGGTTGATCCGGCGGAGTGATTTGATGACCTTGTTCATGTTTGACCGTCCCACACATTTATTATCATGTAAATGATATCACAAAGTAAATGAAAAAGAAAAATACGAGTGGTCATAACTCGAATCCGTTATGACCACTCTAAATGGTTGCGGGGATGGGATTTGAACCACATGACCTCCGGGTTATGAGCCCGACGAGCTACCAGACTGCTCTACCCCGCGATATAAAACGATATGAAATTG
>CADBFJ010000006.1 GCA_902793915.1 uncultured Ruminococcus sp.
CAGAGAATGCGGCGGAAGTATTCGTGGCGGGGGTAGGAAACGAACGAGCGCGAGTCGGTCAGCATCCCGACGAAAGCACCGAGGATCCCGAGATTTCCAAGCGTGCGGAGCTGTGCTTCCATACCGTCTTTCTGGTCGTTGAACCACCAGCCGGAACCGAGCTGCAGCTTGGAGCGGACAGGTCCCTTTTGGAAGCAACCCATGAGGGCGCCGAGCAGGAAAGTATCGTTCGGATTGAGCGAATAGAGAATGGTTTTGGGCAGTGCGTCCTCTTCCTCCATCGCATTGAGGAGCTTGGAGAGCGCTTCGATCGCGGGAGCAGAACCGATGGCGTCGTATCCCGTGTCTGGTCCGAGCGCGCGGAAGGCGGGCTTGTTGTTGTCACGCGTGGCTCCGTAGTGGATTTGCATACAGAAGCCGCGCTTTGCGTATTCCTTTGCAAAGAACAAAAGGAGATCGGTCTCGTAGATTGCCGCTTCTTCGTCGGTCGGCTTTTTGCCGTTTCGCACCTTTTCAAACACTTTGTCGGCGTTACCGAGCGCGAAGGGAACCGTCGTCAGCCCATGATCGGCGAGCTTACAGCCGTGCGCGGCAAAGTGGTCGAGACGCGTTTGCAGGTAGCTTTTCAGCTCCGAGAGCGATTGCGCGCCGGTTTTTTCGATGTAATCGAGAAAGCCCTCTTTGCGGATGTTGACGACCTTGTCGGGGCGGAAGGTGGGCAACACTTTGGTGGAAAACCCGCTTTTTGCAATGCTTTCGTGATATTCCAGACTGTCGAGCGGGTCGTCGGTGGTGCAAACGACTTCAACATTTGAGCGTGCGATGAGTCCTTTTGCAGAGTATCCTTCGGTGGCAAGGAGTTTTGTCGCCGTCTCAAAGATCGCGTCCGCGGTCTTGGGCGTGAGCGACTCTTTGATGCCGAAATAGCGGGCGAGTTCCAGGTGCGTCCAATGATAGAGCGGATTGCCGATGGCATAGGGGATCATCGAAGCAAAGGCTTCAAATTTTTCTTTGTAGGAAGCGTCTCCCGTGACAAATCTTTCATCGATCCCGAACGAGCGCATGGCGCGCCATTTGTAGTGGTCGCCGGAGAGGAGCAACTCTCCGAGGTCGGCAAAGCGATGATCTTCCGCGATCTGCTTCGGGTCGAGGTGGCAGTGGTAGTCGATGATCGGCAAGCCCTCTGCATAGTCGTGGTAGAGATGCTTTGCGGTTTTTGTATTGAGCAAAAAGTCTTTGTTGATGATGTTCATTTCGGCTCTCCCTTATTTTGTTAGTTTTATTATACACGTTTTTTGGGGAAAATGCAACCGCTTTTTCCATTCTTTTCTCGTTCCCTCTCCTTGACTTTTTCTCTTATTTATGCTACCATGGTAGGGAAGTCTTTTGAAAGGGGGCGTCGCTCTTGAAAAATCGTTTGCTCCGTGCGTTTCTTTCTTTTGTTGCGCTGGTTCTGCTTTTGCAGGTCGGGGCTTTTTCGGCTGCGGCAGCCACCCCGGAAGAGATCGCGCAATATGAAAGCGATCTCGCGCTTTATCACCGGTGGAAAGCCTACGACGAACAAGAAGCCGCTTACTATGCTTATCAGGAATACCTGACGAACGGCGTTCACCAGCACGAGGCGTATCTGCAATATCAAGCAGTGATTTCCCAAATCGAAACCAAGCTGGAGAATTTGGATTACATTTTCATACAAGACAAGCGCGGCTGGGCGCTGATCGAGTCGATCGATCTCGGCGTTGGGGCGGTGGAGCAGTTTGCATCCAATCCCGAAAACATGAGTAAATATGAGGATCTGATCGGGGAACTCAGCAGTGTGCTGACCAAAGCGAAGTATTCGAGCGAAGCGCTCAAAGAGATGTTTGAAACCTATCGCGGGATCGCGTATGCTTCCTATGCTTCCGAAAAAGATCGCCTGGAAGCTTGCTACGCTTTCTACAAATCGCATTACAACTCGCTCATTTCCAACAGCAACGAGCTTTACAAAGATCTCTATTCTTTTTACGCGCTGTCCAACGTCGTGATCCGAAACGCCGTGGATAAAAAGGAAAAAGAAAAGAATATGCAGGGGCGTTACTTGAGGCTGGTCGCACAGCTTGCGGTGCTTTCCTATTGCCTGGACGATGAAAAGAATCTGCCGGATCCGAACGCCACGATGTTCAACGAGATCATATCTTCGTTAAATCTCCTTTTGGAGCCCTCGCAGATCATGACCGACAGCAACGACGCAAATCCTTCGGAAACCTTCCCAACGGAGGAGATAAAAGACGTATCTCCGGTAGATCCGGTCGAAAAGCCCACAAAACCCACCGGCACCAAAATTGAGGTGGAACCGATAGCACCCGCAGGATACGTCCACGTCCACTCCTGGGACGCGGGCAGGGAAACAAAGCCCGCAACGCAGGCAGCCGAAGGAATTATGACCTATACCTGCACGACCTGTTTCCTTACCAAAACCGAAGCAATTCCGAAGTTGTCACCGTCCGGCGGCGGTGGCGGAGGAGAAAGCGGTGGGGGCGGTGGCGGCGGTGTCGTGATCGAAGAACCGCCGCAGCCGGAAGTGCCGGAGGAGAACCTCCCCGTCAAACTGTTGAACAGCGCTTCGGCGAGCAAGAGCGATCTGCTGAAGAGCGTTTCCGGGAAGTATGCCAACGGCGTGACCAACGAGGGTGCGCAGGGCGAAGTTCCCTCGGCGTCTGCCGACGCTTTGCTGAAGGCGGGCGTCACCGCTGTTGCTTTGCAGGTTCAAAGCAATGAGAAGGGCGAACTGCTTTCGTTCGAAGCGAAGGGCGGAAAGCCCGACACTTCGACCGCGTATTTTGACCTGCTCTTGACCGAGGGGGGCGACGAGGACTATCGCTACGTCTATTTCCGCCCGGAAGAAGACGGCAGTGGGGAACTGCTTTCGGGCGATCGCGTCTCCGTGAGCCTTTCGGACGAAGTGCTACGCTGTAAGAGCTTTTATCTGCGCCCGTCGGAAGAAGTCGATGACGAAAACTGCAATTTAAAATCGCTGCCGATCTCGGCGCTTCCCGGAGAAGCGGTGCAGATCAATCCTCAATGTACGTTCGGTTATGAGATCGTCAACCTGGTCGTGCGGACGAAAGACGGAGAAGAGATCCTGGTGGATCGCATGGAATTTGTCATGCCATACGGTCCTGTCACGCTCTCGTTCGAGGTTGTAAAGATCCTCTATCACGTGCAGTTCTTTGTTGACGGTGTTCTCGTTGCCGAGCGCGATTACGGGCTTGGCGAAGAGATCGTTCCGCCCGAACTGGAAACGACTCCGGTCAAAGAGTCGGACGGCGAATATAACTATACTTTCATCGGTTGGGAGACCGTGCAAAAAACCGCAGTTGGCGACGAACGAGAGCTCAAAGCCGAAGCTCGCTTTGCAAAGACGGCGATCCATAACGGGGAAGAGTTTTACGATCTCCGTTGGGCGTTCTTAAAACCGATCCTGCTCGTTGGCGGCGCTTTTGCAGCGCTTGCGCTTGCGCTCTTCTTCTTGATCCGCCATCGCGGAAAGAAAAAGAAACGCTCCTAAAAAACAGAAAAAAGTGACCGCAAAGCAAAGCGCTTTGCGGTCGTTTTATCATGTTAGGGAATAAAGCTCCCATGCGCCGCCGGTCGGCAAAAAAGAAGCCTCTATGATCTGCCCGGTGGTCGGATGGGGAAAGGTCAGATGGGCGCAACAAAGTCCGATCGGAGCACTTTCTTTGGCACCGTATTTTTTGTCGCCCAGGAGCGGATGCCCGGCATTTGCGAACTGGACGCGGATTTGGTGGGTGCGCCCGGTCTCGGGAAACACGCGCACAAGCGAGAGCGTTCCCCATGGGCTTTTCAAAACTCTTTCGGTTACAAAAGAGAGGCTTGCCGTTTTTACGCCTTTCCGTTCTCGATCAACCACAAAGCTCTTTCCCGCTTTGCGGTCGTAGAACAAAAGGTTTTCCAGACGCCCGCGCTCGGGAAGCGTTCCGTGGGCAAGGGCAAGGTATTCTTTTTTGATTTTTCCCTCTGTCGCGGCACGCGAAAGGGTTGCCGCCGCACGCGGCGTTTTGGCGCAGAGTAGGGCGCCGCCAACGCCGAAGTCGAGCCTGTGGATCGGGAAGAAAGAGCCGCCGCGTTCTTTCGCAAGAAGGTCGGGAAGCCCCGAACCGTCCGGCGTGTGTTCCGAATTGATCGCGGGCGGCTTTCGGACGACCAAAAAATCGCGATCTTCAAAAAGGACTTCCAGAGTCTTTTCTTTCATTCCGATCCTCCCTCTTTTGTCTTTTTGCCCGATTAAACGCGGTTCTATTCTATCATACCGCACACGTCTTGTCAAGCGACGATTGCTTTTGAAAAGAAAGGATCTGCTTTTACCTCTTTTTCAAAAAAGCTCTTGCATTTTTTTGTTTGATATGATAAAATAATCAAGATAGTATTTTTGGAGGAATGCCCATGAAAATGCGGAGAAGTCTTTGGAGAAAGCTGTTGGTGTTGCTTTTTGCCATTCTGACAGCTGTTTCTACTTTTTTGACCGTACAGAATTACATTCCGGCGACTGCTACCAGTGGCTTTGCGCTTTCCGAAAGGCCCACGGTTGTCGTCACTGGAACCGATGACGAGGAATTCCCGTATCTTTGTACCGTTACCGCAGTCGTGAAAAACATCTCGTCCGCGACGCAAAAGCCCATGCTCCTCGCGGTTGTGATTTCTGACGGTGACACGGTAGAGACGCGCGAGATTCCCTTCCCGGTTAAATCGGTTGATGCCGGAAACACTTGCGACGTCACCGAATCGTTCCCCTCCAAAACTGCTTATAAAACCGTGTTGAGCGTCAGCCTGACCATGAGGGGTATGAAGAGCTACACCTTGCTTGGCCTCAATGCCTCGCAAAAGCTCCCCGCATACGTCAAGGCGCTTATACTGATTTCGCTGATTTTGTTCGGCGTGTTCGTTTATTCCTGTGTGGCTCTTTATAAGAGCCCTAAGAAAAAAGTGCGCCACAAGCATCATCACCACCATCATCACCACTCTGCCGGGCAGTCCTCTTCCGGGCGTTCGGGTTCGGGTACAACTTGAGTTTTTTTGAGGTGTTCGCGTTATGAAAAGAGTCAAAATGAGAACTTTGCGCAGC
Source organism: uncultured Ruminococcus sp. (assembly GCA_902793915.1). Taxonomy (GTDB): domain Bacteria; phylum Bacillota; class Clostridia; order Oscillospirales; family CAG-272; genus UMGS1865. The sequence continues at coordinate 5,123 of CADBFJ010000006.1, forward strand.
GTTCTGTTTCTGCTGTTAGCATTGGTTTTTGCCGTGCTTGCCATGGTGGAAGGAATGCCGAGAGCTCGTCAGAGCGTCTATTCACAAGCGACTGCGTTTGCGGTTACCTCGCAAAAGCAATCCGACGGCAGTTATTTTCATCTGGTGGAGGGCAGCATTAAGAACGACTCCAACAAGAAACAGTTTTTGGACGGAATTGTGGTGCGCATCCTGGATCAGGAAGGCGACACGCATGCCCTTGAAATGGAGATCGGCAGCATGGCTCCCGGGGAAGAACGTAAGCTCTCCGGCAGTCTTACGAGCAACTCTCCCGCCGTTTCTGTAAAGAATGTCAGCACCTCCGCACTGTCCGGCGATCTTCCGATCCCTCTTTCCGAACGGGGATTGCAGTTCAACAAAGGGTTTGTGATCTTTGCCGTTTTGGCACTTGCGAGCCTCGGCGCTTCGGTTTTTTTCTTTGTCGATCTGCAGAAGCACCGTCACCACCATCATCACCACCATCAAAAATCGGATAAAAATCAATCTCAAGAAGTGTAAAACAGAAAGAAAACAGCCCGGATTTTCCGGGCTGTTTTCTTTGTGAGATTTGTCAAAAACAGCCGAAAAAAGCTTGCAAAAGGGCTTGACTTTTCATAAATTAGATAGTATAATATAAATAAGTATGACCGAATGTATTACAATGCGTTCATACAAATATACCGACAAAATACAAGGAGGTGTTTTATGCAAGTTCCACTTTGGACCCTGATCCTGAGTGCCGCGGTTGCTGTGATCGCCGTGGTGCTTCTGGTTATCATATTGATTCAAATGAAGCAGGGAAAAGAACGCCTCGGCAATGCCAAGGCCGAAGCAAAGAAACTCATGGAAGACGGTATCAAAGCCGCCGAAGCCAAAAAGAAAGAGATTCTTCTGGAAGCAAAAGAGGAGACTCTTCGTCTTCGCAATGAGACCGAAAGAGATCTGAAAGAACGCCGCGCCGAAGTCGCAAGACAGGAGCGCCGCATCAGTCAAAAGGAGGAAAATCTGGATCACAAAGCCGAGGTGCTCGAGAAAAAATCCGAGGTCCTCGACGAAAAGATCAAAGCCAACGAGGAACTCAACGGAGAAATCCAAGAAGTCCTCGCCGGACATCTTAAAAAATTGGAGGAAATTTCCAACTACACGTCGGAAGAAGCCAAAGCAGAGCTCCTCATCCGCGTCGAGCAGGACGCGCGCCACGATATGGCGCAGAAGCTCGACGAACTCGAAGCCGAGTTCAAGGAAGAAGCCGATGCAAAAGCAAGAAATCTTCTTTCGCTCGCGATCCAGCGCTGCGCCGCCGATCACGTCACCGAATCCACCATCTCGGTGGTCTCTCTCCCCAGTGAAGAGATGAAGGGACGCATCATCGGGCGAGAGGGGCGCAACATCCAAAAGCTCGAAACGCTGACCGGCGTCGAACTTATCATCGACGACACGCCCGAAGCGATCACGGTTTCGGGATTTGATCCGGTTCGCCGTGAGATCGCGCGTTTGGCACTTGAAAAGCTCATTGCCGACGGTCGTATCCACCCCGCGCGTATTGAAGAAATGGTCGAGAAAGCAAAAAAGGAAGTCGAGGCCGTTATCAAGCAAGCGGGCGAACGCGCCACTTACGAAGTCAACGTGCATGGCATCCATCCCGATCTTGTTAAGATGATGGGACGGCTCCGCTACCGCACAAGTTACGGTCAGAATGTGCTCCAGCACTCGGTCGAAGTCTCCTGGCTTGCCGGCATGATGGCGGACGAACTCGGCGCAAACGGTGCTGTGGCACGCAGAGCCGGTTTCCTTCACGACATCGGCAAAGCTTTCCCGCAGGACGTCGAAGGCTCGCACGTCGAGCTCGGCGTGAACCTGCTCAAAAAGTATAAGGAAAGCCCCGAAGTTATCCACGCTGTGGAAGCGCATCACAACGACGTGGAGCCCCATACGATCGAAGCGATTCTCGTGCAGGCTGCTGACGCCGTTTCCGCGGCTCGTCCGGGCGCTCGCCGCGAGGATATGGAGAACTACATCAAACGTCTGCAGAAGCTCGAGGAGATCGCCGAGGACTTTAAGGGCGTGGAAAAGGCTTATGCCATTCAGGCAGGCCGCGAGATCCGCGTGATGGTGAAGCCCGAACTCGTCAGCGATGACGAAATGAAGCTCATTGCCCGCGAGATGGCAAAGAAGATCGAGGACGAGGTCAAGTACCCCGGTCAGATCAAGCTCAATCTCATCCGCGAGACGAGAGCCGTTGATTACGCAAAATAAAAAGGCAAAAGAAGAGCACCGCATTGCGGTGCTCTTCTTTTGCCTTTTTTATGCAAGCCCCGCTTTGCAGGGCTTGCCGATGCTTCGTCTGTATTGGTAGTAAAGCTCCTCGGTGGCAATCGCCATTTTGGTGACCGAGAAGGCGCAATCGTGTGGGTAAACATACCAGGTATCGTCGAGTGTGTTGAGATCAACGCAGTCGCCGTGCTGAAAGAGGTATTCGTACTCAATGTGGCAGGAATAGAGTGATGGGACAGGCTTTTTCATCGTGTAAACTTCGCCGTCGGGGGAGGTGACCGTGACGGTAAACCCGTTTTCATCGTGGATCATCGTTCCTTCGCCGAGCGAGATGAATTTTTCGGCATTTGGCAGGCTTTCCACTGTAACGGGCAGGAGTCCCGATGAATAAGTGCCGCTTTCAACTTCCTCTTTGACCTTTTCGCGCTCCCACTCGTACCAGTTGGGGATGTGCGAGAACTCGGTCTCGCCGTCCACAGCCTCGAGCTGACCGTATTCGGTCATATTCCAGAATTTACCGCAGACGGTGCATTTGATTGTGGTGCCTTCGGATTTCATGGAGAACTCTTTGTCGCAGTGAGGACAACGGTAGAGGATCTTTTCCAGCCCCACCGCGCGGTCGGGGCAATCGACCTTGATTTTCTTTTCAAGCTGCCACTTGAAATCGTCATATTGAAACTCTTTGACGAGAAGCTCGTTGATCTCGTCGGCGGAGCGCTTTTTCACTTCATCCGCCGAAAGAAGCAGTTTCATCGTTGCTTCGGTCGGCTTTACGCCTCTTTCGTGGCGGGTGTTCCAAAACGGATGATTGACGTGATGTCCGTGGCAGATCAGCGTGACGACTGGGACGCCGAGCAGTTTGCAAAGTCCGCCGAGCGATTCGGGCAGGGGAGCGGTCGTACCGCAGAGCGAGTAGCGCGCTTCGGGGTAGATCGCCGCGATCCCTTTGTTCTTTACGACCGTTTGCAGATGCCGCACGAGCCGGAGATCGCTTGTAAATTTCCGCTTGCAGATGCAGCCGATCCCGCGGAGCAGCCCTTCACGCCCGATAAAGCCGTCAATGGCGACGACATAGTTTCCAACGTGGGGGAAGGTCGCTTTCGCGGAGACGCTCATATCAAAAAAAGCGTTGTGGTTGCCGAGAAGCAGATAGGGCGGCTTTATGCCTTTCATGCCGATCTTCTCGATCTTTGTTTTGTGCTTGAGCGTTCCCGAAAAGGCTATGAGCCACGCGATGGGTTTTAAGAACCACCGGCACTTTCTCGGCGGCTTTTTCATGTCAAAACGGACGATGTCTTGATTCATAAAAACCTCGTTGAGATAGAATGCAAGGATTTCCTTTATTATACAGGAAAAGAAAGAATTTTGCAATACCGGAATTTTGTCTTTTCGGGATACGGGAATTTCGCCCTTTCAGGGCGAATATCTTTGGCGCCTCGCAGGTGTCTCGCAAGCGGACACCGTGCCTTCGACGCCAAGATGCGAACCCATGCGGATTGCCCGATGGGCAACCGCTGGGTTCGCATCTTGGGTAGGGGTCACCAAACAGAAAAGCCGCCACGATTGTGGCGGCTTTTCTGTTTGGTGACCCCTACGGGAATCGAACCCATATCTTCGCCGTGAGAGGGCGACGTCTTAACCGTTTGACTAAGGGGCCGGTTGCGACTTTGCCATTATAACATATCCTTTCCCAAATTGCAACCCCTTTTTTCAAAAAAATCAAAAAATCCTTTTTTGAAAAGTTCGGGGCTGCAATCTATGGGAAAAGCAAAGGGCGTCAGAGCACTTTGCTGAGAAAATCTTGCGTGCGGGGGTTCTTTGGATGGTTGAAGAGCTCTTCGGGGGCGCCTTCTTCGAGGATTACGCCGTCTGCCATGAAGAGAACGCGGTCGGCGACCTCTCTCGCAAAGCCCATTTCGTGGGTGACGATAACGACTGTCATGCCCGCGTCCGCGACCTTTTTGATCAGATCCAGCACTTCGCCGACCATTTCGGGGTCAAGTGCCGAGGTCGGCTCGTCAAAGAGCATGACCTGCGGGTCCATGGCAAGCGCACGGACGATGGCAATTCTTTGCTTTTGCCCGCCCGAGAGGGTAGAAGGGTAAGCCTTTGCCTTATCCTCAAGTCCGATGCGCTTGAGCAGGTCCATTGCCTTTTCTTCGGCTTCGGCTTTGGTTTTGAGTTTCAGTTCGACAGGTGCGAGCGTCAGGTTTTCCAGCACGGTCAGATTGTTGAAGAGGTTGAAGTGCTGAAAGACCATGCCCATATCGCGGCGCGAAAGATCGACCTGCTGAAAGTTCTCCTTGTAAAGCGTCTTAATGGCGGCACGATAAGCCGTTCCCTCATAGTTTTTCAGAAGATCATTCTTTTTGATGTCCGCGATGACGGCGGCGTCGATTTCCTCGGTGGAAGCGTCCGGATGCTCTGCTTTGTAGACCTCTGAAAGCTTTGCGTAGGTTTTTGAAAGACGGATCACATCAAAATGCAGGTAGGGGTCGATTGGGGTCAGGAGCTTGTTCTCGACCCAGACCTCGCCGTAGGTCGGCGTCTCAAGCAGATTCATGCAGCGGAGCATGGTCGATTTGCCGCTCCCCGACGCGCCGATGATGGCGACCTTTTCGCCTTTTTTGATGTTGCAGGAAACGCCTTTAAGTACCTTCAGTTTTCCGAAATTTTTATAAAGGCCCTTGATTTCAATATAATTATCGTTCATTTTTCTTGAGCCTTCTTTCAATGAGATGCTGGATGAGCGTTAGCAGCATGACTACCGCGAGGTAGAGAAGTGCCGCCGCAAACAGGAAAATGAGATAGCAGGCGGGAACGGCGAGCCCCAGCTTTTCGGCGATACCGAGCAGATCCCACTTCTGGATCCCGTTCACACGCAGGACGATGTAGCTGACCACCGAAGTCTCTTTGACGAGAATAATAATCTCGTTGAAGATGGTGGGAACTACGATTTTGATCGCTTGCGGAATGATGATCTTACGCATGGTGGTGACCCAGGAAAGCCCAACGCTCCGCCCCGCTTCCATTTGCCCGGGATCAACCGAATTGATCCCCGAACGAATGATCTCCGCCATATAAGCGCCGCTGTTGATGCCGAACGCGATGATCGGGACGAGCAGGTTTGTGCTCATGCTCTTGAAGACGACGAGCACCGAGCTGTAAAGAATCAAAAGTTGGACAAGCGTCGGAGTTCCGCGAATGACCGTGATATAGAGAATGGCGATCTTGTCAAAGAATTTGATGATCGGATTGTTCTTCGGTGCGATCCTTACAACCGCAAGAAGCACGCCGATGATGAACCCGAGCACCACCGCGCCGAAGGCTATGATAAGCGAATATCCGAGGCTTTCAAAAAACAAGCCTCGGAGATTCCACAGCCTCCCAAGTTTTTCGATGAGAGACATATTAAATTAAAATTCCTTTGTGTGAATTATTTACCGGTGGTGTGCTTGACGGTGAACTGATCGATGGTGCCGTCTGCGATCATATCCTTGAGGATCTCGTTGACCTTCTTGACCAGCTCGGTTGCGTTCTTGTTGAAGTAGAGAACATAGGATTCGGGCTCCTCGTCGAGCTCCCAGCACTCAAGCGCTGCCTTGTCGGAGCAGATCGATACTGCGGGCAGTTTGTCGATGACCACGGCTGCAAGCGTGGTGCCGATATCGGTGGTGGCAACGATTGCGTTGGTGTAGTCAACCTGCTGAACGTCGGTGTCTGCAACGGCATCTTCCACGAGGAAGGAGCCAGTGGTGGCTTCCTGGTCACCAATTGCTTTGCCCTGTTCTGCGGCATAAGCGACCACGTCTGCGATCGAGACGACTGCACCGGCTGCAAAGGTTCCGGCGGGAGCGATCACATACTGAACCGAGGTTGCGTAGATTTCGGAAGCAAGAGCAACGGCATCTCTCTCGTCATTCTTGGACATGCCTGCGGCGCCGACTGCAAACTCGTCTTTCTGGACCTCATTGAGGATCGCTTTGAACTCGATATCGTTGATGACGACCTTGTAACCGAGCTTTTCGCCGATGTAATTCATGACGTCAATGTCAACGCCGACGACCTTGCCGCTTTCGTCCACGTATTCGTAGGGAGCAAAGCCGGCGTTGGTGTAGACCTTCAGGGTGGGCGTGTCAGCCTTTTTGCCGCAGGAAACGAGCGCTACGGCGGAAACAAGCAGGACAACTGCCAAAACAATGGATAATGCTTTTTTCATGATTTGGTTCCTCCAAAATGGATTTTTTTGTGATGCACCTATTGTAACGCATAATTATTCACTTGTCAAGCTGTTTTTTGAATTTTTATAAAGTTTGTTTGCTTTATCTCTTTCGGCTGAATTTCAAGTTAAAATGTTGTCTAAAATGCACAATATAAAGGAGAAATAAGTGCTTTTATGAGGATTGAACAAGAGCAGAGGCAAAAAAACGCCGTGCATATATTCCAAAAAAGTGACCGAATACTTTTTGAATATATGCACGGATGAATGGAAAAAATCAGGATTTGATCCTCCGCACCGGGAAGGGGAGCGGCTCGCCGGCTTTAAAAGCGCGGATCACGGCGTCCACTTCTTGCGGTGCTTCGACCGAGAAGAGAAAATAGCGCGCCGAAAGCCCGGCTTTTTCGAGGAGATCGGATTTATCCGACATCGAAGTCGGCAGGCTGTTGTAGATCACGTTACGGTGATCGTATTCGCGCAAGACCGGGAAAGAGACGCCGCGGCGGTCGGTGAGCGTTACCGAATCTTCGGCACATCTTTTGCAGTTTGCGATCTCGCGGGCAACGCACTTTTCGAGCGTCATGAGCGGGATGCGCCCATAGACGAGTGCCAAGCTGTTCCCGCCGGCGTCGCGGAGCTGGGGCAGGGTGAGTTCGGGGGAGAGGATCGCCTCCCTGATGCCGAGCTCTTCGATCAGGCGTAGGCTCTCGCGGTTATAAAGGTTGAGTCGGAAATCTCCGATCGGGACAAGCCCCGCCTCTTGGACGAGAGAAAAATGCCCGAGGTTGCCAAACAAAGCGTAAATCGCGCCCCTTTCTTTGGCGCTTTTCAGCGCCGCGCGCGCGGCTGGAAGATCGCTGTCAAAGAGCACGGGGGGCAAAAGCACGCCGTTTGCTTTTTCATTATAATCAAATAAAGGAAGAAACCGCTTTTCAAAAAAGCCGATCGCGGTTTGCGTGATCTGTTCTGCCTTGCGAAAAGACGCCGCGTTTTGCAGGGGGCGGACACCGAGCGGGCTCTTTGCTTCGTAGGGCAGTTCTTCGTAGGTCGGTTGTTTCGCGCTTTGCAGAGCGAGGACGGCGCGGCGGCGCAGATCGTTGAGTCTGGACAAAGGAAGCATCAGTCCCTCGTCGATCTTTGCCGCAAAAGAGCCGACCGTGTAGGGCGTTCCACCAAAGCGGCAGAGGTTTTTCTTCAGCGCTTCTTCGTCCATCGGGGCGCTCTTTGCCACTTCGGGAAGATCGCCCTCGACCGTGGCGGAATTTCTGCCGTCGTCGATCGTCAGCGCGATCGGTTTTCCCGCAAGGAACGAGAGGCGCAAATCGAGCGGAACCTTTTTCGTAAGTCCCGCAAAAGGCGCGATTGCGTTCGTTTTTTGCTTGTCGGCTTCGGTCCTGACGCCGAGCATGGAAGAACCGATCCGTGAGGAGAAATAGCCGTCGGTAAAGCCGCTGCGCGAAAAAGTCCCCGCGAGGATCCTGCGCTCTTCTTCGGTGGCGGATCTTCCTTCGTCGAGTAGTCTGCGCCAGACGCGAGCGGTGTCGCGGACGTATTCGGGTGATTTCATGCGCCCCTCGATCTTTAAGGAGGCGACGCCGAGATCGAGGATCTCGGGAACATGATCGCAAAGGCTTAAATCTTTTAAGGAAAGGGGATAGCACTCGCCGCCATTCGGGCAGGCGTAGGGAAGGCGGCAGGGTTGGGCACATTCGCCGCGATTGCCGCTTCTCCCGCCGACGAGCGAGGAGAAAAGGCATTGACCCGAGTGCGAAACGCAGAGCGCGCCGTGAATGAAGAGCTCGATCTCAAGCCCGCTCTTTTCTACCATGGCACGCAGATTTTCAAAGCTGCTTTCTCTTGCCGCCACCATGCGGGTGTAGCCGAGCGAGGAGAGTAGCTTTCCCATTTCCGAGTTGTGTCCCGAAAGCTGGGTGCTTGCGTGCAGTTCAAGAGAGGGAAGAATGCGATGGATCGCGGCGGCACCGCCCGCGTCGGCAACGATGAGTCCGTCCACACCCGCTCTTGCCGCTTCGCGTGCGGCATCGAGAAAGGCGGGAAGCTCGCGGTCGGTCACGAGCGTGTTAAGCGTCAGATAGGTTTTGACGCCGTATGCGTGGGCACGCAAAACGGCGGAGGCTAACGCATCTCCGCCGAAATTTTCTGCGTGCATTCTGGCGTTGAACTGCGAGGCGCCGAAATAGACGGCGTCAGCTCCCCCTTCAATGGCGGCGTCAAGCGCCGCGGGGGTGCCTGCGGGGCAGAGCAGTTCGGGCAACGAATGCTGTTTCATCATCAAACCTTATCGTCAAAATTGAGCAGATCGAACATACTGCCCACGCGGTTCTTGCCGCCTTTTTGCTTGGAAGTGTCCGGATCGGAAGGACCGACCGGTGCTTCTTCCGAAAACGCCGAGATCTGTTCGCCTTCGGCGGGAGCTACAGGGGCTTCCGTAAGAGGCGCATCGTATTTGCCTCCGGCTTTTTCCGCCATGGCGCGGTCGAGCAGAGAGCGCAGCACCGAGATGTCGCCGCGCAGACTGTCCGCCTCGGCTTTGAGTTGCTCGATCGTCTTTTTCAGACGCTCGTTTTCCGCCGCGTAGCGGAAGGCTTCGCTTTCCATTTTTTTATAGGATTCCTGCAGACCGATCCGTTCGGAGCAATAGGAGAGGGCACAGAGAATCGCCGCTTCGTTCTTGGTGCAATTCGGGCTTTTCAGACTGATGTCCCTCATTCTGCGGTCCAGAATGCCGACGATGTTTTCCACTTCCTCGGGAGAGGCGTCGCTGACGATGCTGAGTTCCATATCGGCGACCGTGATCATGTATTTCTGCTTCATGGTAGAAATCCTTTCTCCGCAAAAAAAGAATGCGGAACTCTGTATTCCTTTCCATTATACAATATCCAAAGGGAATTGAAAAGGGGTTTTTTCAAAAAATCAACAATTTTTTTGAAAAAGCCGAAAAAGCGGCGAAAGAATGGGGGAAAAGCCGAAAGCCTGTTGACAAAAAGGGGCTCTTGTGGTAAAATGGCGGGGAATAAAAGAGAGGAGTTACTCTATGACACTCTATGAAGATTTGAAATGGAGGGGACTGATCCAGGACATCTCCGACCCCAAACTTGTGGACAAGCTCAACGCCGGCGGCATGACCTTTTACATCGGCACCGACCCGACGGCGGACAGCCTGCATCTCGGACACTATTCTTCTTTCCTCATCACGCGCCGGCTTGCCGCGGCAGGGCACACCCCGCTGCTCCTTGTCGGCATGGCGACAGGTCTTATCGGCGACCCGCGCGGCACTACCGAGAGAAAGCTCTCGGATAAGGACGAGATCTTCCACAACTACGAAAGCCTCAAAGCCCAGCTGCAAAAAATCTTCCCTTATGAAGTGGTCAACAACTACGATTGGGTCAAGGATCTGACCGTGATCGAGTTCTTGCGCGACTACGGCAAATATATCAACGTCGGCTATATGCTCTCGAAGGATCTCATCCGCCGCCAGATGGAGACGGGTATTTCCTATGCCGAATTCTCCTATATGCTCATTCAGGGGCTTGACTTCAAGTACCTGCACGAGCACCGCGGCGTCGATCTTCAGGTCGCAGGCTCGGATCAGTGGGGCAACATCACCACCGGCATTGAGCTGATCCGCAAGACCACCGGCGACGAAGTCTATGCCATGACCATGCCGCTTGTGACCGATTCGCACGGCAACAAGTTCGGCAAGAGCGAGGGCAACGCGGTCTGGCTCGATCCCGAAAAGACCAGTTCCTACGAACTTTACCAGTTCCTTATCAACACCGAGGACAGTATGGTCATCACTTACCTCAAGCGCTTGACTTTCCTCTCGAAAGAGGAGATCGAAGCGATCGAGGCAGAGCATCTTGCTGCCCCCGAAAAGAGAATTGCACAAAAGAAGCTCGCCGAGGAGATCCTGCGCGACCTGCACGGCGACGGTGCCTACGAATCTGCCGAGCGCATCAGCCAGCAGCTCTTTGCCGGCAACGTAAAGGAGATCCCGCTCCACGACCTGCTCTCGGGTCTGCGCGACGTGCCGCACTTTGAAACGGCTGGCGGTCCCGTGCTCGACGTTCTGGTCGAGACCGGCATCTGCTCCTCCAAGCGCGAAGCGCGCGAGTTCCTCGCAAGCGGCTCGCTCATGCTCAACGGTGACGCGATCAAGGATATGAACCTTGTGATCGACGCTTCGACCACCCTCGGCGGGCGCTATATCGTCATTCGCAGAGGCAAGAAAAAGTATTATCTCGGCGAGCTGAAATAAGACAACGACAAAAACAGAAAAAAAGCAGTCGTTCCCAAGCGGGAGCGGCTGTCTTTTTTTTGCTTGTTTTTTGTATAAAATGAGCAAATTTTGTCTCATCAATTTACTATGCTAACGCGCTAAAAAATCGCGGTTTTTCCTTGTAAACAAAAGACATTCAAAGAACCATCAAAAAACTTTGGCAAAAATATAACAAAATCGGCTCAAAAATGGAAAATTTTTGTTGACAACGCCGAAATTGAGTGATACAATAAGATTGCGGTTAAAAGACCGACTTTATTAATATTTTTTGGAGGGAGTTTATGAAAAAACTTCTGTCATTTGCACTCGCATGCCTCATGATCCTGTCTTGCGTGGCGCTTGCTGCTTGCGGCAAAAAAGAAGTCAAACTCAGCGCAACCCAGGAAATCATCAAACAGGCACAGTCCATGACTCTCGAAGAGCTGGCTAAAAAAGCCATCGAAGAGTCGAACGGCAAGACCTTCTACGGCGTTGGTAACTCCAGCCGCGGCAAGAGCGCTCTGCCTCTTTTCATCGCATATCTCCAGACCATCGACCCCAGCTACAACATGACCTTTGAGTGGCAGCAGCCGAAGAACAACAAAATCTTCGATCAGCTGACCGCAGACTCGAAAAAAGAAGTTGGCACTTTTGCCATGACCCTCATCCAGGACGGCAACCAGATTGAAAGCAAGATGGTCCAGACCGGCGTTCTCGACACCTTCATTCCGAAGGATTGGGCAGACGCTAACGGCGTCAAAGCCGACGAATATGAAGGCTATCTGGCTCTCCAGACCCTGAACAAGGTCTTTATGTATAACTCTACCGGCGACAAGACCTACACCAACGTTTGGGATTTCGTCGCGGAAGGCGAACATGGCTTGTTCATGGACATTGACTCCGAGATCGTTGGCAAAAACTTCCTCTACATGCTCACCAAAGACGAGTATGCAGACGGTCTGAAGGCTGCTTACGACGCACTGCCTGCTGCAAAGAAGGGCTACATCGACGCCGCTGTCAAGGCAGTGGAATCCGATGCCAAGGACTTCGGCCTCGGCGCTAACGGAAAATATGCTCTTGCATGGATCAAACTCTGGGTTGAGAGCTACAACGCTCAGACCGACGACGGCCCGATCTGCAATACTCTGGTTGACAAATCGGCTACCGACCAGTTCGGCCTCATCGTTTACTCCAAACTCCGTTCTGTCACCGAATCTGATTCGGTCTCCAAGAACAATGTGAAAGTCGCCGCTTATGAAGACGGCTACACCGGCTTTGGCGGCTATGGCTACTGCCATTACCTCTTTGTCACCGATAACTCTCCTCTGCCTTGGACCGCTTGCGCATTCATCGCCTACATGACCTGCACTCGTGAAGGCTTCAGCGCTTGGGGCAAAGACATCGGCGGTTATTCCTCCAACCCGAAGGTTGCAGCGGAAACCGAAGAGTTCTATCATCATTCCACCAGCGGTAACAAAGAAGACGGCACTTACCCCGTCCTCAACGACCGTGGCTTTGAGTGGTGGGAGAGCAAACTCATCATCGAAGATCCCAAATACTGCGCATCCGTGGCATTCACGGTTGGCAGCTGGATTGAACTGCTTACCAAGTATAAGGGCTAATTCGAAATCGAGTTTTAGAACCTAACACATTTTCAAAGGGGCTGTATCTAACTACAGCCCCTTATTGGAGGATATATGACCAATCAACTGAACCTGCCGAAACAAAAGGCGTCTTCGTTCCGCATCGGTCGTAATAAACTGTTTACCTTCCTGTCGCAACCCTACAACATCATTTTGATTGTTATGGGTGTGCTTTGCACGATTACCACGGTTGCGCCGATCGTTGCAATTCTCGAAGATACCATTAAAATCCACCCCGGGACGATCGACCAGAGCCTGACCGGCAAAACCTCCGGTTACAGCTTTGCAAACTATATTGATCTTTTTACCGGTAAGACGGCAAAGATCAACCTTTGGACGCCGCTTTGGAACACGATTATCATTTCCTTTTTCGCTTGCGTTGCGGCGATCTTAATGGGTGGACTTTTTGCGTTTTTTGTGACCAGAACCAACATGAAATGCAAAAAGTATTTAAGCTCGATTTTCATTTTCCCCTACATCATGCCCCAGTGGACGCTGGCGCTGGTGTGGAATAACCTCTTCAACTCGAATGCAGTTACCGGCACGAGCGACGGTCTCCTTGCCTCGCTGTTCGGCATCCACATGCCGCTTTGGTGGTGCCAGGGCATTTTCCCCTGCATCATGGTGCTCGGGATGCACTATTCGGCATTTGCCTACATCCTCATCGGCGGCATTTTCCGCAACATGGACGCCAACCTTGAGGAAGCCGCTACCATTCTCAACACGCCAAAACACCGCATCGTCACAAGGATCACGCTCCCCATGGTGAAGCCCGCGATCCTTTCGACCGTGCTGCTTGTGTTCGGCAGCTCGATGGGTAGCTATCCTGTCCCGCACTACCTGAAACTTTCCACGCTTTCCACAAGATATTTGGAAATGAACGCCAGCCGTGCGGGTGAGGCAAGTATTCTTGCCGTCCTCATGATGGTGATTGGTATTGCGATCATGATCCTGAACCAACAGAGTCTCAAGAGTCGCAAGAACTACACCACGGTGACCGGTAAATCGGGACAGATCTCCAAGATCAATCTTGGCGTATTCAAGTGGATTGTTGCGATCATTTTCATCATCACCACTTTTATGACCAGTATTTACCCGCTCATCTCCTTTGCCTTTGAGACCTTCCTCCCCAACCCGGGCGACTACAGTTTCCTCAAAACCTGGAATCCCGCAAACCTGACCACCAAGTGGTGGCTGACGAGCGAGAACATTACCGAGAACGGTCTCTACGGTCAGCTTGGTATGCTTTATAACAAGATGATTTGGAAAGCCTATGGCGGAACGATCCTCGTATCGGTTCTGTGCGCGCTCTTTGCGGGTACACTGGGGACGCTCATCGGTTACGCCGTCTCCAAAAAGCGCCGCAACCGCTTTGCCAACTACGTCAACAACATGGCGTTCTTGCCCTATCTGATGCCCTCCGTGGCAGTCGGTATCGCTTTCTTTATCCTGCTCGGCACGAACGGCGTTATCAGCCTTTATAACACCTATGCGATCCTTGTCATCGTCGGTACGATCAAATACATTCCGTTTGCCAGCCGTGCTTCGCTCAACTCGATGCTGCAGCTTTCGGGTGAGATCGAAGAGTCGGCTCTCATTCAGAACGTTCCGTGGTTCAAACGGATGTTCCGCATCATCATTCCGATCCAAAAGTCCTCGATTTTGAGTGGTTTCCTGCTTCCTTTCATCACCTGTATGAGAGAGCTTTCGCTCTTCATGCTCCTCTGCGTGCAAGGATTTATCATCTCTACTTCGTTGGACTACTTCGACGAAATGGGACTTGCCGCCTTCTCGAGCGGTATGAACCTCATCCTCATCGTCACCATTCTGATCTTCAACGGCGTCATCAACAAGGTGACGGGTGCCAGCCTTGACAAAGGCATCGGCGGTTGATCGGACTCTCAATCTACAGAAAGGAATTGTAACCTATGCCTGAAATTATTTTGACCGACGTTACCAAACGGTGGGGGAACTTTTTTGCGGTAGACCATCTCTCCATGACCATTGAGGACAACGCATTCGTGACGCTCCTTGGCCCCTCGGGATGTGGCAAAACTACCACGCTCCGTATGATCGCGGGTCTTGAAACCCCCACGACCGGGCGCATTACCATCGGCGACCGCGTGGTCTTTGACAGCGACCTCGGTATCAACGTGCCGGCAAACAAGAGACGGGTTGGATTTTTGTTCCAGAACTACGCGCTCTGGCCCAACATGACGGTTTATCAGAACATTTCCTTCGGTCTTGCCAACATCAAAGAAGAAATGGCTGTGATCGACTTCAAAGCAAGAGTTGCGGCAAGAAAGATCGAGATCCTCCGCGACGCCGCAAAGATCGTTGCCATCATCAACGATTGCGTGGATAAGAGCGGCAAGCCCGACCTCGACCGCGCAATCCTCAAACTCATCGACACCTACGAGATTTCGATCTACACCGCCAAGGATCTTTTGAACCTCGGGCTTCAGAAAGCGGATGCTCCGCAGGCTCTTGCCGACGAGCAGATTGCAAAACTCGAAGCCTTCGTGGCAAGCGAAAAAGCCGCTGCCGATAAGAAGGGAACTCCCCTCAACGACGCTTTTGAGTATACCAAAGGCGGCGAGACGATCCGCAAGGTCCGCAAGCTCTGCAAAGAAGAAATCGACCTCTCGGTCCGCAGAGTCTCGCGCATTGTCAAGATCGGTATGTTTATGGACCGTTACCCGGCAGAGCTCTCGGGCGGTCAGCAACAGCGTGTTGCAATCGCAAGAACGCTTGCTCCCGAACCCACCGTGCTCTTCATGGACGAACCGCTCTCCAACCTCGACGCAAAACTGCGCCTTGAGATGCGTTCCGAGCTCCAGCGTCTGCACCTGGAAACCGGCAGCACCTTCGTTTACGTCACGCACGACCAGATGGAAGCTATGACGCTTGCCACCAAGATCTGCCTCATTGAAAACGGTGTGCTCCGCCAGTATGACGCGCCTCTGACCGTTTACCGCAACCCGAGCGACACCTTCGTTGCCGACTTCGTGGGCAGCCCCTCGATCAACTTTGCAGAAGCCGAGGG
The DNA here is from genome assembly GCA_902793915.1 of uncultured Ruminococcus sp. Lineage (GTDB taxonomy): Bacteria > Bacillota > Clostridia > Oscillospirales > CAG-272 > UMGS1865. The sequence goes on from CADBFJ010000006.1 coordinate 20,602, forward strand.
CGACCAGAACGCTGACGGTGGCATCGAGCTCTCCTTCCTCGGCGGCGTGAAGGGCATCTTCCGTCCCACGAGCCCGCTGAACTATGCCGAGTGGGTCGAAAAGGATCTTGCAACCGATCGCTCGATCGCAGAGTGGCGCGCAGAACTGCTCAAGGACAAACGCAATGTGGAAAAGGGCAACAAAGACACGCTCTTCAAGTGCCACATTGCCAAGGTCGATGAGACCGAGTTTGAAGAACCCAAGGAAGCCACCACGAGAGATTTCATGCTCGGCATTCGCCCCGAAGCTGTCAAGATCAGCCCCAAGGGCAAGATCAAAGCAGAAGTTTACAGCTCCATGCCTACCGGTATGGAGACCACGGTGCGCCTGCGCGTGGGCAATCTGCTTCTGACAGGCGTTTCCTTCGGTAAAACGACCTTTGCCCTCGAAGAAAAGGTCCGCTTTGACTTCGGGAAAGAAGAGGTCGCGCTCTTCTCGGCGCGCTCTGGCAGACTCATTGCCACCGGCACGCTCGAGATCCTCTGATCTGAAACCGTTATAACACTCTCCCCATCGGCGACGGTCGCCGATGGGGAGTTTTTTTGCAAAATCCCTTGTAAAAATCCTACTATTATGGTACAATATATCAGATATTTTCATTCGGAGGGACAAAAACGCATGAAGCAACCCTTTTATATCACAACTGCAATCGCCTACGCATCGCGCAAGCCCCACTTCGGCAACACCTATGAAGTGATCGCGACCGACGCTCTGGCGCGCTATCAACGGCTTCTCGGCAAGGAAGTCTTTTTCTGCACCGGCACCGACGAGCACGGGCAGAAGATCGAGAACCTTGCAAAAGAGGCAAATATCACGCCGCAAGCTTATGTGGACGGCGTTGCGGGCGAGATCCGTGGGATCTGGGATGCAATGAACACAAGCTATGACCATTTCATCCGTACCACCGACGATTACCACGTATCGGTCGTGCAAAAGATCTTCAAGAAATTCTACGAACAGGGCGATATTTACCTCGGTCACTACGAAGGTTGGTACTGCACGCCCTGCGAATCCTTCTTCACTGCAACGCAGGCGGTCGACGGCAAATGCCCCGACTGCGGCAGACCTCTGACCCAGGCGCGCGAAGAAGCCTACTTCTTTAAGATGAGCAAATACGCCGATCGGCTGATGACCTACATCGACGAACACCCCGATTTCATTCAGCCCGAGCTGCGCAAAAAGGAAATGGTCAACAACTTCCTCAAAGCGGGGCTCCAAGACCTTTGCGTTTCGCGCACCTCCTTCACTTGGGGCATTCCGGTGGACTTCGACCCCAAACACGTGGTCTACGTCTGGCTTGACGCGCTGACCAACTATATCACCGCAATTGGCTATGATCCGGACAAATCCTACGAGGAGCAGTCCGAGACCTTCAAAAAATTCTGGCCCGCCGACGTGCATATCATCGGCAAGGATATCCTGCGCTTCCACACCATCTATTGGCCGATCTTCCTCATGGCACTCGATCTGCCGCTCCCGAAAAAGGTCTTCGGTCACCCCTGGTTCAACTTCGGCACCGACAAGATGTCCAAATCGAAGGGCAACGTTATTTATGCCGATGAACTCGCAAAGCATTTTACGGTAGACGGCGTGCGCCACTACGCGCTCTCCGAGATGCCCTTTTCTTCGGACGGATCGATCACCTACGAGGGCGTCATCAAACGCTACAACAACGATCTGGTCAACAACCTCGGTAACCTTGTCAAGCGCACGCTCGACATGGAAAAGAAGTATTTTGACCGCGTGATCCCCACTCCCGGTGCGGAGGAGGGAAGCAACGCCGAACTCAAAGCGGCGTGCGCCTCCACCTTTGCCGCTTACAAAAAGAACATGGACGACTACCACATTGCCGACGCGGTCGAGTGCGTGTTCTCGCTCTTTGACAGGGCAAACAAGTATATCGACGAAACGACCCCCTGGGCGCTCGCCAAGGACGAGGCAAAGCGCGAACGGCTCGGCACCGTGCTCTATAACCTCATGGAAACCATCCGGCAGGGTGCCGTGATGTTGCAGGCGTTCATTCCCGCAACGGCAGAGGAGATCCTCTCCGAACTCAACACCGAAGCAAGAGATTTTGCAAGCCTTGCATCGTTTGGTGCATTGCGCGGTGGCAGCACGGTCGGGGAATCCAAAGTGCTCTTTGCCCGCGTGGACGCAGAAGCAAAACTTGCCGAACTTGAAGCGGCAAGACAAGCTGCCGCGCCTGCCGCAGAACCCGCGCAAGAAAAGCCCGAGGGCTGTGCGCTCATCGGCATTGAAGACTTTGCAAAGGTCGAACTCCGCACGGCAAAAGTGCTTGCCGCCGAAAAGGTGGAAAAGGCGAAGAAATTGCTCAAACTGCAACTCGATCTCGGCTACGAAAAGCGGCAGGTCGTTTCGGGCATTGCCAAGTGGTATGCCCCCGAAGATCTCGTTGACCGCAAGGTTGCCGTTGTTGCAAATCTCAAGCCCGCAACGCTTTGCGGAATCGAGTCGCAGGGCATGATCCTCGCGTCGGGTGAGGAGACGGTTCGCGTTGTCTTCCTTGCGGACGATACCCCCTTGGGCGAGCGGATCAGATAAAACCGAATCAATTGCAAAAACGGGGAGGAGTTTTGAGATTCCTCCCCCTTTATGGAGATGGATATGAAAGTAACTGTAATTGGATGTGGACGGTGGGGATCTTTTCTTGCGTGGTATCTCGATCGCATGGGACATAGTGTATCGCTTTACGGCAGAGAATCCTCAAACAGAATGAGAGCGCTTCTGCAATCCCGTTCCAATGACCTTTTGACCCTGCCCGAACGGATTTGCCTTACCACACGTCTGGAAGAAATCGGTAGGAGCGACGCGATTTTTGTTTCGGTCGATTCACAGCATTTGCGCGCGTTGCTTCGCGATGAAGCGGCTCCTTATCTGCATGCAGGACAAATCGTTGTTCTTTGCATGAAGGGGCTGGAGATCGGAAGCGGAAAACGCCTTTCGACCGTCGCGGAAGAATCTTTGCCGGAAGACGTCGAAATCGCCGTTTGGCTCGGTCCGGGGCACGTGCAGGAGTTTTGCCGCGGCGTCCCGAACTGTATGGTGATAGACAGCAATTCAAAGAGCGTAAAAGAACGTCTTGTGTCCGAGCTTTCCGGAGGGCTTATCCGCTTTTATTATGGGCAGGATCTTATCGGCAACGAGATCGGAGCCGCCGCCAAAAATGTTGTGGGCATTGCCGCCGGCTTTTTAGACGGGCTTATGATCCCAACCTTGAAAGGCGCTCTGATGAGCCGTGGCGCAAGAGAGGTTTCCCGCTTGATCGGAGCAATGGGCGGAAACCCGGTATCGGCTTACGGACTTTGCCATCTGGGAGATTACGAAGCTACCGTTTTTTCTCCGCATTCGCACAATCGGCGCTTTGGGGAAGCATATGTCAAAGGCGAGACTTATTCCGACCTCGCCGAGGGCTATTACACGGCAAAAGCCATTTGCCAACTTGCCGATAGCGTTGGGGTCGAAGTCCCGATCTGCTCCTCGGTGGAGCGCGTCCTCTATCAAGGCGTCAGTCCTCAAGAGGAACTGAAACGCCTGTTTGGAAGGAGCCTTAAAAATGAGTTTTGATCCGGCTTTCACCGGTATTTTCGATTCGCACGCGCACTACTTTGACAAACGATTTGATCGTGAATATGAGGGCGGCGCCGAGGCACTGCTTGGGACGATTTGCCCCGATCCCGTCGCAAACATTCTTAACGTGGGGACAAATCTTGAAAATGCCAACGCGGTGCTGGAGCAGGCGGCGCGTCACGCGGGGATGTATGCCGCGATCGGGATCCACCCCGAGGATTGTCACGCTTATGCCGACGAGGACATTGCGCTCTCGGCGCTGGAGGATCTTTTGAAAGATCCCAAAACCAGGGAAGAGGGGAAACTTGTTGCTCTCGGCGAGATCGGCTTGGACTATCACACCGATGAGTTTATCGAGGGCAAGCTCGACAAAGCCAAAGAGATGCGCTTTTTTGAAGCGCAGCTGGAACTGGCAAAGCGCTACGATCTCCCGGTCATTATCCACGACCGCGATGCGCACGGCGACTGCTTTGAAACAATTTTGCGCCACCCCGGCGTGCGCGGCGTGTTCCATTCTTACAGTGGGAGCGCCGAAATGGCAAAAGACCTCGTTCGGAGAGGTTTTTATATCTCTTTTTCGGGGACGCTGACTTTCCGCAACGCCGAAGGCGTCCGACGCGCGGCGGCTTCGATCCCGCACGACAAATTGCTCGTTGAGACCGACGCGCCCTATCTTGCACCGCACCCGTTTCGGGGAAGTCTTAACCATTCGGGACTGCTCCAATACACCCTACAAACGCTTGCTTCGATTTGGGAGTGCAGTCCGCAAGAAGCGACGGATAGAACGAGGGAGAACGCAAAAAGACTCTTTTTGACAGAAAAAACTGTCTAAAATATACAA
>CADBFJ010000007.1 GCA_902793915.1 uncultured Ruminococcus sp.
TACACGCCTCTGCACGGCACGGGTTGCAAACTTGTTCCAGCCATCTTAAAACGCATCGGACTCAAGCATCTTTACACGGTGGACGAGCAGATGGTCAATGACGGCAACTTCCCCACCGTGAAAAAACCGAATCCCGAATACCCCGACGTGTTTGCCCTCGGCATTGAAATCGCCAATCGCGTGGGCGCCAACCTCGTGCTTGCCACCGACCCGGATGCAGACCGCGTCGGCGTCGTTACAAGAACGCCGGATGGCTCTTTTACCACCATTACGGGCAACCAGATGGGGGCGCTTCTCTGCGACTATATCATCACCGCTTATGAGAGCACCGGGACGATGCCGAAGAATCCCTATATGATCAAAACCATCGTTTCAACTCCGATGGTGCAAAAGATCTGTGAGAAACACAAGGTAAAGCTCCACAACGTGCTCACCGGATTTAAGTTCATCGGCGAAGTCATCAAAAACTACGAAAAGACCGGCGACGGAAACTTCCTGTTCGGTTTTGAGGAGAGCTACGGCTACCTCAAAGGCACCTATGCAAGAGACAAGGACGCCGTAGTCGCTTCGATGCTCATTTGCGAGATGACCGCGTTCTACCAGGCAAAAGGCATGACGCTGTCCGACGCGCTTGCAAGCCTCTACAAAAAGTACGGATTCTTCTATGAAAAGACCACCGAGCTTTACGTGGAAGGCCTCGACGGCGCCGCTCGCATGGCCGGCATGATGGAATCTATGCGCAAAGATCCGCCCAAACAGATCGGCGGCATTGACGTGATCGCAATCAGCGACTACAAGATCGGCATCGTGACCGAAAACGGTACGACGAAGCCGACCGGACTCCCCTCCTCCAACGTGCTCTCCTATCGCCTTGCCAACCGCGACCTTCTGTTTGTGCGCCCCTCCGGTACCGAACCGAAGATCAAGGTCTACTATATGCTGGAAGCAAAAGACAAAGCCGAAGCGACCGAAAAATGCGATCGCTATCAAGCGGAAATGGAGCGTGTGTTCCGTTAATTTTTCCATGAGGAGGTGCCTCAAATGATTCAAAACAAAGAAACTCTTCTGGAACTTCTGGAAACCCGCAGATATTCCACTTTCATCAAAGCGGTCGACGAACTAAACCCGGTCGACGCCGCAGAGTTCCTTGCCGAACTGCCCGAAGACAAACTTCCCGTGGTGTTCCGTATGCTGAAGAAAGATACGGCGGCAGAGATCTTTGCCGAGTTTGAACCCGACGTGCAGGAAAAGCTCATCACCGCCATGACCGATAAGGAAATCGGCGGCATCGTCGAGGAACTCTTCGTGGACGACGCGGTCGACATGCTCGAAGAAATGCCTGCCAGCGTGGTCAACACCATTCTGAAGAACGCCAAGCCGGAAACGCGCGCCGAGATCAACCGCTTCCTCTCCTACCCCGAGGACAGCGCCGGCAGCGTCATGACAAGCGAGTTCATCGACCTTAAAAAAGATATGACGACCACGCAGGCGATCGAGCGCATCCGCAAAATCGGTCTTGACAAGGAGACGATCTACGTCGCCTACGTGACCGATAAATCGCGCGTGCTCGAAGGCGTTGTTCCGCTCAAAGCTCTGCTCTTTGCAAAGCCCGACGACAAGATCGGCGATCTTATGAACCGCGACGTGATCTTTGCCTACACGCACGACGACCAGGAAACAGTTGCAAACCTGATTTCGCACTACGATATTCTCGCACTTCCGATCGTTGATAAAGAAAAACGTCTTGTCGGCATCGTGACGGTCGATGACGCTCTCGACGTCCTCGAAACCGAGGCGACCGAGGATATGCAAAAGATGGCAGCCGTGTTGCCGAACGAGAAACCCTATCTCAAAACCGGCGTGTTTGCCACCTGGCGTCAGCGCATTCCGTGGTTGCTCCTCCTCATGGTCTCGGCAACCTTCACCAGCACCATTATCCAAGGCTATGAACAAGCCATTACCTCGATCCATCTCGCAATTTTGACCGCTTTTATTCCCATGCTCATGGACACCGGCGGAAACGCAGGCGGACAAACTTCTGTGACGGTCATCCGCGGACTCTCTTTGGGCGAGATTCAGCTGAAAGACTATTTCAGAGTCGTTTGGAAAGAGTTGCGCGTTGCCGTGCTCTGCGGCGGTACTATTGCGATTGCTACCTTCTTAAAGGTCATGACCATAGACTTTCGGTGGGCACTTTCGTATGAAGGAAAAAGTACGCTGATCATTTCTCTCGTTGTGGCAATGACCATTTTCTGCGCCATTATCTTTGCAAAACTCGTCGGCGCAAGTCTGCCGATCCTTGCAAAGCGACTCAAACTCGACCCTGCCGTGATGGCAAGTCCTTTTATTACCACGATTGTAGATACGGTCACGCTGATCATCTATTTCACAATCGCATCGAGGTTTTTCCAATTTCCTTAATAAAAAAGAACGAGGCGTTCCAAAACGGAACGCCTCGTTCTTTTTTGTTTTTATGAAAGGTCGCCGATCGGATCAATCCCGTAAGCAAAAAGCAGGACGGTGCGAAGGGCGAAAAAGAGGAACAACAGAACGGTAAGAAAAACATAGACCCATTTGGGGATCCGGAAGAAGCACTTTCTGCCGCGCAAAAAGCCGATCAAAGTTGCCACGTCCCAAACGAGGAACAGCGCAACCGCAAAGACCACGTAAGCGTTGTAGGAAAGCGCCGAAAGAATGCGGAAATGGAGCAATTCATAGAGGCATCGCGTTCCGCCGCAAAGCGGACAATAGATCCCGAACCACTCTTTAAGGAAACAGTGCGAAAAAGGGGTGTTGAAATGAAAGACCCAATAGTGGTAAATCGGATACACAAGCGCCCCGGCGAAAAGAACGAGGTTTAAGATCAAAAAGGTTTTCTGATCGTTTGAGAGCCTTTTCATCGTCAGGGTTCCTCAAAAGAAACGATGGCGCAAAAGAGCGCGGTATAAGCGTTGTAAACCGCTTCCTTTGAGGCTTTTCCCACCACAAGCGGTTTTGTCAGCACCAAACGAAAATCGTCCGGCAAAGCACCGCACGCCGCATAATAGTTGGAAAAAGCAAGCTCCGAAAACCTGACCGAATAATCATCGAGTGCACTTTCGGGCATTTTTTCAAAAAGTTCCGAGAGCGGTACGGCGTATTCTTTCAAATTCGAGTTTTCATAAATGTAATCGCTGACGAGATAAAGGCAGCTCTCGCCCGTCATGCGGAACGAGGTGAACGCGTCATATTCGGTTTGCGAGGAGAGCTTTAGTGCCGTGAAGGTGGCGGGAGAATACTCGCCGCTCTCATCGGTGGAAAGAGACGTCATCTGCTCGGGAGAAAAGATCGTATAATGCGAAACTTCTACCTTTTGTTTTTCGCCCTTTCCCTGCCCGGGAGCAACGGCGCCAAACGCCGAGACGAAAGCGTCGCGCGCATCGGTATCGGTAAAAGCAATGTCGCCCGCCGCAACGAGAAGCAGATCGGGTTCCTCGCGCTTGACGCATTGCACAAGGCAAAAGAGGAGCGTAAAGGCAAAAAAGAGCGACACAATCGTGTGCCACTTGTAGTGGTACCAATAGTTTTCAAGCCACAAGAGGAAGCGCCCCTTTTGCAGCGCCACATCCTGTTCCGGCAGTTTGTCTTCCCTGTTTGCCATGGCGTTCTCCTCTCTGAAAAATAAATTGGAAGGCGGCGGCATACAGCCGCCGCCTTGCTCGTCCATTCGGTGACGAATTACTTTCTTTGGACGTCGAGAACGATAAATTTCACAATCCCGTTGGGGATCTCCACTTCGACCTTGTCACCGGCTTCTCTGTTGACCAGTGCCGCTCCGATCGGAGAAAGATCGGAAATGATACCGTGAAAAGGATCGACTTCGTTGGTACCGACGATAAAATAGGTCATTTCCGCACCGGTGTCAACGTTCTGGACTTTGACGGTGGTACCGACAATGATCTCGGCATTGTCGAGGCGCTCCTGCAATTCGAGGATCCGGGTTTCGTTTTCGGACTGCTCTCTTCTTGCTTCAGTGTATTCCGCGTTCTCGGAAAGGTCACCAAAGCTCTTTGCGACGCCGATCGCTTCTTTGATCCGCTCTCTCTCAACCTTGATTCGCCAATCAAGCTCGGATTTGTCTTTCTCGTAACCTTCTTTGGTATAGCGGATCTTTTCTTTCTTTTCCATGATGGTTCTCCTTTATCGAAAACTATAAATTATTTTTTGAATTGGGCAATTGCGGTTTGCAGTTGATTGTCGATGGATTCAGGACGAGTGTATAACGAGTATCCGGCAGCTTCGTCCGAAAGCTCGACCACAACGTCCGGCGTAATGCCGATCTCATGATAGGTGACGCCTCGTTTTGTCACATAGGCGTGAGAGGTCATTTTAGCATATCCGTCGGCGCCGAAATAAGCGAGGGGATAATAGGTCTGCATAATACCTTTTCCATAGGTCACCATTCCCACGACGGTTGCAAGCTTATAGTCCTGCATACTGGCTACAAAAACCTCGGCGGCGCTGGCGGTGTTCTCATTGCAGAGCACTACGATGGAAAGATCTTTGAAGATCCCGATCTCCTCGGCGGTCACGTTGCAGGTGCTTCCCGCAGTGTGATCCTGCATGGGTTCCACCACGTAAACATCGTCGACCGTGCCGTCCCGATAGATCGATTTGAGGATCATATCTCCGGGCTGCAGGAAATAGGAAAGCGTTGCCGAAATCGAACGAAGATCGCCTCCCGGGTTGTTCCGAAGATCAAAAACGAACTTCTTAACGCCTTTCTTCTGCAGTTCCGTAATTGCTTCTTTGAACTGTCCCGGCGTGGTAAGATCAAATTCGGAGATGCGAACGATCCCGATTTGAGAATTTGTCTCCGAGACCTTATAATCAACCGACCGTTTGACAAACGCGTCGCGCAGGATCGTCAGCGCAACCGATTTATAGGTGTTGCCGCTCTTGCGGAATACGAGCAATTCGGAATTGGTACCTTTTTCGCCGCGTATCTTAAAGATCGCTTTGGTGTATCCGCCGAGCGCTTCGATCGATCGATATTCTTCCCCGTCCTTGACCGCGTAAATGTAATCGCCGATGGCAAGACCCGCATCCCATGCGTGGGAATTTTCGTAGATTGCAACGACGTAATACACTTCATATTCCACGCCCTCAACTATCAAAAGATCGTTGAGAACACTGACGCCGATCCCTTCAAAATCACCGATCGAATCCTGGGTCAGTTCGGCAAACTCTTCATTGGTAAAGTATTCGGCATATTTATCGCCCGTAGCTTTGGCATAGGCTTTCATGACCGCAGTCATGATGTCGTCGAGCGGGACGTCCCCGGCATAATAGGACGCCGCCTGATAGATTTTATGGAGCGCTTCCAAGCGAGAAAACTGCGTATTGGTCTCATTTGCACGGTTAAGTTCTTCGGTCAGCCTGTCGATTTCCTTTTGCAAAGACGCCTGCGTCTCACTCTCGCTGACAAGGCTTTCGGAATAGCGCTCCCGCATTGCATTTTGGGTAAGCGCAAAGGTGCAGATTGCCGAAAGGAGGATCGCCGCCACCAAAACGAGAACAAAAGCAAAATTCTTTTGGCGGTTGATGCGTTTTATCGTTTTGAGATGCCCTTTTGAAGTTTCCTCAAACGATACTTGAGGCTCCTCGTTTGGCTGTTGGTTCTGTTCGTTATAATCCTGATTCATTGAATTCTCCGTTTTTATCAGAACAAAAGTATTTTCACGCTAAAACATCACAGAAGCGAAATGTAACTGCCGCACAGGCACACATTCCGCTTGCTGTTGGGTCAATATCAGAATTTGATCGGCTTGGAATTGAGATACTTGCGCACCATGAGCGCCACTTTGAAAGTGATGGCGTGCTCAAACTCACGCAGGTCAAGACCGGTGAGCTTGCGGATCTTTTCCAGACGGTAAACGAGCGTGTTTCTGTGGACAAAGAGCTTTCTTGACGTTTCGGAAACGTTTAGATTGTTTTCAAAGAAGCACTGGATGGTCATGAGCGTCTCACGGTCGAGCGACTCAAGGCTACCGTTCTTAAAGACTTCCTGGAGGAACATTTCGCAAAGCGTGGTCGGGAGCTGATAAATGAGGCGCCCGATACCGAGGTTCTCATAGCTGACAATGTTCTTTTCGGTTTCAAAGACTTTGCCGACTTCAAGAGCCACCTGGGCTTCCTTGTAAGCTCTTGCAAGATCCTTGATGTTCTCAACCACGGTGGAGATACCGATGGCAACCTTGGTATAGAACTCGGTGGAAAGCGTATCCGAAATGTTGGTGGCGATCTTTTCGATCTCCTTGGCATCGGTTCCGGCTTTGATATCCTTCACCAGTACAATATCGTGTTCTCCAACGCTGATGACATAGTCTTTCGACTTGTCGGGGAACATATTCTGGAGCATCTCAAAGGGGAGCATATCGGTCTTGCCGAAGAACTTGATGAGGAAGACGATGCGCTTCTCCTCGGTGTTGAAATGCAGTTCTTTCGATTTGATATAGATATCGCTGGGCAGGATGTTGTCCAGAATGATATTCTTAATGAAAGAGCCCTTATCGTACTTTTCGTCGTAAAGGTTCTTGATGTTGCCGAGAGAAATGGCAAGGAGTTTGGACATCTTCTCCGCCATTTTGTCCTCGCCTTCCACAAAGACCACGTAATCGGTCTTGGGACCGCCGGTCATGGGGCGATAGGTGTATCCGCCGCTTGCAACGGCATCCCCGGTATAAGAGATCTCGTCCCGAACGCCGGCATGGACTTCGCCGATGCGAACAAGCTCGGAACAAGCGATAATGACCCCGTTCTCATCCACGACGCCGATGGTGCGGTCAATCGCGTCCTTCATTTGATGGATCATGCTTTGAAATAAGCGGTTAGACATGATGTTTTCCCTCTCTCGTAGAATATCTGCGATAAAAACTAACCATATCTTACACTATTTTTTGGTGTTTTTCAATAGGGTTTTCAATAATTTTCATAAAAATTTTCTTTTTTTTCGTTCAAATTGAACATCTCGGAGGGGAAAATGCCGGTCTAAAAAGGTTTTTAAGAAAGTTCCAACTCGTAAATCAGGCAGGAAAGCGCAACCGTCGAGGCCGTTTCGGTTCGCAGGATCCGCTTGCCAAGACCTACCGGGATCCATCCCTGCTCTTTCGCCATTTTTGCTTCGTTTTGCGAAAAGCCACCCTCGCTGCCGATCATAACGGCGATCTCCGGCAAACGGTCTTTCGGCAAGGTCGCGCTTTGCAAAACCGATTTCAAACCGGTTTCCTCTTCTCCCTCGTAGCAAAAGAGCGCAAGATCAAACTCTTTTGCGCGTGGAAGGATCACAGAGAGCTTTTCACCGGATTGAACGGTCGGCAGAATTCCTCTGCCGCATTGCTTGGCGGCTTCTTGGGCAATGCGCTGCCAGCGCTCGGTTTTGGATGTGCTTTCGCCTTTGAGGCGAACGATGCAGCGCTCGCTCTCAAAGGGGGTGATGTCATAGACGCCGCACTCGACCGACTTCTGGATCACGGTCTCAAACTTGTCGCCTTTGGTCAGCGCCTGGAAGAGATGCACCCGATAGGGCGGCTCGGTCTTCCCTTTTTGCGACGAGCAGATGCGCGCCTCGACGCGATCGGGGTAAAAGCCAACCAGTTCGCAATCATATTCGTTGCTTTGCATATCGCAAAGGGTCACGTGTTCCCCCGCCGCCATGCGGAGCGAACGCGAAATGTGATGCGCGTCCTCGCCCAAAATGGTGGCAATCCCGTCTGCGATCTGGTTTTGACGAATGAAAAATCTCGGCATAAAAGGCTCCTTTTTGTTTGGAGGTTTCGTCCATTATTTTAGCACACTTACAAGCGTTCGTCAAGCGAAAAAAAAGAGGGGTGTTCCCTCTTTTTTCAGTTTTGTTTTTTGCCGACCGCAAGTGCGCACCAACCGTTGTCCTCAATCTTCTTAAGGATCGCAAAGCCGTGCGCTTCGAGCGCTGCGATCACGTCGTCTGCGCGTTCGGAAATGATGCCCGAAGCAAGCAGCACAGAATTTTCGTGCATATACTTCCCCACGTCGGGCGTCATGCGGATGATGATATCCGCAACGATATTCGCCGTGATAAGGTCAAAACGCTCGCTTTCCTTCACACCGCGGAGCAGATCGGATTGAAAACAGGTAATGTTCTTCAGTCCGCTGTCCTTGACGTTTTCGTTTGCCACGCGCACCGCCGTGGGGTCAATATCGCAGGCAAGACACTCGCCCGCGCCGAGCTTGGAGGCGCAGATGGCGAGGATACCGCTCCCGCACCCTACGTCGAGAACGCGGCATCCGGGGTTGACGTAATCTTCAAGCAATCGAATGACCAGCCGCGTCGTTTCGTGGTTGCCGGTGCCAAACGCCATGCCGGGATCCATGCGGACGATGAGTTCGCCCTCTTGTGCCTCATAGCGCTCCCACGCGGGGACGATGACAAGGCGCGAACCGATCTTGATCGGCTTGTAATACTGCCGCCAGGCATTTGCCCAGTCCTCCTCGTCCACGCCCGAAAGCTCGGGGGAGGCTTCAATGCCGGCAAGCGCGAGGCGGTCGCGCAAAAACTCCAGCGTTTTGGGCAGATTCTCTCCGGCGGGCAGATAGACCGAGACCGACGCGATCGTCTTGTCGGCGTTGAGGATTGATTCGTCGATGAGATCGCCGTAGCAGGTTTTGAGGTCGATGTCGCTGTAATCCTCGATTTGCAGATTGTTTGAGATCATGCTCATGATCGAGGTCAGGTCGTCGAGGCGCGAGAGCGGAACGGTCACGCGGATGCGCGTCCAATGCGTTTCGGTTCCGTAGTCCTCGCAAACGTAATCTTTATCCATATTGCTTCCTTACTTTTTGAAAATCTTTTGGAAGAACTGCTTTTTCTTGGTGTAATTGCTCTCGCCGCAGGATTCGGCAAACGCCGCCATGGCTTCCTTTTGTTTTTTGGAAAGCCCTTTCGGGATCTCGACGACGACCGTAAAATAGAGGTCGCCGCGGCGGTTGCTGCTCCCGATCATGGGGATTCCCTTGCCGCGGATCGAAAAACGCGTTCCGGGCTGTGTCCCTTCGGGAATGGTGTATTTGACGGTTCCTTCCAGCGTGGGGACGTCGATCTCGGCGCCGAGCGTCGCTTCGGTCACGGTCACGGGGACGTCGCAGAGAATATCAAATCCCTGACGATCGAAAACCGTATGCGGGCGAACGTTGACCAGAATGATGAGATCCCCCGCGGGACCGCCGTTCTTTCCCTCGTTCCCCTGCCCGCGCAAAGCGATCCGCTCGCCGTTGGCGATCCCCGCAGGGATTGAAACGGTCAGCTTCTTGGTCTCGCGCACCTGTCCGCTTCCGCGGCATTTCTGGCAGGGTTCTTTGATGATTTTACCTGTTCCATGGCAGGCGTCGCAAACCGCGGTGGATTGGAAGGACATTCCGCCCATCCGCTGCACGCGGCGCACCTGACCCGTGCCGTGGCAGACCGAGCAGGTTTCGGCGCTCGTCCCTTTGGCAGCACCGCTCCCCGAGCACTCACGGCAACGGCAAACACGGTTGTAGGAAACGTCTTTTTTGACGCCGAATGCAGCCTCTTCAAAACTGACGCTCAAACTAAGCCCGATATCCTCCCCGCGAACGGGACCGTTGCGCGTGCGGCGACCACCGCCGAAGGCGCTGCCGAAAATACCGCCGAACAGGTCTCCGAGGTCACCGAAATCTCCAAAGCCTTCGCTGCTGAAACCGCCAAAGCCGCTGCCGCCACCCATCGAAGGATCAAATGCGGCGTGCCCGAACTGATCGTATTTGGCGCGCTTATCGGCGTCCGAGAGGACTTCGTAAGCCTCGTTCACTTCCTTGAACTTTTCCTCTGCGACCTTGTCGCCGGGGTTGGCGTCGGGATGGTACTGTTTTGCCAGTTTATAATATGCTTTTTTGATGGTGGCAGCATCGGCATTCTTGTCCACGCCGAGCACCTGGTAATAATCTCTTTTTTCTGCCATTTTGACCTCGTAATCGTCTTTTGCTGTGTGAGGGGACTTGCACTCTTTTGCGGGCACTTCCTAAAATGCGCGCAAAAGAAAGCAGTTCCCGGAAAACGCCCCACGGGAAAGGCGCTTTGGCGCCTTTCCCGTGCAAAGGGAGTTGTTTATTTGTTCGAGTTGTCCTCGAAATCTGCGTTGTAGTAGGTTCCGTCGTTTCCCTGACCCGCGTTGCCCGCGTCGCCGGGGTTTGCGCCACCCTGCGCGCCACCCTGCTGGGCGTAGAGCTTTTCGGAGATCTTGTAGAAGGATTTTTCCACGGCTTCGGTATCCGCCTTGATGGCTTCGAGGTCACTGCCTTTGAGCGTCTCCTTGAGCTTTTCGATGGCACTCTTGACTTCATTTGCATCGGCGGGATCAACCTTGTCGCCAAGATCGTTCAGCGTCTTTTCGCTCTGGAAGATCACAGAATCGGCGCGGTTACGGATCTCGACCGCTTCTTTTGCCTTCTTATCTTCTTCGGCGAAACGCTCTGCGTCTTTGACGGCTTTGTCGATGTCCTCTTTGCTCATGTTGGTGGACGAGGTGATCGTGATGTGCTGTTCCTTGCCGGTTCCCTTATCCACTGCCGTGACGTTCACAATGCCGTTGGCGTCGATATCGAAGGTGACTTCGATCTGCGGCACGCCGCGAGGAGCGGGCGTGATGCCGTCGAGGATAAATCTGCCGAGCGTGGTGTTGTTTGCGGCCATCTCGCGCTCGCCTTGCAGGACGTGGATCTCAACCGAGGTCTGACCGTCAGCGGCGGTCGAATAGACCTGGCTCTTCTTCACCGGAATGGTGGTGTTTCTGTCAATAATGCGGTTGAAGACGCCGCCGAGCGTCTCGATGCCGAGCGACAGAGGCGTAACGTCGAGCAGGAGCAGATCCTTGACGTCGCCGCCGAGCACGCCGCCTTGAATTGCCGCACCGATGGCGACGCATTCATCGGGGTTGATGCCCTTGAACGGTTCTTTGCCGATGAACTTCTTGACCGCTTCCTGAACGGCGGGGATTCTCGTCGAACCACCGACAAGCAGGACTTTATCGACCTGATTCACAGAGAGGCCTGCGTCTGCGAGCGCCTTCTTGGTCGGGACCATCGTGCGCTCGATGAGGTCTGCGGTAATGCGATCGAACTCGGCTCTCGTCAGGGTTGCTTCAAAGTGGAGCGGGCCTTCGGCGGTTGCGGTGATGAAAGGCAGGTTGATCGAGGTGCTGGTCATGCCCGAAAGCTCGATCTTTGCTTTCTCTGCCGCATCACGCAGACGCTGGAGCACCATTTTGTCCTTGCGCAGGTCGATGCCATGTTCTCTCTGGAACTGCTCTGCCATCCAGTTGATGATGCGCTGGTCGAAGTCGTCGCCGCCAAGGCGCGTGTCTCCGTTGGTGGCAAGCACTTCAAAGACGCCGTCCGAGATCTCAAGGAGAGATACGTCGAAGGTACCGCCGCCAAGGTCAAAGACCATGATCTTCTGGTTGGCTTCTTTATCCATGCCGTAAGCAAGGGCTGCTGCGGTCGGCTCGTTGATGATACGCAGGACTTCAAGACCTGCGATCTTGCCGGCATCCTTGGTTGCCTGGCGCTGTGCGTCCGAGAAGTAAGCAGGAACCGTGATGACAGCCTGCGTCACTTTCGTACCGAGATAGCTCTCGGCGTCGGCTTTGAGCTTTTGCAGGATCATTGCCGAGAATTCCTGCGGCGTGTAGGACTTGCCGTCGATTTCTTTTCTGTAAGCAGAGCCCATTTCACGTTTGATCGAAATAATGGTTCTGTCGGGGTTGGTGATTGCCTGGCGCTTTGCCACCTGACCCACCATGCGCTCGCCGGTTTTGGAGAACGCCACGACAGACGGAGTGGTTCTTGCCCCTTCGGGGTTCGGAATGACGACAGGTTCATTCCCTTCAAACACTGCTACGCACGAGTTGGTCGTGCCAAGATCGATACCGATGATTTTTCCCATAATCTTATCCTCCTATGGTAAATGTTTCGTAATAAATTTATGCAACTTAATTGGCAACCTTGACCATTGCAAAGCGAATGATCTTGTCGCCTTTTTTGTAGCCCTTTTGAAAGACCTCGACGATTTCTCCCTCACCGCGCGTTTCATCCTCAACGTGCATCACGGCGTTGTGGAGCGAGGGATCAAAGGTTTTTGTTTCCACTTCGGTAATCCCCATTTTGGAAAGCGCGTCCTCAAAGGCTTTTGTGGTCAGCTCCAGCCCTTTGCGGACCGCCTCGAAGTTTTCGCTTTTCCCTGCACGTTCGAGGTTGTCGAGGATCGGCAGGATATTGCCGATGCAATCGGCGTAAGCGTCGGCGTAGATGCCTTCTTTTTCTTTGGCGCTTCGCTTGCGGAAGTTATCGTACTCGGCAAACAGGCGCAGATACTTATCCTCGGCTTCGGCAAGTGCCTTTTCCTTGGCTTCCAGCTCGGCTTTCAGCGCTTTGGTTTCCTGTTCGGTTTTCTTATTCTTTTTCGTTTCGGTTTTGGGCGCGCTCTCGGGAGAAGACTTTTCTTCTTCCGTTACCGTTTCATCCGTCGTCTTTTTGTTCTCCTCCATTGCCCTTTCCTCCGGTAAGTTGATTGTTACTGCCGATCAGGTCGGCAATGTTTCCGGTCAGTCCCTCCAGGGTTGCCAAAACCTTGGCGTAGTCCATTCGACGAGGACCGAGAATCCCGATGGCGCCGATCGTTTTGCCGTCTTTCGTAATCGGCTTAAAGACGAGCGCCGAATTGTTCATTACCTTGACTTCGCTCTCCGAACCGATCAGGACGCTCACATCGTCGCCCTCGCTCTTGGAAAAGAGATCCAGAAACTCCTCTTTGTTTTCGAGCGTTCCGAGCAGAGCCTGAAGCTGTGCGACATCGCTGTACTCGGGATACTGAAGGAGCCTATCCAGTCCGCTGACCTTTACCTCGCCTTCGTCAAGCTCGTTGAGAAGATCGTAAACCGCTTTGATGAGGTCGGATGCAAGATGCGCGTCGTTCCCGAGGAGCGCTTCGAGCTTCATCATGTGCGGAAGCGTGATCTGATCCGCAGAAAGATTGGTCAAGACCATGTTGAGCACGTCCGAAAGATTTGCAAGCGTTTCGGGCGTGATCGGCTGTTTTGTTTGCAGGTGCTTGCTCTTAACGCTGCCCGTGGACGATACCGCCACGAGAATGTAATGATCGGGTTCAAGATAAATGGTTTCAAATTTATTGATCGAAACCGAGGAGGCACGCGGTTTGATTGCGATTGCCGTATAGTTGGTCAGGTTCGCCGCGAGATTGGAGGCTTCGACAAGGATCTGATCCAGCTCGCTCATCTTGGCGTGCAAGAGGCGGTTGATCTGCGCGATCTCGTTCGCTGTCATCACGTAATGTTCCACGAGAGAATCGACATAAAAGCGGTAGCCCCGCTCGGTCGGGACTCTGCCCGCAGAGGCATGGGGCTGTTCGAGGTATCCCATGTTTTCGAGCTCCGCCATCTCGTTGCGAATGGTAGCAGAAGAACAGGTTAAGTGCTGATTCTCGAGAACGTATTTAGAACCGACCGGCTCGCCACCCTCAATGTGCGCATGAACGATCGCTTTTAAAATCTGCTTTTTCCGTTCGCTCAATTCGCTTTTGTCGTGGTCCATGTTTCTTCCGCTCCTTTCTTTTGATCAATTTTAGCACTCTTTAGCCTCGAGTGCTAACTCTATGCTAAAATGTACCACTAAAACGGCATTTTGTCAATAGGTTTCCGAAAATAATTTGATATTTTTTTTAAATTTTTTCATTTGATAAAAAGTTTTTGCGTAAGGATTGCATTTCATACGATTCTGTGCTAAAATTTGGGTGGACTTTCCGATAGAAAAAAAGAAAGAGGCACCGATATGAAAGCAACGACCGAACGTCTCATTCGGGAGACACTCCAACGAAACCAAATGGAATACTTTGCCGACGAAATTGCGCTTGCCGTCAAGGCTTCGCTTACGCGGATCAAGGCCGGCGGGAAGGTGCTCGTCTGCGGGAACGGCGGAAGCGCCGCTGACAGCGGGCACATCGTCGGAGAACTCTTAAAAGGCTTTTGCCTGCCGAGAAAGCTCACGGACGAGGACAAAAAGAAGTTCTCTGCCCTCGGGAAAGACGGCGAGCGACTTGCTGAAAAACTGCAATACGGCATTCCTGCCGTTGCTTTGACCGGGAGCGAGCCGATTTCGACCGCCGTGATGAACGACAACGGCGCCGAAATGGTCTTTGCCCAGCAGGCGTTCGGACTTGCGACCGACAAGGACATTTTCATTGGCATTTCAACCTCGGGCAACGCCGAAAACGTTTCTCTTGCCATGCAGGTGGCAAAAGCGGTCGGCGCGTTTTCGATCGCCCTTTGCGGCAAGACCGGCGGGCGGCTGAAAGAACTTGCCGACGTCGCCTTTGTGGTGCGCGAGAACGAAACCTACAAAATTCAAGAAAAACACCTGCCGCTCTACCACCTCTATTGTCTCTGCCTTGAGAACGAACTCTTCGGTGAATAACATGAAATATATCATCGGTTACGACATCGGCGGCACCAAATGCGCCGTTTCGATCGGCGCGGTCGACGAAAAAATCACCCTACTCGGTCGATACGAAGTCCCGACCACGAAAAACCCGCTCGAAACGCTTGCCGCTCTCGAAGAGCAAACGCGCGCATGGATCGACGTCTACCCGGTAGACGCGATCGGCGTCAGCTGCGGCGGCCCGCTCGACAGCAAAAAAGGACAGCTTTACCAAGTGGCAAACCTGCCCGGCTGGGACAATTTTAAGATCGTGGAACACCTGGAACAAAAGTTTGGGAAGAAAGCCTATCTCCAAAATGACGCCAACGCCTGCGCGCTCGTCGAATGGAAATTCGGCGCCGGAAAAGGCACGCAAAACATGGTCTTTATTACCATGGGGACAGGGCTTGGCGCAGGGCTGATCCTTGACGGAAAGCTTTACAGCGGCACCAATGACAACGCAGGTGAAGTCGGGCATATCCGCCTTGCGAGCGACGGCCCTGTCGGTTTTGGAAAGGCAGGCTCTTTTGAGGGCTTTTGCGGCGGGAACGGCATCGCGCGGCTTGCAGAACGCATGGGCGGCGCCCCGGGTGTGACGACGAAAGAGCTTGCAAAAAGGGCAAAATCCGGCGACGCCTTTGCAAAAAGCGTCTTTGAAAAGAGCGGCGAGATGCTTGGGCGCGGGCTCAGCGTCCTCATCGACGTCTTGAACCCCGAAAGAATCGTCATCGGCGGAATCTTCATGCGCTCGGGAGAGCTTCTCATTCCGGCGATGGAGCGCGTGCTGAAAGAAGAATGTATTTCGTTTAGCCTCGGCGTCTGCGAGATCGTGCCAGCGGCACTCTCGGAGAACGTCGGCGACTTTGCCGCTATTTCCTGTGCACTGCACAGCTCTTAAAAGATAGGGTTTTGTTTTTATGAATGTAATGGTCGTTTTACAAGCACTGCTTTCCCTGCTTGCAGGCATCGGCGTTTTTCTCGTCGCTTGCAAAATGATGAGTTCCAATCTGGAATCTGTCAGCAGTAACAAGCTAAAATCCCTTTTTTCAAGCACCTCCAACAACCGCTTGCTCGGGGTTGGCATCGGTGCGGCGGGAACTGCGCTCATTCAGAGTTCGGGCGCCACTACCGTCATGGTCATCGGCTTTGTCAATGCCGGGGTCATGTCGATCTACCAAGCAGCCGCTGTAATTTACGGTGCCAACATCGGTACGACGGTCACAGGGCAAATCGTGGCGCTTGGGCTCTTCTCCGGAAGCGCGCTTTCCAGCACAGTGATCTTCTCGGCTTTGGCAGGCGTCGGCGCCCTGATTAACCTTTTTGCAAAAAAAGAGACGATCAAACGAGTCTGCGGGATCCTCGCCGGTTTCGGTATGCTTTTCATCGGTCTTTCCATGATGAGTTCCGCCATGGAGATCTTTGCAAAAGACGATGCTGTCAGAAACTTTATCACAACCGTTTCAAACCCGCTCCTGCTCATCTTGCTCGGCGCCTTTTTGACCGCGATCGTGCAAAGTTCCTCGGTCATGACTTCGATCGCCATTACCATGGCGGTATCCGGACTTATCACAACCGATCAAGGCGTTTATCTCATGATGGGTTCCAACATCGGCGCTTGTACCGTTGCGATCTTTGCCGGCATTTCCGGAAACAAAAACGCAAAGCGCACCGCCCTCATCCCCTTTCTTTTTAACCTGTTCGGCATGCTGTTTTTCCTTGGAGTCGAGTGGGTCCTGCTTTTGGTTTCAGGAAACGCGCTTTCCTATGCGGCAATTTTTGAAAAGCTCTTCCCCGCCTTGCCGCAAACCCAGCTCGCCATGTTCCACACCGCGTTTAACATTGGAAAAACGCTGTTGTTCCTGCCCCTTACAAAACCGTTGGTGGCTTTGGTCGAGCGCATCATTCCCGGCAACGATGCGGAAAGCGACGACGCTCCTCATTTTTACTTCGTTGACTACCACCTGCTCCGCACCCCGGCTGTTGCCGTAGGACAAGTGAAAAGCGAGATCCTCAACATGGCAGAGATCGCGCTTTCCAATTTCACGATCGCCTGTAACATTGCGATCACGCTCGATTATACAGAAGAAGCTGCCTTCCGAAAAGCCGAAAACGAGCTGAATTTTCTCAATCGTGAATTGGTCGTCTTTATTCAAAAGGTTTCGGATAGCAGCATCAGTGAAAAAGACCGTCGCTATCTTTCTTCCGCCTATCGGACGGTGGCGGATCTCGAGCGGATCGGCGACTACGCCGAAAACATCATTGAATATGCCGATGACTTGAAAAGCCACGGCGAGCATTTTTCCGAGAGCGCCATGCGAGAGATCAGAGAAGTCCGCGACCTGATCCGCTGTCTCTGTGAACACGCCGAGAACGCCTACCGGGAAGGAAACTTGGATGAGATCGCGATCGCAGCGATTTTTGAAGATCAAGTGGACGAATTGACCGCTCAAATGGAAGAAAACCACATTACGCGTTTGGACCGCGGCGCCTGCACACCGAACGCCGGCGCGCAGTATCTGTCGCTCGCCTCTGACGCCGAGCGCGTTGCCGACCACTTTATGAACATGGCAAACGCGACGCGACATTTTTCGTAAGCGAAAAAAGCAAAAGCAAAAAAAGAAGAGGGATCAATTCCCTCTTCTTTTAATTCTGTTTTGCCTTACTGCTCGTCTGCGGCTTCAACTGCGGGAGCTTCCTCGGCTGCCTCTTCGGGCAGAGCCTCGGCGGCTGCCTGCGCTTCTTCGAGAAGCGAGCGGATCGAGAGGCTGACCTTCTTCTTTTCGTCGTCGATCTCGGTGATGCGAGCATCAACGATCTGACCGATCTCGAGAATGTCAGCCGGCTTTGCGATGCGCTGCATAGCAATCTGCGAGATGTGAATGAGTCCGTCCACACCGTCGATGATCTCGGCAAAAGCGCCGAACGGCATCATGTTCACGATCTTGACCGAAACGATGTCGCCAACCGCATATTTGGATTTGAAAATGTTCCAGGGGTTGGATTCCTCGGTCTTGTAGCCGAGAGAAATGCGCTTCTTTTCGGGATCAAAGCTCTTGACGAACACGGTGATGTTCTGACCGACAGACACGACGTCAGCGGGAGACTTGATGTGCTTCCAGGAAAGCTCGCTGGTGTGAACCATACCGTCCACGCCGCCGAGATCCACGAAAGCGCCGTAAGAGGTCATGCTCTTAACGACACCGTTATAGACCTTACCCACTTCGATATTTTCCCAGAATGCGGCTTCCTGTGCTTTGCGTGCATCGCGGAGCACCGAACGGATCGAGCCAATGGCTTTTTTACCGGGCTTGACTTCAATCACGCGGAACTGAACCGTAGTGCCTACGAGGGTGGAAAGATCTCCATCCTTCGGAACGCCGGTCTGCGATCCGGGAATGAACACGCGGTTGCCGTCGTAGTGAATGACCACGCCGCCCTTGACGGCTTCAGTCACTTTGCCTTCGAGCACGGTCTTGTCTTCGCACGCGGCGACGACTTTGTACCAGTTTTCATCGGCGTCAACTCTCTTCTTGGAGAGCTCCGCAATGCCTTCGATGTCGCTGACGCGAATGACAAAGGCTCTTACCTCGTCGCCGACCTTGAAGTTCTCGGTCAACTTGAAAGCCGGGTCATCAGTGATCTGCTCGGCTTTGATGTAGCCTGTGACCCCGGCGCCCACGTCGAGCTGAAGTTCAGCATCGGTTACGTTCGTAACGGTTCCGGTAACGACATCTCCTGTATTTAAAGTTTTGCATTGCGATTCCAGCAGTTCTTCGAAATTCTCTTTGATTTCGCTCATGGTTTGATATACCTCCTGTATTTCCTCGCTCGGGGTCGATGCTCCGGCGACAATACCAATTCGATGGGTCCTCGAAAAGCGCTCGGGTTCGAGTTCGGACGCCCGCGCAATCCAGACCGTGTTGGAACAATTCTTTTTGCAGACCGCGTAGAGTTTTGCGGTATTGGAGCTTTCCCTGCCACCGATGACGATCATCCCGTCACAGCGCTTGGAAAGGTCGAAAGCTTCCTTCTGCCTCTGTTCAGTCACGCTACATATTGTATCAAAAATAACGAAATTTGTATATAGTTTTTTCAGAATTTCTTGACTTTGGTACCAATTGACCAAATTAAAGGTGGTTTGCGACGCCATAACCGGCGTTTTTTTGTGCAAGTTGTCTTTTTCGGGATCGGAAAGCGCCTTTTCGAGTGCATCGGGAGAAGGAAAAACCTGTTTTTCTCCGTCGAAAAAGCTCATAATACCGACAACTTCCGGATGGTTCTCGGCGCCCATGAGGAAAAAGGTCTGCGTTTCGGGATCGCATTCCGACGCGATCTTATGCACCTTCTTCACATAGGGGCAGGTACAATCAATCCACTTGAAAAAGGAATTTTTTTCGGCAAGGTCGGCAAGAGCTGCATAGGTTTCCTTGCGGCAACCGTGCGCCCGCACGAGAACCGTCACGGGGGCGCTTTCACAAGCCCCTTCTGCAAGTTCCGAAAGCTCCTCCGGAGCGGTGACAGAAACACCGCGCTCACGCAAAGACGCGTTATAGACCTCGTTGTGGATCAGGTTCCCAAGCGTGTAGATCTTCTCGCCCGGACGAGCCGCTTTGAGGAGCTCTTCCAGAGCGTCGGTCGCGCGCTTGACGCCAAAGCAAAAGCCGGCGTTCTCCGCCAGAATGACCTCTCTCATACGGTAAGTCCCAGTTTGGGAAGAATGATCTGTTGTAAAACCGCTTCGGTGCATTCGTCCGGTTTCATCCAGGAGTTATCGAACAGGACGGCATCGGGCGCGGCGACCGCGGGAGCGACCGCACGTGTGCTGTCATCGTGATCGCGTTTTCTCATATCGGAAAGCACTTCTTCCACCGTGGTTTCGATGCCTTTTGCTTTCAGTTCTTCATAGCGTCTTGTCGCGCGGCACTCGTCGCTGGCAGTCAAAAAGATCTTGACCTGCGCGTTCGGAAGGATAACCGTGCCGATGTCTCTGCCGTCCATGATCACGCTGCGCTTTTTGGCAATATCTCTTTGCGTATCGAGCAGGAAGGCGCGTACCGCGGGGATCGCGGAGACGGCAGACGCATACATCGAAATTTCGGGCGTGCGGATCCGATCTCCGAGGTTTTCCCCATTGAGAAGAACGACCTGAACGCCGTCGATATAATCGAGATCGACCCGGATCTCGGGCAGCAGTGCGGTCACGGCAGGCGCGTCTTTCGGATCGACGCCCTTGGAGCGAACATAGTACCCCACCGTGCGGTAGAGGGCGCCCGTATCAACGTAGGTAATGCCGAGGCGAGAAGCAACCGCTTTTGCGATCGTGGATTTCCCGGCTCCGCTCGGCCCGTCAATGGCAATCTGAAACAACATGGCTGATCCTTCCTTGTGATAATGTCTTATAAGCCTTCCGCCGCGGCGGCACCCGCAAGGCGCGCCGTAGAAAATGCGATTTGCAGATTAAATCCGCCGGTGTAGGCGTCCACGTCAATAATCTCGCCCGCAAAAAACAGCCCGCGAAGCAGTTTTGATTCCATGGTTTTGGGGTTGATCTCCTTTGTGTTGACCCCACCGCGCGTGATGATCGCTTCGTCGATCGGTCGCGTACCCGAGATCGGGATGACGAAATTCTTGAGCGTCTTCACAAGGCGCTCGCGTTCCTCCCGCGTAATCGAGTTGACCTTTTTGCGCCCATCGATCCCGACCGTTTCGATCATGGAAAGGATCATTTTCTCGGGCAAAAGATCCCCGAGCGAATTGCAAAAATCGCGGTTTTGGTATTTTACAAAATCCGAGCGTACGCGGGCATCGAGCGTTTCTTCGTCGAGCGCGGGTTTGAGGTCAATATGGACCGTATAAGCGTTCTTTGCACCGCTTTTCAAGTGTGCTGATGCCGAAAGCACCAAAGGACCCGAAAGCCCGAAGTGCGTAAAAAGCATCTCACCAAGCTCCTCAAAAACAACCTTCTCCGAGGCGTTCTCCACAAGGCGAAGAGAAACGTTTTTGAGCGAAAGTCCCTGCATCTTTTGGCAGACTTTCGAGGGACTGGTAAGCGGGACGAGCGAGGGCGTGGGAGAGAGGATCGTATGCCCGACCGCCTTTGCGATGGCATAACCCGAGCCGTCCGAACCGGTCAAGGGATAAGACTTCCCTCCCGTGGCAAGGATCACGGCGTCGGCAGAATAGTCGCCTTTGTTCGTGGCAACACCGACAGCGCGCCCGTCTTCGGTCAAAACCTCTTTTGCTCTTGCAAAAAGGATGGTCACATTAAGTTGGCGCAGGCGCTTTTCAAGAGTGGCAACCACGTCGGCGGCTTTGTCGGAAGTTGGAAAAACCCGTCTACCGCGTTCGGTTTTGAGAGGAAGTCCAAGCCCTTCAAAAAAGGACATCGTATCCTCGGGAGCAAAGGCGGCATAGGCGGCATAAAGAAACTTCGGGTTGGTCGGGATATTTTCAAAAAAGGTATCTCTGTCGCAGGCGTTGGTCAGGTTGCAGCGCCCTTTCCCCGTAATGCGGAGCTTTTTGCCGAGCCGGTTGCTCTGCTCCAGGAGCGTCACCGAGGCGCCCGTTTCGGCGGCGGTGATCGCCGCCATCATCCCGGCGGCGCCTCCGCCGATCACAAGGACTTTTCTTTCGTTACTTTTTGTCATATACTTCGTAGCGATCCCAGACCGCTTCGAGAACGCGAAGCCGCTCGGTCACTTCTTTTTCTTTTCTGCGAGAAACCGCCATGACGATCGCGTTGATGATGCTGAGCGGCGCAACGAGTGAATCGACAAAAGAGATCATATCGCTTCTTGCGGTCAGGACTTCGTCCGCATAGGCGGCGATCGGAGAAACGTTGCTGTCGGTCAGGGCTACAACATTGGCGCCCTTCCCTTTGGCGTATTCGACCGCGTTGATGATCCGTTTGGAGTAGCGCGGGAAGCTGATGGCAAACAGCACGTCGCCCTCGCCGATCTGCATGATCTGCTCAAAAATATCACTCGACGACATTGTCTGGATAAACCTGACCTGGTCGAAGATCATGCGGAAGTTGAAATTGAGAAAACTTGCCAGCGAGGATGACGAACGCACACCGATGATGTAAATGCACTTGGCGTTTACAATCGCTTCGACCGCCGCCTCAAAAGAGGATCGGTCGATCTCCTCGAGCGTTCTGCGGATCTTGTCCGCGTCCGAAAGCAAGACCTTTTCAAGAATATCATTGTTCCCGATGAGCGAATTGGTCACTTCGATGCGTTGGAACGAAGTCAGTTTGTTGTGGACGATCTTTTGGAGCGCGGTCTGAAATTCGGGATAGCCTTCAAATCCCAATTCGATGGCAAAGCGCACTACGGTGGATTCGGAAACGCCAACCAGTTCGCCGAGTTTAGCGGCGGTCAGATAAGCGGCTCTGTCGTAATGCTCGGAAATATAAGAAGCGATCTTTTTTTGCCCCTTGGAAAAGTTGGGCATTTTCTCGGAAATGATACTCAAAAGATCCTGGTTCATAAGCACCTCCAAGGAAAAAATATCAAAGGATAGCAAAGAGATATTATACTCTTTCCCCAACGTTTTGTCAATCGTTTTTGCAGGATTTCCTGCATAATTCCTGCAAAAGCAGACAGGATTTGCCGATCGGGTATCGGTAAGAAAAAAGCGGCGCTACAAGCGCAAGATCCTTCTCCTGCAAAACCGGAGCGTTTTCGCTTTTGCCGAGCGCAAACAAAAGATCAATTCCTTTCTCCCAAGTGCTTGGGGAAAGGAGCAAAAACAGTTGCGGAAGCCCCACGAGCAGATCCAGGCGAGCAAGGAACGCGCTCGCCGCTTTTCCGCTCTCTCGCAAAACGATCAAAAGCGGAACGTGCGCTTGCGAAAAAATCCGAAGTGCCTGCAAAGACAGCGCCGTGCGATCTTTCGTTTGCAAAGCGATCATAGTGGCATGCGGATTGGGCTGTTTTTGATAGACTTCATCCGGCAGATCAACCAAAACGCCCCGCTTTTCGCTCACCGAAAAAGCCGCGAGCAGATTCTTTTCAAAAGCAAGAAGCCCGTCCGCATCGATCGCCCTCTCCAAAAGTTCTTCGAGTGAAAAAAACTCCTCAAGAGAGAGCTTTGCGGCGGGAAGATCATAGTCACCGTCGGTCGCATAAGCACTTTCAGCGGGGACGTCCAAAAAGAACCGGTCGGCGAAATAGCGCCAGATCATTTCGGCGCTGTCGGGAGTGATCTTTTCTCGGCAACCGTTTTGGGAGAGAAGCGCTTTTGCCGCGAGCAGCAAGCGATGGTGGCAGAGCTTGTCCGAAGTTTTGCAAAAAGCGGAGAAAAACTCATAGTCCGAAGCCTTATCAAGCCCCTGACACCCGCAGACGCGTAGCACGCGTTCGGCGTCGGGCATCTTCCGCAAAAACGCACCGGGATTGTTCACCTTTCTCCCCTCCTTTCGTCGGACTTTTCTTATTTTATTCTTTTTTTCGATCTCTGTCAATAAAATCGGGATTTTTTTGCTTTTTTATAGACGGCGCACGCTTTTTGTGCTATACTTTTATCGAATGATCCGCAAAAAGGAGGTCAAACCCATGGACTTAAACAACTTCAGCCTCATCTACCCCTCCCCCGAAGCCAAAGCCGATCACGAAAGCGGCAAGGCGTTGCCGGACGTGGACGCTTTCACTTTGGAAGAGCTGGGACTTAACGAGGTCTTTTCGTTAAAATCGGGGGATCTTTCGACCTTCCTCACCACCGATCCCGCCGTGATGGAATACCGCAGAGCGACCTTTTCGGATATGCTTGCCTGCCCCGAGCTCTCCAGAATGTTCGCGCGCCTCGTTCCGGTTCTGGAAGACGTCAAGGAACTGCGGCGGCTGGAAGCCGACGCGGGCAGCGAGGAGGATTACCTTTCCTCTCTGACCGAGATCGAACTCTATATCTCCTGCGTGGAAATTTTGCACGAAGGGCTCTCTGCGTCAAAAGACCGCTTGCAAAGCCCCGCGTTTAAAAAGCTCTCCGCCCTGATCTTTGAGCTTTCCGAGAGCGATTACTACAAAAACCTCAACAAACAACTTGCCGAACTTGCTTCAAGGGTGCGCGAGATCAAGAGCGTGACGATAGGCGTCAATCTCGACAACCGTCTGCAACCCACCTATGCGGGCGTGCTTTCGGTCAATGCCGAGCCCTTTAAGTCGGGCGACGTTCTCGACAAAATCCTGCGGCTCAACTTCAAAAACGATCCCTTTACCTGCATCGCAGGGTTGGTCCCCTTTTCCAAAGGACAAACCGAAAACGAAAAGACCGCGCTGTCTCTCGCTTTCCACAACGCGATAGGACAGGTCTACCGCTCCTCGCTCCACTCCTGGAAAAAGATCGTGCAAGACTATGTGCTTGAGAACACCGAGTTCCTTCTTACGCTCTCCCCTGAATTTGAATTCCTTGCAAAAGGCAGAGAGTTTTTGCAAAAGCTGATCGATCGTGCGCTTCCGCTCGCCGTTCCGACGCTTCGCCCAATGGAAGAGATCACCTTTTCGGCAAAAGGACTTTATAATCCCGTCGTTGCGCTCAAAACGACAGACGCGATCGTTCCGAACGACCTCTCGTTTGATGAAAACGCCCGTGTGTTTGTCCTCACGGGACCCAACCGCGGCGGCAAAAGCGTCATCACTTGCGCCGTGGGTCTTGCCGCTGTCATGATGCAGTTCGGCATGCCCGTCCCCGCCCGCGAAGCGACCCTCTCGCCGGTGGACGGCATTTATACCCATTTTCCGACCGGCGCCGACGATACGATCGACAAAGGGCGTCTCGGCGAAGAATGTGCTCGACTTGGAGAGATCTTCGACGCGGTCACGCCGATGAGCCTCGTGTTGCTTGACGAATCGCTCTCCTCCACCGGCAGTTTTGAAGCCTCTTACATCGCGGCCGAAGTGCTGTTGGGGCTTTCCAAGGTCGGTTGCAGAACGATCTTTTCGACCCACCTGCACGAGTTGGCGTCGCAGGTTCCCGCGCTCAACGAGCGCGCCGCAAAAGAAGGCGGCTATGCCATCGATACTCTCGTCGCGGGCATGGAAGAA
>CADBFJ010000008.1 GCA_902793915.1 uncultured Ruminococcus sp.
TTTTTCTTCGGGATGCTCGTTGAGAATAAAGCGCGTGTCGGGTCCGTGGATGACGGTATAGGAATCGGGATCCTCTTCAATGAGGAGTTTCCGCATTTTAACAAGTTCGAGAATGCCGAGGAAGGTTGCGATCAGTTCGGGCAGGTTGGCGGAATCGGCAAGGAGCTCGCGCATGGTCGGCTTTTTTTCGTACTGCATATAGTGCAAAATGCCTGCAATGCGCGTTTCAACCGGCACGATCGGGCGCGCAATCATCGGAGCAAAGACCTCTTTTTCGTTGCGTGGTCTGCTCTCCATGGCGGCAATGATCCTGCGCACCGCAAAACAGAGCGAAACGACGTCCTGGTCTTCCACGTAGGTGCGGTCGATCGAGATCTCGTCGGTATCCTTGGAAAAACGTCCCGAATAGGTGCGGTAGAGATCCGCCATTTTTGCGGCGGCTTCCTTTGCGGCTTGGTAGCGGAGCAGGGCGTCGGCAAGTTCTTTGCGCGGGTCTTCCTCCTCTTCCTCGCCTCTGGGCAGGAGCATTTTGCTCTTGAGGAGCAGAAGCTCGCTCGCCATCACGAGGAATTCGCCCGCCAGCTCCATGTCCATATCGTTTGCGGCTTTGATGTAGTCGAGATACTGTTCGCAAATGACCGATACGGCGATGTCTTCGATCTTCATTTTGTTCTTTTGGATCAAGGAAAGGAGCAGATCGAGAGGGCCTTCAAAGGTTTCGATTTTATAGGTGATGGATTCCATCGGTCGAAAAAAGGTGTCCTTTCAGAAATTCAGAGCTTAAAAGAAAAGATTCCAGAACAGGTTGGCAAACAGTTTGGCAGACCAGTTATACAATCCGCCAGCCAAAAGCGAAACCGGCGACCAACCGAAGCGCGAAAGCGCAAGGAATGTAAAGAGCGTGATCACCATAATGGTGCGCTCGTATTTCATCACGCCGAAATACCACTTTTCGGGCAGGACGGCATAGAGGATCCTGGAGCCGTCAAAAGGCGGCAGGGGGATCAGGTTGAAGATGGCAAAGACGAAATTATAGATAGCGCCGAGCTTGAAGAGAATGAAAAGAAGGTAGAGCAGATAGACCACGAACATCGGCGCGTCCTGGTTTCCGGCAAAGATGAAAAGCGCATAGGAAAGTCCGACCAAAACGACGTTGAGAAATCCCAAAATCAGGTTTGCGAGAGGACCTGCGGCAGCAGAGAGCGCCATGCCGCGCTTGGGGTTCTTGAAGTTGCGCGGATCAATCGGAACCGGTTTTGCCCAACCGTAGCCCACAAGCAGCATACAGAGCGTGCCGAGCGGATCGAGATGCTTTAAGGGGTTGAGCGAGATTCTGCCGAGATTTTTCGCCGTTGGATCGCCGCACTTGTTTGCAACAAAACCGTGCGCGGCTTCATGCGCCGAAAGGGCAAAGAGAATCACCGGGATCGAGAGCAGGATGTTCGCAATGAGGACTTTGACGCTTTCTCCACGGAGGAAGGAGGAAATGAAACTAAGCAGCATAAGAGATCCTTTCCGTCTTGTTCAGACATTGAAATTGGTGTGGCGCGAGATTTCGTTCCAGACTTCTTTTTTTCCTTCTCCCGAAAGGGAGGAGAAAAAGATCACAGGGGTGTCCGCAGGGATGAGGGGGTGGTTCTTGAGAAGCGCGAGAGAGACTTTCCTCTCGGTTGCGTTGAGTTTATCCGATTTGGTTGCCACGATAGCAAAGGGAATTTCCGCATCGCGCAAAAACGAGAGCATGAGTTCGTCGTCTTTTGTGGGGCCTAGGCGGCTGTCCACCAGTTGCAATACGAGCGAAAGTCGATCGCGGTTGGGATTTTTGGTGAAATAGCCGTCGGTGAGCGCCGACCATTTTGCCTTATCTTCGGGCGCCCGCTTGGCAAAGCCGTAGCCGGGCAGATCGACGAAGAACAGGCTGCCGTCAAGCTCGTAGAAATTGATCGTGATCGTTTTTCCGGGGGAGGAGCTGACCCTTGCCAGGCTTTTGCGTCCCAAAAGCGCGTTGATGAGCGAGCTTTTGCCGACGTTCGAGCGTCCCGAAAAGGCGACCTGCGGCAGGGGATCTTTCGGAAATTGATTGAGCAGTCCCGCGCTGATCCGCAGGGACACCCGATTGAGATTCAGCGGCATAATCTCCTCGCTTTCAGTTCCGGGGATCGGAACAGCGCGCCGTCGGCTGCGGAGCTTTTTGAGGGATCAAAAGCGAGGCGCCGTTCTCTTCGGGGAGCAGAGCTTCTTTTTGTTCCTTTGCACAGGGGAGCAGGGCTGCCGACAGTACGGTTTTTGCGGTCTTGCAGGGGACAAAGTGCAGCCCCTCTTTTGCCATGGGGTCGATCTCGTGGAGGTCGCGCAGGTTTTCTTCGGGCAAAAGCACGGTCTTGACGCCTGCGTTGTACGCCGCCATCGTTTTTTCTTTGAGCCCGCCGATCGGAAGCACTTTCCCGAGCAGGCTGATCTCGCCGGTCATGGCGAGATCGTGACGCACCGGGCGCCCGGTGAGCGCCGAAACGAGTGCTGTAACCATCGTCACGCCCGCCGAGGGACCGTCTTTCGGGATCGCGCCCTCGGGGAAGTGGATGTGAATGTCTTTGGTGCGGTAGAAATCGGTGGGGATCCCGTACTCCTCGGCGATCGAGCGGACGTAGCTGACCGCGATCTTTGCCGATTCTTTCATCACGTCGCCGAGCGAACCGGTCGTTTCGATCTTCCCGGTTCCTTCGAGCACGGCGACTTCCACTTGCAAAAGGCTTCCGCCAAGCTCGGTATAGGCAAGCCCGTTGACGACGCCGACAAGATCTTCCTCTTCAATCGTTTCGGGCAGGCGCTTGCGCGGACCGAGGTAATCGGCAATCTCCTTTTGCCCGATCCTAACGCTGCGCTTTTTGCCGTCGAGCAGTTCTTTTGCGGCTTTGCGGCAGAGCGACGCGATGGCGCGTTCCAGGTTTCTCACGCCTGCCTCGTGGGTGTAATAGTCGATGAGTTCGAGCAGCGCGTCATCCGAGAGGCGGAACTGGTTGCCGTTGAGCTTGTGGCGCGCCATCTGTTTTTTGATCAGGTGCGCTTTTGCGATTTCGAGCTTTTCGCGCTTGGTATAGATGCCGAGCTCAATGATCTCCATACGGTCGATGAGCGGCTTGGGAACGCCGTCCAGGCTGTTGGCCGTGGCGATGAAGAAGCAGTCGGACAGGTCGAAGGGAAGTTCCACGAAATGGTCGCGGAAAGACTTGTTTTGCTCGCTATCCAGCACTTCGAGGAGTGCCGAGGTCGGGTCGCCGTGCGCGTCTTTGGTCAGCTTGTCGATCTCATCAAGCAGGAGCAGAGGATTTTTGACGCCCGCCTGCGTCAAGGCGGCGATGATGCGCCCGGGCATGGAGCCGATGTAGGTTTTTCTGTGCCCGCGGATGTCGGCTTCGTCACGCACGCCGCCGAGAGAAATGCGGGCGTATTTGCGGTTGGTCGCACGGGCAATCGAAGATGCGATCGAGGTCTTGCCAACGCCGGGAGGACCGACAAGGCAAAGGATCTGGTTTTTGAGTTCCGGGTTCCACTCTTTTGCCGCCATGAATTCCACAATGCGCTCTTTGACCTTTTCCAGCCCGTAGTGATCCTCGTCGAGGATCTTTTGCACGGTTTCGGAATGGACAGAACACTCGGTGGTCTTGTTCCACGGAATTTCAAGGCAGACGTCGAGATAGTTTGCAATGACGGTGGCTTCCGCCGAGCCGTAAGGCGTTTTGGCAAGGCGGTCTTTTTCCTTGATCAATTTGGCGCGCACTTCCTCGGGCAGGTCGAGCTCGTCGATTTTTTTTGCGTATTCTTCGACGTCGCTGCCTTCGCCGAGTTCTTCTTCAATGACCTTGATCTGTTCGCGCAGGTAGTATTCGCGCTGGTTGCGGTTCATCCGCTCGTTGACCTTTTGGTGGATGATGGCTTCCTCTTCGAGGATCTCGGCTTCGGAGGTCAGAATGTCGAGCAGAAGTTCGGCGCGCTTCATGGGATCGACGCAAGCGAGAATTTCGACCTTATCTTCGATGCGGACGAGCACGTTCGCGGCAATAAAATCGGCGAGATCGCCCGGATCTTTGTAGACCCGCGCGGTGTTGAGAAAATCCTCCGAATCGGTGGGGAGATAGTCGGCGTTTTCTTCCAGTGCGGCGAGCATTTCGTGCACAAAGGCTTCGCCGCGGATGCCGCCGTGGTCGGGGAGAGCAACCGATTTACAAAGCAGATCGGCTTCCACGTAGTTCCCGGTGTTGCGGTAGGTCACAACGGTTGCGCGCAGAGCGCCGTCGGCGATCACCCGCGTGGGACCGTCGGGCGTGCGGATGCGCTGTTTGATGCGGACAACCGTGCCGACACGGCAGAAGGGAAAGCCTTCTTCAAGCTTTCCGTCGGGGAGATAGGTGGTCAAAAAGACGAAGTTCGAGGTCGCTTTGATCGCGGCGTTCGCTTCCTCGCCGTTCAGTTCAAAATTCAGAGGGATCCCGGGGAAGGCGACGGTGTTGCGCAGAGCGATCACCGGCAGGGTCACGGGTTCCACTTTTTCGAGGTAAGAGGGCATTTTCGGGGGTCCTTTCGCGTAAGAAACATATATTTAGTTTAGTATATCATACCTTTTTCGCAAATTCCATAGTTTTTTGAAAAAATCCAACTTCTTTTTTATAAGCGCTTTACTTTCTTCACGCTTTGTGGTATACTGTAACTCGGAATTTTATCGTCGGAGGAAAGTCGGGAAGATGGAAAACAAGCCCTTCGTTCTCAAAAGTGAATATACGCCGACGGGCGACCAGCCCGCCGCGATTGCCGCGCTTTCCGACGGCATTTTGCGTGGGGAAAAGATGCAGACGCTCCTTGGCGTGACAGGCTCGGGCAAGACCTTTACCATGGCGAACGTGATCGCAAAGGTCAACCGCCCGACCCTCATCCTCGAACCCAACAAGACGCTTGCGGCGCAGGTCTGCTCCGAGATGCGCGAGTTTTTCCCGGATGCGGCGGTCGAGTATTTCGTTTCCTACTACGACTACTACCAGCCCGAAGCCTACATTCCGGGCAAGGACCTCTATATCGAAAAGGATTCGCTTGTCAACGAGGAGATCGACCGCCTGCGCCACAGTGCGACAAGCGCGCTCTTTGAGCGCCGTGACGTCATCATCGTGGCGTCGGTTTCCTGCATCTATTCGCTCGGCGATCCGTCCGAATACGAGGGCATGGTGCTCTCGGTCAGACCGGGCAGTCCCATGAGCCGTGAGATCTTTATCCGCAAGCTCGTCGCCAACAGCTATACGAGAAACGATATGGCACTCCAGCGCGATTCTTTCCGCGTCAACGGCGACACGGTCGAGGTCATTCCCGCCAACCAAAGCGATACGGCGCTGCGCGTCGAGTTTTTCGGCGACGAGGTCGACCGCATCTCGGAAGTCGATATCGTCACCGGCGAGATGAAGCGCCTTTTGTCTTACGCCGCGATCTATCCCGCGACCCACTATGCCGTCTCCGAGGAGAAAAAAGAGGCGGCGCTCTCCGAAATCCTACGCGAGATGGAGGAGCGCTCCAAAGAATTTGAAGCCGAGCACAAACTCATCGAGGCGCAACGCATTCGCGAGCGCGTGCTTTACGATGTGGAAATGCTCCGTGAGATCGGTTTTTGCTCTGGCATCGAGAACTATTCGCGCGTGCTGTCGGGCAGACCGGCAGGCTCCACGCCCTTTACGCTCCTCGATTATTTTCCCGACGACTATATCATGTTCATCGACGAGTCGCACGTCACCATCCCGCAGGTGCGCGGCATGAGCGGCGGCGACACGGCGAGAAAGAAAAACCTCATCGACTACGGCTTCCGTCTGCCGTCTGCCTACGACAACCGCCCGCTCTATTTCGGCGAGTTTGAAGAGAGCATTCACCAGGCTGTTTTCGTCAGCGCAACGCCCGGTGACTATGAAAACGAGCACTCCGAGCAGGTTGTCGAACAGATCATTCGCCCGACAGGGCTTCTTGATCCCATGGTCGAAGTTCGACCGGTCAAAGGACAGGTCGACGACCTCATGGGAGAAATCCGCGAACGTGCCGCAAAGAACGAGCGCACGCTCGTTACCACGCTGACCAAAAAGATGGCTGAGGATCTGACCGCCTATCTCGAAAGCAACGATATCAAAGTGCGCTACATTCATTTCAACGTGGATACGATGGAGCGTATGGAGATCATCCGCGACCTGCGCCTCGGCGTCTTTGACGTCCTCGTCGGCATCAACCTGCTCCGCGAGGGGCTGGATTTGCCCGAAGTTTCGCTTGTTGCGATTCTCGACGCCGACAAGGAGGGCTTCCTTCGCGCCGAACGCTCGCTGATCCAGACGATCGGTCGCGCGGCGCGCAACGCCAACGGCAAGGTCATCATGTACGCGGACGGCGAGACGAAATCCATGAAGGTTGCCATTGCCGAAACGGCGCGCCGCAGAGCCATTCAGGACGCTTACAACAAAGAGCACGGCATCACGCCGAAGACGGTTGTCAAGGGCGTGCGTGACATCATCGAGATCGCCGCCAAAGAGGATGCGAGAGCAAAGCGCGCGTCGTCGGGCAAGCTGACCAAGACCGAGCGCGAAAAACTCATTGCCGAAATGACTGCCGAAATGCAGTCTGCCGCAAAGCACCTCGAATTTGAAAAAGCCGCCTATCTGCGGGACGAAATCAAAAAACTGCGCGAGGGGAAGAGCGATCGTCCCCGCCGCATCTGACAGGAGCGTTTATGTCCAAATATCTTTCCGTACGCGGAGTACGGGTCCATAATCTGAAAAATATCGATCTCGATATCCCGCGCGACAAGCTTGTGGTTTTCACCGGGCTTTCGGGTTCGGGCAAGTCGTCGCTTGCCTTCGACACGATCTATGCTGAAGGGCACAGGCGCTTTGTCGAGTCGCTCTCGTCCTATGCCCGTATGTTTTTGGGGCAGCTGGACAAGCCGGACATCGACTCGGTTGACGGGCTTTCTCCGGCGATCTCGATCGACCAGAAGACCACCTCGAAAAACCCGCGCTCAACCGTCGGTACCGTGACCGAGATCTACGATTATCTGCGTCTGCTCTACGCCCGCGTGGGCATCCCGCATTGTCCGATCTGCGGCAAAGAGATCCGCCAGCAGACGACCGACCAGATCATTGATCGCATCCTTGCGTTTCCCGAGGGAGAACGCTTTTTGGTGCTGGCTCCGGTCGTTCGGGCGCAAAAGGGAATGCACGAAAAGGTGCTTTCGGAAGCGCGCAGGAGCGGATACGTCCGCGTGCGGATCGACGGCAGCCTATACGATCTTTCCGAAGAAATCAAACTCGATAAAAACAAGAAACACAGCATTGAAATCGTGGTTGACCGCCTCGTGATGAAAGAGGGGATCGAGTCCCGCCTTTCCGACTCGGTCGAGAACGCGCTTTCGGCTGCCGACGGGCATCTGCTCATTGTGACCTCTCCCCGCGAGGGAGAGCCGAAAGAGTTTGAGTTTTCGCAGAACTATGCCTGCGAGGAGCACGGGATTTCCTTCGGGGAACTCGAACCGCGCATGTTCTCTTTCAACAACCCGGCGGGCGCCTGCCCGCATTGCGCGGGGATTGGAGATTTGCAACGGCTTTCGGTCGATCGTATGATCCCCGATAAGAGCCTTTCTCTTGCCGAGGGCGCGATCGCGGTCAACGGCTTTAAAAGCCTCGAAGTGAAGGACAGCTGGAACGGCCCGCTCTTTGAAGCGGTCGGCAAGCGCTTCGGCTTTTCCATGGAGACCCCGATCAAAGACTATACGCCCGAGCAATATCAGGTTTTGCTTTACGGTTCGGGCGACGAGACCTACGACATCGAGCGCTATTTCGGCAAACGCGCCAACCGCCAGATCACCAAGTTTGCGGGCATTGTCCCGATCGTGGAAGGGCGCGCCGCAATGAACGGCGAGTGGGGCGCTTATTACCAGCAGTTTATGGAAGCGCAACCTTGCCCCGAGTGCGGCGGCAAACGGCTCTCTCCAAATGCGCTTGCAGTCACGGTCGGGGGGCTCAACATCGCCGATTTCTGCGATCTTTCGGTCGAAAAAGCCCTGCAATTTGTGAATGGCTTAAAACTCTCCGAAATGCAGCGGCAGATCGCCGCCGAGATCCTAAAAGAGATTCGCGCGCGGCTCGGTTTCCTGTGCAGCGTGGGGCTCGAATACCTGACGCTTTCGCGCAGAGCCGGGACGCTGTCGGGCGGCGAAGCCCAACGCATCCGCCTTGCCACGCAGATCGGCTCTTCGCTTATGGGCGTGCTTTATATTCTCGATGAACCGAGCATCGGACTTCACCAGCGCGATAACGACAAGCTCATCGCAACCTTAAAACGCCTGCGCGATCTCGGCAACACGGTCATCGTCGTCGAGCACGACGAGGAGACGATGGAGAGCGCCGACTATCTCGTTGACATTGGTCCCGGCGCGGGGATCCACGGCGGGGAAGTGGTTGCCGCGGGAACACCCGACGAGGTGAAAGCGTGTGAACGATCGATCACGGGCGCCTATCTTTCGGGGCGTAAAAGAATCGCGGTTCCCACAGTCCGCAGACCCGGCAACGGTCATTTTCTCAACATCCGCGGCGCGACGCACCACAACCTGAAAAATCTTGACGTTTCGATCCCGCTCGGCTGCTTCGTTTGTGTGACCGGCGTGTCGGGTTCGGGCAAATCCTCGCTCGTCAACGGCACGCTCTATCCGATACTTGCCGAAAAGCTCAACCGCGCGGTCGCGTTCGCGGGGAAATATCAATCGATCGAGGGCGTCGAGCATCTCGATAAGGTCATTTGCATCGACCAAAGCCCGATCGGCAGAACGCCGCGCTCCAACCCCGCAACCTATACCGGACTCTTCAACGATATTCGCCAGCTCTTTGCATCGACCAAGGACGCAAAAGCACGTGGCTTTGGTCCCGGACGTTTCTCCTTCAACGTCAAGGGCGGGCGCTGTGAAGCCTGCGAGGGCGACGGCGTCAAGTGTATCGAAATGCACTTTTTGCCCGACGTTTACGTGACCTGCGACGTCTGCAAAGGCAAACGCTACAACCGCGATACGCTCGAAGTCCATTACAAAGGCAAAAACATCTTCCAGGTGCTCGATATGACGGTTGAGGAGGGGGTCACTTTCTTTGCCGACATTCCCGCCATTCAGAGAAAGTTGCAAACGCTCTTTGATGTGGGGCTCGGCTATATCAAGATCGGACAGTCCTCCACCACGCTCTCGGGCGGTGAAGCCCAGCGCGTCAAACTCGCGACCGAGCTTGCCAAGCGTTCGACCGGCAAAACGATCTATATCCTCGACGAGCCGACCACGGGGCTGCATACCGCGGACGTGGCAAAACTGCTGGAAATTTTGCAGCGCCTTTGCGACGGAGGCAACACGGTGGTGGTGATCGAGCACAATCTCGACGTCATCAAATCCGCCGATTATCTCATTGACCTCGGTCCCGAGGGCGGTGAGCGCGGAGGAACACTTGTTGCCTGCGGCACCCCCGAAGAGGTGGCAAAGTGCGGCAGTTCCTACACCGGGCAATATCTCAAAAAGTGGCTCGCAAAAAGATAAAAAACTTCTCACGGCACACAAAACAGGCTGAAAGCAAATTCGCTTTCAGCCTGTCGTTTTTTGTTATTCTTCTTCGGTTGGTGCGATTGTTTCGAGCAGCACCGAAAGCTCGGTCACGCGCATATCGTCCATGGCTGTGACCGTGACGTGGAGGAGCTTGTATGGCTCTTCCTCGTCGAGCACTTCTTCCTCGGATGAGCGCTCCGAAAAGTCGAAACTGTCTCCCACGTGGGGATCCGAATCGAGCATTTCGATTGCCCAGCCGCCCACGGTTGAGTATTCGCACTCAAAATCGTGCGGGTCGAACTCGAGCTCCGAGAAAAAGTCGTCGATGTTCATGTCTCCGAGAACGGTGTAAGCATTGTCGCCGGTTTTTACCAGCTCGGGGACAAATTCGTCGGTTTCGTCCCAGATGTCGCCCACGAGCTCTTCGAGAATGTCCTCCATCGTAATGATGCCGTAGGTGCCGCCGAACTCATCTACCACGATGGCAAGGTGGGTCTTGCGTTCACGCATCAACGAGAGCGCCTGCGGGAGCTTCACGGTCTGATGCAAGAAGCAAACCGGGAGGAGCAGTTTGCGCAGGTCGGGTTTCTCCTCCGAAAGGCGCGCCTTGAAGTAGGCGTGCAAGGGGAGGATTCCGATCACGTTATCGACCGAGTCCTCGTAAACCGGGATGCGTGAGTAGCGGCTGTTTTCCAGCACCGAGCGGATTTTTTCTTCGCTATCGGTGATGTCGATCGAATCGACGTCGATGCGGTGGGTCATGA
Source organism: uncultured Ruminococcus sp. (assembly GCA_902793915.1). GTDB lineage: Bacteria > Bacillota > Clostridia > Oscillospirales > CAG-272 > UMGS1865. The sequence continues at coordinate 10,354 of CADBFJ010000008.1, forward strand.
TCTCTTCAACCGTCGTATCGCGGAAATCGAGCGTCGATTGGAGCAGCTCGCTCTGGTCCTCGTCGATGACGCCTTCTTCTTCGACCGTTTCAATGATCGAGGAAAGCTCTTCCTCTGTGACGGTGGGCGCGTCCTCCGCGTCCTTGCCCCAGAGCTTTGTCAAAAGGTGGATGAGCTTCATCACGAGCCAGACGAGCGGGAAGAAGAGCAGGGTAATTGCCTTGGTGGGGTATGCGAAGATGCGCACCGCACGGTCGGCGTTGTTCTTGGCGAGAATTTTGGGAACGATCTCGCCGAAGATGAGGATGAGCAGAGTCATCACCACGGTTGAAATGACCGACGCAACGCTGTCGCCACCCTTAATCGAGATGCCGAGGAGCAGGCGCATGGTCAAAACGGTCGCCGCTGTGGACGCCGCGATGTTGGCAAGGTTATTGCCGATGAGAATGGCGGAGAGCGCTGTGGTGAAGTCCTCGCTGATCTTGTAAGCGAGCGCCGCCGCTTTTTCGCCGCTTTCGGCGGCTTTTTTGAGGCGGAGCTTGTTGGATGCGTTGAAGGCGATCTCGGACGCCGAGAAGAACGCCGACAGAAGGATCATGAGAACGATAACGAGAATATACATTCGACCACCCCCTTACCGTTCTTCGCGGCGGAAGACGTTTGTCTCCTGCGCGCGCTCTTCGGCAAGCTCGGCTTCGTCGAGAAGCCGGAGGATGACCGAGGTGACTTTTCCGTTTTCCACGCTCTCAACCGTAACTTCAAAGTTGCGATAGAAGAAACTCTCTTCCTCTTTCGGGATCCTGCCGAAATGTTGGAGCAGGATCGAAAGAATGGGTCGATGCGGGACTTTTGCGCCCTGCGTCGGGATGCCGATGCGGCGATAGATCTCGGCGACGGTCAGGCGCGGATTGACCCGGAAACGGTTGCCGCCGAGCTTGATGAAGTTCTGGTCAACCACTTCGTTTTCGTCCCAGATCTCGCCCACGAGTTCTTCGAGAAAGTCCTCGACCGTGACAAGACCGAGCGTTTTGCCCTTTTCGTCCGCGACTACGGCAAGGTAGAATCTGCGCTGCTGCATTTCGGAGAGCAGGTCGTCGATCTTGGCGTCTGGTCTGACCCGCGTCGTCGGCAGGAGCAGGGCAGGGAGATTGACCGTTTTGGTTTTGAGATATTCTTTGATGAGCCTGCGGATCTGCAAAACACCCACGATGTGATCGAGGTCTTTGCGATAGACCGGGATGCGCGAGTGCGTGGTTCTTTTGGCAAGCTCGAGGAGTTCTTCTTGCGTGGAATAGATGCTGATCGCTTCGATGTCCTGCCGCATCGTCATCACGTCTTTTGCGCAGGTTCCCGAAAAGTCGAGCGCCGACTTAAAGAGGTCACCCTGTTCCTCGTCGAGCACGCCTTCCTCTTCAATCGTGTCGATGAGGTCGTGGAGCTCTTCGCCGGTCATGGAGGGCTCCTCTTTCGGCTTGATGAAACGGCTGATGAATTTGGTCATTCCCGACGAGATCCAGGTAAAAAAGGCGGTCAGGGGCGAAAAGATCTTCATGAGGATCCGCAAAGAACCAGCCGAGAAGAGCACCGTGCGCTCACTGCGGTCGTTGGCGTACGCCTTCGGGATCATTTCGCTGAACAAAAAGACGATGAGCGTCGTGATGACGGTACAGAGAAGCGTTACCGTGTCGGACGCGCCGAAAAGCCTTGTGGCGATCAGCGTGGCGATCGAAGCCGCCGCAATATGAGAAATGTTATTGCCGATGAGGAGCGTTGTCAGCGCGCGGTCAAAATCGTTTGCGATCTGGCTCGCGAGCTTGGCACGCTTGTTCCCGTCCTCGGCTTTTGCCTTGATTCTGATTTTGTTCATGGCGGAAAAACCGCTTTCGGTAGCGCCGAAATAGGCGCCGCAGAGAACAAAGAAGACAAACAGGAGAATCAGCCCGAACATTCCGCCGAAAGTTCCTCCGGTGGTTGCGGCAAGCGAAAACCGACCCGCAAAAAGTCCGGACATACATCGTATGTTCCCGTCTGTATCCATAAAAAATGACCAACTCCTTTGCAGAATAATATATTAAAAACAATTTATTTTAGCATAAAGACAACGAAAAGTCAAGAGGGGAGGGGCGCGCGCCTTTTTGCGGCAAATAAAAATTGCACACCCGGGTCCGCACTGCGCATTGATGCCATGAGATTGGCACTTCGCAGAAACAGAAAGTTGGGTGTGCAACAAAGGGGAACCCGATGGTCTTTTCGCCCATCGGCAAGACCTATTATACACCGCTTTGCGCGATTTGTAAATTATCAATTCTGACAAAAAAAGAGAGGAAAATTTTGTGAAAAAGCATAAAGGCACAGCAGGGTGAACAAAAACCTTTCCAAACCCCCGTGCAGGATGTCAATGGACATTTTTGTCGTGGGAAATCGACAGGGCGCGACAAAAAATAATTTTGAAAAATCCTCGAAAAAAGACTTGACAAATCGCTTGCCATGCTGTATAATATCCGCGTAAAACAAAGAAGAGCCTCCGCTCTCACCTGCGCACCTTGACGTGACGTACGGTCAATAGCATCCCGAAAAGCCTTGTTTGGCTTATGGGGTTTTGCCGTGCGGAGAGAAATCTTTGTACGGTTATTTTTTTACATTTTTTCCTAATGGAGGTGTTGACGATTAGCAACCCGAAGGACACCAAAGAAACTCTGCTCAACGAAGAAATCGTTGCGCCGGAAGTCCGTTTGATCGGTCCCGCCGGTGAAGCGCTCGGCCTCATGTCTTCGCAAAAAGCCTTGGAAGCGGCTTATGAGCGCGGGATGGATCTCGTCCTCATGGCGGCACAGGCGAACCCGCCTGTCTGCAAGATCATGGATTACGGCAAGTTCTGCTTCGAGCGCGACAAGCGCGAAAAGGAAGCCAAGAAGAAACAGCAGACCATCGAGGTCAAGGAGATCCAGCTTTCCTGCCGGATCGACGTTCACGACTTTGAAACCAAAAAGAAGCACGCTCTGCGTTTCCTTTCCGAAGGGAACAAGGTGCGCGTGGTCATGCGGTTCCGCGGCAGAGAGATGAGCCACATGAGCATCGGCAAGGAAGTTTTGGAACGCTTCCGCGAAGCCTGCGCCGAAGTGGGAACGGTGGACAAAGAACCTGCACTGGATAATCGCACCATTACCATGATTATCAATCCGATTAAAAAATAATCGGGAACACAATCTGTCTTTTCACAGCAAATCTGATTTTAATAAAAGGAGTTTTTGAAAATGGGAAAAGTCAAAATCAAAACACATAAGGCATCTGCAAAAAGATTTACCGTGACCGCGGGTGGCAAGGTCAAAATGTTCCACAGCTCGCACCGCCACAAGACCGGTCTCAAGGACGCCAAGAGAGCAAGACATCTGCGCTCCAGCACCTTTGTGCAGGGCAAGATGGCAGAAAACCTCAAGGCAATGATCCAGAAGTAAGACGAAACGGAGGAATTGAACAATGGCAAGAATTAAAGGCGCTATGATGACGCGCAAGAGAAGAAAAGCAACGCTGAAGGCTGCGAAAGGTTACTGGGGAGCAAAATCCAAGCACTTCAAGATGGCGAAAGAAGCCGTCCTCAAGAGCGGTAACTACGCGTTCGCAGGTCGCAAACTCAAAAAGAGAGATTTCCGTTCGCTCTGGATCACGAGAATTTCCGCCGGTGCCAAGATGAACGGCATGAACTATTCCACCTTGATGCACGGTCTCAAAAAGGCTGGCATCAACCTCAACCGCAAGATGCTTGCAGAGCTTGCAGTTTCGGATGCGGAAGCATTCGCAAAGCTCGCAGAAACCGCAAAAGCGGCGCTTTGAGGAACAATCAAAAACCCGATGGTCACATCGGGTTTTTGTCATAGTTAAAGGCTTTTCGGTGATCCCCAAAAGCCGCCAAAACCCCTATCGGGAGGTGCATTTTTTTGAAGATTGAGGAGACTGTGATCCGCTCAAGGCAGAACCGCACGGTGGTCGAGGTCGGCAAACTGACCGATCGAAAAGCGCGCGAGGAGGCGCACTTGTTCCGTTTTGACGGTGTCAAGCTGTTTTGCGAGGCGCTTTTGGCAGGGCTTGACCTTTCGCTCGTGCTGTTGTCCGAGCCGGTTGCAAGCGAGATCCTTTTAGAAGCGGAAAAGCGTTGCGGCAAAGAGGCATTGTCGCGTATCGAGCGCGTTCTCATTCTTGCCGAGGATGTTTTTTTGAAACTTTCGGAAGAAAAATCGCCCGAAGGGGTGATCTGCGTTGCAAAATATATTGACAAATTGCAAAAAAACGCTACAATATATTGTAGTGATCCAAAAATCGGCGAGGGAGCCATTGAAAAGATCCTGCTTGTCGAATCGGTGCGCGATCCCTCCAATCTCGGGGCGATCATCCGCAGTGCCGCCGCGTTCGGGGTCGATCGTCTGATCGTCAGCTCGGACTGTGCCGACATCTATCATCCCAAGACGATCCGCGCTTCGATGGGGACGCTGTTTACCCAGCGCATCGACCGCAGCGACGATCTTCTTGCAAGCGTCAAAAGCCTGCAAAAAGTCGGTCGCAGAGTGTTTGCGGCGGCGCTTGCGAAGGATGCGGAGCGCTTGGACGCGTTTGAAAAGCGCCCGGGCGACTGTGTGGTCATTGGCAACGAGGGGCACGGACTCTCTGGAGAAGTCCTTGCCGCTTGCGATCGCGCAATCCTCATTCCCATGTGTGCGCGTGCGGAGTCGCTCAATGCGGCGGTCGCGGCGTCAATCTTCCTCTGGGAGTTTTTTGGAAAAGGGAAGAGGAAATAATCAAAAGGAAAACGAAAAGGAGTGGCGAAGATGCAAAGCGCAAAAGAACTCTTGTTCTGGATCTGGCTTGCCGAAGCGCTGGGACCGGCGAACAGAAGCTTCCGCAACCTCATTTTGCGCTATGAAACTCCTTTTGAGATCTATCGGGCGGATGCCTACGAGTTGGAGGGCATAGAAGGGCTTTCCAATCGGGCGCTCGCCGCGCTCTCCGACAAAAATCTGGAACAGGCGACCTCCATTCTCGAAGCCTGTCAACGCCTTGGCATCGGGCTTCTTCCGCTCGGCGACGAACGCTATCCCAAAAACCTGCGCCACATCAAGGCACCCCCGATTTTGCTCTATTACAAAGGCAGGCTTCCCGATTTTGACAGGCGGCTTTGCATCGGTATGGTCGGAACGCGCAAAATGAGCGCATACGGTCTGCGCCACGCGTATAAAATAGCCTATGAGCTGACGGCGGCGGGAGCCGTGACGGTCAGCGGAATGGCGGCAGGGATCGACGGCGTTTCTGCCGGCGCGTCGCTCGCTGCGGGCGGCATGACGGTCGCGGTGCTCGGTTGCAGCGTGGATCTCCTCTATCCGCAACACCACGCAAAGCTCAAAAGTAAAATCGAACAAAACGGACTTGTTCTTTCGGAGTATCCTCCCGGAACCAAGCCGAACGCCTATCATTTTCCCACCCGCAACCGCATCATCAGCGGGATCACGGAGGGAACGGTGGTCATCGAAGCCGGACTCGGGAGCGGATCTCTGATCACCGCAAAGGACGCGATCGAGGAAGGGCGCGACGTCTTTGCGCTTCCCTCCAACCTTGGGAGCCGCACCTCGGCGGGAACCAACGGGCTACTCCACGACGGCGCCTATCTCGTGCTTTCGACCGACGATATTTTAGACCCTTACAAATATGTGTTTGCCGAAACGTTACATCCCGAAAAGATCGCAACACTTGGAGACAAGTCGGAAGCAGACCTCGCCTTCCTCGATGAAATCGGCGTGATCTCCTGGCAACCGGGAGACGCCGCCAAAGGAAAGACCGACGAACAGGTGCCTCCCCAAAAAACGGCACCGAAAAAGGCGGGAAAGCCTACCGAAAAAGAGCCCGAAGTCGAGTCGGCGCCTACGGTTGACGAGGCGCTTCTTGCAGGGCTTTCGGTGGAAGAACGAAAAATCCTTGACGCTATGCCGGATGGCAAAGCGCTTCCGCTTGATGCTTTACTCGATTTGGGGCTTTCCTACGGAGAAGTCCTCTCCGCGGTTACCACGCTTGAAATCCTGGGGCTTCTGACCAAGCTTCCGGGTTCACAATATCGCAAAACCGTTTGATCTGTAACTTCCAAAAAGAAAGGAACCTTTATACTGTTATGGCAACCAATCTCGTTATCGTGGAGTCGCCTTCCAAGGCGTTGACGATCAAGGGCTATCTCGGCACCAACTACAAAGTGATCGCATCGGTCGGACACGTGCGCGATCTTCCCAAAAGCACGCTGGGCGTGGATATCGACCACGATTTTGCCGCGCACTATATCAATATCCGCGGGAAAGGAGATCTCATCAAGGAGATCCGCAAAGAGGCAAAGAACGCCTCGAAGATCTACCTTGCGACCGACCCTGACCGCGAAGGCGAAGCCATCTCCTGGCACCTTGCCGCCGCCCTCGGGATCCCCGTGGAAAAGACGCGCAGAATCTGTTTCAACGAAGTGACCAAGAGCGCTGTCAAAGCGGCGATCAAAGAGCCGAGACAAATCGACATGAACCTGGTCAATTCCCAGCAGACGCGCAGGATTCTTGACCGCATCGTGGGATACAAATTAAGTCCTCTGCTCTGGAAGAACGTCAAGAGCGGGCTTTCGGCAGGTCGCGTGCAGTCTGTCGCCACCAAAATGGTGGTCGAGCGCGAGAACGAGATCCGCAACTTCAAACCCGAAGAATACTGGACGATTGAAGTGCTCCTCTCGGACGGCTCCTGCAAGCCTTTCCCGGTGCATTTTGTCGGTACTCCCGCAAAGAAGATGAAGCTCCGTTCGGAGCAGGACGCAGCTCGCGTGACGAACGCGATCGAGGGAAAAGATTTCATTGTTGTATCGGTCAAAAAAGCGAACAAGCACAAGTCGCCCGTGGCGCCCTTTACCACGTCGGCACTCCAGCAGGAAGCCTTCCGTAAACTGGGATTCCAGTCCCAGCGCACGATGAAGGTCGCGCAGGAGCTTTACGAAGGCGTGAACCTCGGCGCAGAGTTCGGCGGCGCGCAAGGTCTTATCACCTATATGCGTACCGACTCGGTGCGTGTGTCTGCCGACGCGCAAGCCGCGGCGAGAGCTTATATCCTCGAAAAGTACGGCAAGGAGTATTGCCCCGAAACGCCGCGCGTCTATAAGGCAAAAGCCGGCGCGCAGGACGCGCACGAAGCCATCCGCCCCGCACGCGTCGAACTCGAACCCGCAGCCATTCGCCGTCATTTGACGAGCGATCAGTATAAACTTTATAAACTCATCTGGGAGTGCTTCCTGTCGTCGCAAATGGCGTCCGCACTTCTGCACACCATCGGCGTTGATTTTGAAAACGCGGGATATCTCTTCCGCACGAGCGGATATTCGGTCGCTTTCCCCGGCTATATGGCGCTTTATCAGTCGAGCGAAGAGGAACCGAACGAAGGCGACGAGGTCAAGGATCTGGCGCTTCCCGCCCTCAAAGAGAATGAAGCCTTTGCATCGCAAAAGACCGACGCGCTCCAACACTTCACCGAGCCGCCGGTACGCTTCAACGATGCCTCGCTTATCAAACTGCTCAAGGATCTCGACATCGGACGTCCGAGCACCTACGCCTCGATCATTACCACCATCCTCTCGCGCAACTACGTCAAGCGTGAGGGCAAAGCCTTTGTTCCGACCCCGCTCGGAGAAGTGACCACCAAACTCATGGAGGAGCATTTCTCGAAGATCGTGGACTACGGCTTTACCGCCGAAATGGAAGACAAACTCGACAAGATCGAGAGCGGCGACGAAACGATGCTTCATGTGCTGGAAGATTTCTGGAAAGAGTTTTCTTCCCAGCTCGAAGCCGCAACCGCCGCGATCGGCGAGGGCAACATCGAAGTGCCGCCCGAAGAGACCGATCTTATCTGCGAGAAGTGCGGCAGCCGCATGATCGTCCGCAACGGCAGATACGGCAAATTTGCCGCCTGCCCGAACTATCCGACCTGCAAGAATACCAAACCCCTGACCGCAAACGAACCCAAAGAGGTCGAGGAGGATGAAAAAGAAGAAAAGAAAGCCCCGATCATCGCCGACTTCAAATGCGAGAAGTGCGGCTCGGATATGGTGCTTCGCACCGGCAAATTCGGCAGCTTTTACGCTTGCAGTCAATATCCAAAGTGCAAGTTCACCAAGGCACGTGTGCGCGATACCGGCGTATCTTGCCCCAAGTGCGGTGCCAAGGTCGTGACCAAATACGGCAAGAACCGCACGGCGTTTTACAGTTGTGAGCGCTATCCCGATTGCGATTTCTCGTCCTGGGATATGCCCGTGAACGAAAAGTGCCCCAAGTGCGGAGGGATCCTATTCCGCAAAAAGGGCAAGAACCTTTTGGTCTGCCATAATCCCGAATGCAAGTATTCGAGAGAGCCGAGCGAGGGGAGCAATTCCTGATGGCGAAACTCACGGTTATCGGCGCGGGGCTTGCCGGGTGTGAAGCCGCTTTTCAGGCGGCGGAGCGCGGTGTGGAGGTTACGCTCATCGAAATGAAGCCGAAGCGTTACACGCCGGCGCACCACAGCCCCGCGTTTGCCGAACTCGTTTGTTCCAATTCGCTTCGATCGGACAGCCTTGCCAACGCGGTAGGACTCCTTAAGGAGGAGATGCGTCGTTCTGGATCTTTGATCCTTGCCGCCGCCGACGCCACGCGCGTGCCTGCCGGCTCCGCGCTTGCGGTCGATCGCGTCAAGTTCTCGGATTTTATTACCCAGAAGATCCGCAACCATCCGCGCATCCATGTGGAAGAGCGCGAGGTGACCGAGCTCTCGTTTGACGGCGTGACCGTGGTCGCTACGGGTCCTTTGACTTCCGACGCGCTTGCCGCCTATATCCGGAACGATCTCGGGCTCGGAAATCTGCATTTCTTTGATGCCGCGGCACCCATCGTGGACGCGGCAAGCATCAATTACGACGTTGCTTTTTTCGCTTCGCGCTATGGCAAAGGCGACGCCGATTATGTCAACTGTCCGATGACAAAAGAGGAGTACGACGCTTTCTATACGGCGCTGATCACCGCGGAGGAAGCAGAGCTCAAGGACTTTGACAAACAGAGCCAAGCCGATCTCAAAGTGTTCGAGGGCTGCATGCCGGTCGAAGTCATGGCAAGACGAGGCTATGATACGCTACGCTACGGTCCCTTAAAGCCGGTCGGTCTGACCGATCCCAGAACGGGGAAGGAGCCCTACGCCGTGGTTCAGCTCCGCAAGGAGAACCGCGAGGGCAGCATGTTCAACCTGGTGGGCTTTCAGACTCATCTTAAATTCAGCGAGCAAAAACGCGTGTTTTCGATGATCCCCGGGCTGGAGAACGCCGAGTTTCTCCGCTTTGGCGTCATGCACCGAAACACCTACATCAATTCGCCCGGAGTGCTCTCCGCCGCCTATGAAGTCAAAGCGAGAACAGGGCTGTTCTTCGCGGGACAGATGACCGGCGTTGAAGGGTACGTCGAGTCTGCGGGGAGCGGATTTGTCGCGGGCGTGAGCGCCGCGCGGCGTGCGCTCGGGCAAGAGGTGATCCCTTTTCCCGACGTTACCATGCTTGGTGCCATGGGGGCATACGTCAGCCGCGGCGGTGTGGGAGAATTTGTTCCCATGAACGCCAATTTTGGTATCGTTCCGCCGCTTGACCACAGAGTAAAGGGCGGCAAAAGCGCCAAAAACGAAGCGCTTTCGGCACGCGCACTCGAAGCGCTCGAAGCATTTTTACGGGAAGAAGATTGATCCTTTTTCCATTTGCATCCATTCTACATCGGCGAGAAGCCGGAAAGAGTTTTCATGAAAATCATTGTTGACGTGATGGGGGGCGACAAAGCTCCCGAAGAAACCGTCCGAGGTGTATTTGCCGCCGCGGACGAACTCAACGCGGGATATATCCTTGTGGGCAACCGTCCGGACATCGAACGGATTGCCGCCGAGGTCGGCTTCGATCTCCACCGGGTGGAGATCGTCCATACCGACGTTGTGATTGAGATGGAGGACGAACCGCTTTCGGTCGTGCGTGCCAAAAAGGATTCCTCGATGGCAACAGGGCTGAAACTGCTCGCAGAGGGCAGGGGGGATGCTTTTGTCAGCTCGGGCAACACAGGCGCGCTCTTTGCAGGCGCAACCTTGATCCCGAGAAAGATCAAAGGCGTTCAGCGCGCGGGCATCGGTTCGATCCTGCCCTTTAAAACCCCGGTGCTCTTACTCGACGCGGGCGCCAATATCTCGGTGAACGAGGAGAACCTCTTGCAGTTTGCCATGATGGGCAGCGCTTATATGAAGCAGGTGCACGGCGTGGAAAATCCACGTGTGGGACTGCTCAACAACGGAACCGAGACGCATAAGGGAACGCCTTTGCAGCAAACCGCTTATCTGCGGCTTTCCGAAAGCCCGCTTGTGAACTTCGTCGGGAACGTTGAAGCCAGCACTCTGCCGTTTGACGTCTGCGACGTTCTCGTGACCGACGGATTTACCGGCAACATCCTTCTGAAAAGCGTGGAGGGGTGCGGCAAACTCCTTATGGGTCGTCTCAAAGAGATCCTTTACAGCACGCCGGCAACCAAGCTCGCGGCGCTGACCATGAAGAAGCAACTGACCGAAATGAAAAAAGACTTTGACCCCTCCGAACGCGGTGGCGCACCGATTCTGGGCATTTCCCGCCCGGTCATCAAGGCGCACGGATCGTCGGACGCCAAAGCCATCAAGAACGCCATTCGGCAGGCAATCGAATACAGCAAGAGCGGAGCGATCTTCAGCATTGCGGAAGAGATCCGCAAAAATCAATCCTTCTGAAACGGAGAAACAGCAAACAAAGGAGCATTTTATGGCTTTATCCGAAAAGTTACAGGAAAAAACCGGATATCGGTTCCGGGATCCTCGCTATCTCGAGCAGGCATTGACCCATTCTTCCTACTCCAACGAGACCGGCGCGCGCGATCACCATTTGCGTTGCAACGAGCGCTTGGAGTTCCTCGGAGATTCGGTCTTGTCGCTTGCCGCAAGCGAGTTCCTTTATCGGCAATTCGCAAAGTCTCCCGAAGGGGATCTGACGCGTCTGCGCGCCGCATCGGTCTGTGAGGAAGCGCTTGCTTCCTACGCCGAGGAGATCGGGCTTGGAGAACATCTGCGGCTCGGCAAAGGCGAAACGCTTTCCGGCGGCGCCAAAAAACCGGCGATCCTTGCCGACGCGTTTGAAGCGCTTCTTGCCGCGATCTATCTCGATGCGGGAGAAGAAGGCTTTGAAAAGGTCAAGACCTTTGTGTTGCCTTTTATCCGCCGCCGGGTCGAAAGTTTGCCGATCCCAAGCGGTGCCGATTGCAAATCGCTGCTCCAGCAGTTTGTCCAGCAGGACAAGGAAGAGCATCGGCTCGAATATCGGCTTGCCGGTGAGAGCGGTCCCGACCACGACAAGACCTTCCTTGTGGAAGTTTACCTCGATTCCAACAAGATCGGAATGGGGGAAGGACACAGCAAAAAGCAGGCGGAGCAGATGGCGGCGGAAGCCGCGCTCACGCTGTTTGGCGTACAGCACTGAAAACCGTAAAAGATAGTTTAGAGTAATGACGGGAGGAGTTCGGCGTGTATCTGAAATCCCTGGAAATGCAAGGCTTTAAGTCATTTCCCGATAAAACGAAACTGGTTTTCGAAAATCCCACGGAGGTGAACCTTTCGACCGACGGCTCGGCGCAAGGCGTCACCGTTATCGTAGGTCCCAACGGCTCTGGCAAATCCAACATTGCCGACGCCATGCGTTGGGTATTGGGTGAAGTTTCTTCCAAGACGCTTCGCGGCGCCAAAATGGAGGACGTTATTTTCGGCGGCGCCGACAGCCGTCGTCCCATGGGATATGCCGAAGTGTCGGTTACTTTTGATAATCGCGGCGAATTTGCCAAGCTCGATTGCCCTTATGATGAAGTTATGGTCACAAGACGTTATTACCGTTCCGGTGACAGCGAGTATTTCATCAACCGCAAGGGCGTTCGCCTCAAAGATATTTATCAGCTCTTTATGAACACCGGTATCGGGCGCGATGGATATTCGATCATCGGACAAGGTCGCATCGACGAAATGGTCGCAAAAAAGAGCGAGGATCGCCGCAGCGTCTTTGAGGACGCGTCGGGGATTGCAAAATACCGTTACCAAAAGAACGATACCGAGAGAAAGCTCAAAGAGGTGGAAGCCAACATCGAGCGCACCAACGACGTTTTTTCGGTGATTTCCGAGCAGGTCGGTCCTCTGCAAAAGGAAGCCGAAAAGGCAAAAAAAGCGCTCGAGCTGATTGAAAAGAAAAAAGAAGCAGACGTCAGCCTTTGGCTCTACGACACCGAAAAACTGCGCGCAGACCTAACGCAAGCGACCGAAGCCATGCAGCACGCATCCTTTGACCTTGCCGCCGCTGACGACGCGCTCCAGTCGCTTGAAGCGCAGAACGATAAGCTCTTTGAAGCGGCGCAAGGCAAAAAACAGGCGTCCGAGCGGCTTTTCGGTGAGATTTCTGCCGCAAACGACCGCTGCCACGAACTCGAAAGCGCGTACCGCCTTTCCGAAAACACCATTCTCCACACCGAGGATCTCATCAAGGACACGACGGCGTCGCTCGAGGCGCTCTCGCGTTCGATCGAAGAAGAAAAAGCCGGGATCGCCGCGCACAAAGCGGCAATCCTTGCACAAAAAGAAAAAGAAGTAGCACTTCTTTCCGAAGAGGAAGCGGCAAAAGGTGAGATCGCGGGGCAGAGCGAAACGCTCGCCAAACTCGATCGCGCGCTCGAAGAATCGTTTGCCGACCTGAAAAAGCTCGAAGAGGAACGCACCGAGCTCACCATTCGCAAAACCGTCCTCGAGAACGAAAAGGCGAGCGGAAGCGAACGCAACCGCTCGGCAAAAAGCGAGTCCGAGGGGTATTTGCAGGTGGCAAAAGAGCTGACCGAGCAGATCATTGAAAAGGAAAAATCGGTTGCCGACTACGAGGCGCAGTGGAAAACTGCCGAAGAAACGCTCGCGCGTCTTGACGGCGAGATCGCAGACGCCGAAGAAGCCAAACAACAGGCGACCGAGAACTATAACGAAGCGCTCTTCCGCCGCG
>CADBFJ010000009.1 GCA_902793915.1 uncultured Ruminococcus sp.
CGCACCGTCCGAAAGATTGATGATCTCAAGTTTGCGTAAGGTTTCGGTACTGCAAAGATTCATAACGCCCTCCCTGTTTCTCCAACTCTATCCGCAGTATATGCGGCGGAAGAAAGCGGTAAGGCATCAAAGTGCGAATTTCTTTTTCAGCTCTGCCGGGATTTTTCGGTCTTTGAAATAGAATTTTCGATCGCGCTCGCCGATTTCTCTTTGCACTTTGCAGGGATTTCCGAACGCAACGACGTTCTCGGGAATGTCCTTCGTTACAACGCTTCCGGCGCCGATGACGCTCCCGTCCCCGATCGAAACGCCGGGCAGAATGACGACGCCGGCGCCGATCCAACAATTTTTCCCGATGCGAACCGGGAGATTATACTGGTATTGATCTTCGCGAAGCGCGGGAAGGATCGGGTGTCCCGCCGTCGCGACCGTCACGTGCGGACCAAACATCGTGTGATCTCCCACGTAGATATGGGTATCGTCAACAAGCGTCAGTCCAAAATTGGCATAAATGAAGCTCCCAAAATGGCAGTGAGCGCCGCCAAAGTTGGAATAAAAAGGCGGTTCGAGATAACACCCTTCTCCGATCTCGGCAAACATCTTTTTTAAGAGCGCCTCTCGCCTTTTCGCTTCGGTCGGTCGCGTATGGTTGTATTCATACAAGCGGTCAAGGCACTCGGTCTGCCACAAAAAGATCTCGTCGTCTGTCGGCAAATATAAATCTCCCGTGTGCATTTTTTCTTTCTCTGTCATGTTCTTCTCCGATCAAAGGCAGGAAACAAGGATTTTTTCGCCGTCCGAATCCACCTTTGCAAGCGTAATGGTATGACGGTAATCCGAAATGAGCTGTTCGGCAAGGCGGTCTTCCACTTCTTTTTGGATGAACCTGCGCATATTGCGCGCGCCGAATTTGCCCGAATAGGATTTTTTTGCAATGAAGGCTGCCGCCGCATCTGTATACTCCAGTTTGATCTGCTTTTCGGCAAGCGCTTTTGTAAGATCCGAGAGCATGATCTTTGCAATTTCGCGGAAGTTTTCCTCGGTCAGGCTGTGGAAAGTGATGACCTCGTCCACGCGGTTTAGAAACTCGGGGCGAAGGAATTCTTCGAGCGCTTTTTGGGTTTTCGAGGACTCAACGCGCGACGCGTCGGCGGAAAAGCCTGCGAACGCAGAAGAACGATCCGAGCCCGCGTTGGTCGTCATCACGATCACCGTGTTTTCAAAGTTCACGGTCTTTCCTCTTGCGTCGGTGATGCGACCATCGTCGAGGATCTGCAAGAGAATGTTGAGCACATCCGGGTGTGCCTTCTCGATTTCGTCAAAGAGGACGACCGAATAGGGCTTGCGGCGGATCTTTTCGGTCAGCTGCCCGGCTTCGTCATATCCGACGTATCCGGGAGGGGCGCCTATGATGCGCGAGACCGAATGTTTTTCCATAAACTCGGACATATCGAGCCGGATGAGCGTTTCGGGCGAGTGGAAGAGATCGGTGGCAAGCGTTTTGACAAGCTCGGTCTTTCCCACGCCGGTGGGACCGGCAAAAATGAAAGAAACCGGTTTGCGCTTGTAGGAAATGCCTGCGCGATTGCGCTTGATGGCGCGGGCGACCGCTTCGACTGCCTCATCTTGACCGACGATCCTTTGCTTGAGGCGTTCTTCGAGCTTGTCGATGCGCTCAAACTCATTTTCGGTGATGCTGGTAGCGGGGATCCCCGTCCAAAGTTCGATGACTTCCGCGAGTTCGTTCTCGGTCAGTTCGACCTTTTTGGCATCCTTTTCAAGTTTTGTAAGATCAGCGGAGAGTTTCAGCTCTTCGGCTTTGATTTTGGTGATCTCCTCGTAACGCGCCTCTTCGACCTGGTTGTTCCCCGCCACTTCTGCTTCCAGTGCCTCTCTACGTGCTTTTAAGGACAAGAGCTTGTCGCGGATCTCGTAAGACTCATTGATCGGAGCCGAGGAAAGAGAGAGCGAGGATGCCGCCTCATCGAGCAGATCGATCGCTTTATCGGGCAGATAGCGGTCGGTGATATAGCGTTCGGAAAGGATCACCGCGCGAGAAAGGAGCCCTTCGGGAATGCGGATCGCGTGGAACTCCTCATAGTAGTGCTTGATCTCGCGGAGCATTTCAACCGTATCTTCGATCGAGGGCTCGTTGACCATGACCGGCTGGAATCTGCGTTCCAACGCCGAATCCTTTTCGATATATTTGCGGTATTCGTTGAGCGTGGTGGCGCCAATGATGCGGACTTCTCCACGCGAGAGCGCCGGCTTTAAAATGTTGGCGGCGTTGACGCCCCCTTCGGATTCTCCCGATCCCACAATGTTGTGAACTTCGTCAATGACAAGGATCACGTTCCCCGCTTCGCGCACTTCGTTGAGAACACCCAAAATTCTCGATTCAAACTGTCCGCGGAATTGTGTGCCTGCAACGAGTGCCGTCATATCAAGCAAATAAAGCTGTTTGTCTTTGAGCTTGTAAGGCACGTCGCCTGCGGCAATCTTTTGTGCGAGCGCTTCCGCGATCGCGGTTTTGCCGACGCCGGGTTCGCCGATGAGGCAGGGATTGTTCTTTTGTCTGCGGCAAAGAATCTGGATCATGCGGGCAAGTTCTTTGTCACGACCTATGATGTGGTCAAGCCGCCCTTCTCTTGCATATTGGGTCAGATTTCTGCCGTAGACCGACAAAAACTTGAGCTTTTTCTCTTGCTTGTCGCGCTTTTTTTCTTTTTGCTCCGCGTCTTGCTGTGCCGGCGCATTTTGGTTTTCGCTTCCCGGGAAGGTCAAACCGGCATCGCGGAAGAGCTTGGGAAAATCGATCGGGGGCGCGCCGCCGTCCTCATTGTCGTCAAAATCAGAGGGCAGATTTTGAGTCAACATTTCGTTAAGATCGGTTTCGGCATTTTCGAGTTGTTCGGGAGAAATTCCCAACTGACCGGCGATATTGCCCATGAGGTTGTCCACCGGGATCCCCATCTCTTTGGCGCACTTGAGGCAAAGCCCTTTGGATGCCTTTTCCCCGTTCTCCACCTTGGTGACAAAGACGATCGCCATTCGTTTTTTGCAATTTGAACAAAGTACCATAGTTTACTGTTTTCCTTTCGGGAATCGGGTTATCGGATGCCGGAAAGCCAACGCTTGCCGACGTTAAATATCGAATCGTTCTGTAAAAGTTTCCAGCTTGAGATCCACTTGATGAGAAACGAATTGGCGTACACCGGCGTTTCCGAGAAGAAGGTCCGCATGATAGACACGGCCATCACAAGCAAAAGCAAGGCGAGCGCGGCGCCAAGGCATGCTCCCAAAAGACCGTTGACAAAGCGGGTGAACGCCGTGAGCTTAACGATCTTGTCAAGCAGGATGAGTGCAACCCAAAAAGCGAGGAACGCCACGATGAAAACAAGCAGATAGCCAGCCACGTTTGCTGCGATCGTTGCGACAGGTTTTGCGATCGTCTCGGAGATCGCGCTCACCATGCCGTCGCCCGATTCAATGGCGGCAAGCTTTTCCCGCATCTCCTCGGTTTTGAGGAAAAAGGGCAATTTTTCATAAACCGCTTCCCCGCTGAAAGACGCGGTCGCGCTGTCATAAAGTGCTTGCACCTTTTCGGTCAGCGATTTGAGGATCGATTGATAGAACACCTTATCATAGAAAAAGGTTGCGAGCTTACTTCCGAAAAGATACGCCATAAGAGCGGCAAAGATCCAACGGAAAAAGCGCAAAATGCTCTTAAAAAAGCCGCGTTTTGCAAAGATAAAAATGATTACGGCCGCGACGAGAATCGCGATCAGATCAAACAGATATTGCACGATTATTCTCCTTTCGGATTATTCGGGTTGAAACAAAATTGTTTTTGCCTTTTCCGGAGCGCAGAGCAAAAATTCCTCTCCGTCAAGCCCCAAGAGTGCGGTCTGCCCCGCTTCAAGCGGCATGGCATCCCATTTGTTGCCCGAAAGGTTTAGGCGCTCCACAAGCCCCTCGGAAAGGCAGTAAAGGCATTTGCCTGCGCGGGATAGAGTGGTAAAAGCTCGCATTCCGGAAGCCTTGTATAGCTGTCTTCCGGACTTATCAAAAACCAAAAGCTGATTGGGGTTTAATTTGGAGTCTCCCGCAAGGCAAACGGCAAGTCCGTCACTCGACGCGTCGGCACAAAGGATCTTCCGTGTTCCAAAATCGGCAACGTGATTGAGAGAGCCAGAATAGGAAACATAGTCAACTCCGCTCTCGGAGAGCACCGCAAGATACGAGGACGAGGTAAATCGGCAACAAACGCCGAGTCCGCTTGCAAGCGTCACAAGCGCTTTGTGATTGGATTCGCCCGGAACATAAAGGAAAACCTTGGTTTCATAAGCGCCGCCCGAAACATCGGAAAGCAGGATCGCAAGTAGATTCCCTTTGTCGTTGATCGAAAGATCCATCACGTACCCGGACTTTTTATAGCGGTTGACCAGCGTAAAACGATCGTTGTAGAGCGACACGGTGGAAAGCGCATCGCCTTCACTCCTTGTGGCAAGCGCAAAGCTGCCTGCGGGCGAGATGGCGCCAACCGTGATCGGCGCATCGGTCGTTCCGCTGTGAATCTGTGAATAAGAATTGTAGAGCGAATACCCCATGCCGCCGAGATCGTAAACGAGCAGATACTTTCCAGAGCCGAGCGCCACCGGATTTCTGTAGGAGACCGAGGCGCTGATGAGTTGTCTGCCTGATTGGGTAAAAATCGAAACCGAATTGTTCCCCGCTACGGCAAGCCCTTTGCGATAGAGCGTGAAGGACTGGACCTCATCGGTCGGGTAAGACACCGTATCGGCTTCATAAAGATCGAGATTAACTGCGTTGAGATCCTTGAAAAAGTAGTAAAAATTTTCGTAGGTCACAAGGTCGCGGTTGTTGATCAGCGACAGCACGACAAAAGCAAGCAACGAGAGATAAAGGAGAACCTGGGCGATGCCGAAGCGGTTGGAAGCGGTTTCATAGTAGGCGTTTTGAACCTCTCCCGCGTCCTTCGGTCGGCTTGCCCGAAAGCGGGATAAGAGCGTTTGCTTCATGCCCATCCTCCTTTTGCGAAATGAATTGATCTCCTTAATAGGTCACACGGACGAGGTAAAGTCCCTCTGCCGGTGCAGTCATCCCTGCAGTTCCCGACGTGGGATCTTCCAAAAGCGTTTTTACACTTTCGGTGGTGCGTTTGCCGGAAGCCACTTCGAGGAGCGTCCCTGCCATGATTCGCACCATGTGATAAAGGAATCCGTTGGCGGCAACGCGGAACAAAACAAGATCCCCTTTTCGTTCGACGCTTGCCGAAAAGACGGTTCGCACAGGATCAGTCTCTTTGGAACCGACCGCGCGAAAAGCAGAAAAATCATGCTTGCCGACAAAATATGCCGCCGCCTCTTTCATGCGGGCAAGATCGTCGTCACCAATAGGAACCGGCACATGGCAGGCGCGCCCTTCTTCAAAGGGATCGCGCACAGCCCGGTTGCAGATGCGGTAAAGGTATTCCTTTTCTTTTACGTCATAGCGGGCATGAAAATCATCCTCCACCCATTTGGCGTCATAAACCGCAATGTCCCTCGGCAGGTGCGCCGAAAGCGCAAGCGGCACTTTGGAGGCGTCCATTTTGAGCGGCAAGCTCTCTTTTCCTTTTTCCGAGAGCGTTGCGCAAAAGCAGGTAGCGTGGACGCCGCTGTCGGTGCGGCTGCACCCGACCACGTCGCAATCAAAGCCAAACAGTGCTTTTGCAGCTTCGTTGAGCGCCTTTTGCACGGTCGGCTTTCCGGGCTGCACCTGGTAGCCGCAGTAGTTTGTTCCGAGGTATCCGATGGTCAGAAAGAGTTTCATAGGATTGATCCTCCGAAGGTCAGGCGGTTGGCAAACACCAGTCCCACGCCAACGCCGATGAGAAGAAGGATGGCAACGAAGTCCCACACGTTATAGCGAAGCACTTTCAGTCGCGTTCTTCCCTCTCCGCCATGATAGCAACGGCATTCCATAGCGTTCGCCAGATCAAAGGCTCGGTTAAACGCCGAAACAAAGAGCGGAATGAGGATCGGGATGAGCGACCGTACCCGCTTGATCAGTCCACCGGTCGAGAAGTTGACGCCCCTTGCTCTCTGCGCGTTCATAATGCGCTCGGTCTCCTCGGCAAGCGTGGGGATAAAGCGCATGGCGATCGTGATCATCATGGCAAAATCGTGCACCGGGATGTGCAGTTTTTTGAGCGGCGAAAGCAACTGTTCGAGCCCGTCGGTCAAAGCGATCGGCGTCGTGGTATAGGTGAGAAAGATGCTCGTCATCAGGATCAGGGACGTGATGCGCAGGATCATAAAAAGCGCGTTCCAAAGTCCCTCTTCGTAGATGTGAAAGATCCCGTATTCAAAAAGCAGATTTTTGCCTCTCGTCATAAAGATATTGACAAGCGAAGTAAAAAGCAGGATGAAAAGCACCGGTCGCAGGGCGCGAATCAAAAGTTTTGGCGGAATACCCGAAAGAATGACCAAAAGCAGAACGAGCGCCTCGAGCAAACAAAAGCTGAAAAGCGTTTTGCAGAGGAAGCTGCAAACGATGGCAAGGATCCCGAGAATGATCTTGGCTCTCGGGTCAAGGCGATGGATCGGAGAGGTCCCGGGATAGTATTGTCCGAGTGTCATTCCCCTCATTTGTCACCCCCTCCTTTCCAAACGGCAAGGAGCGCTTCTCGTGCTTCTTCGACCGTATAGATAGCATCGGTAAGCGGAAGTCCCTTTGCAAGGAGCAGTTCGGCA
Organism: uncultured Ruminococcus sp.; assembly: GCA_902793915.1. Taxonomy (GTDB): domain Bacteria; phylum Bacillota; class Clostridia; order Oscillospirales; family CAG-272; genus UMGS1865. The sequence continues at coordinate 6,759 of CADBFJ010000009.1, forward strand.
AGGCGGGTGATCTCGGGGATGTCCAGTCCCATGCCGGCAAGTTCTCTTACGTGAGCGAACACCTCTTTGCGTTCGCCAACCATAGCGACCTTCGCGTGGTTCATCACCACAACGCGATCGCAGTATTTCGCCATGTCTTCCATACTGTGGCTGACGATGACGATTGTAGACCCCGTTTTGTTCCGATAATCCACGATGCTCTCAAAGACGTTGTTTCTGCCACGTGGATCAAGCCCGGCGGCAGGCTCGTCGAGCACCAACACTTCGGGGCGCATGGCGATCACGCCGGAAAGCGCGACGCGGCGTTTCTGCCCACCCGAAAGGTCAAAGGGAGATTTTTCAAACAGATCCTCCGACACGCCTGTAAAAGCGGCGGCTTCTTTGACCCGTTTGGCAATTTCCTCTTCCGAAAGTCCCATGTTGCGAGGACCGAACGCGATGTCCTTTGCGACCGTTTCTTCAAAGAGTTGATATTCCGGATATTGCATCACAAGCCCTACGCGGAAGCAAAGGTTCTTGTGAAAATCGGCGTAGTCTTTTAAGATCGCCTTTTTCTTTGCATTTTTCGGAAGATCTTTGTATTTTTCATCCTCCAGCCCTTGCGCAAGCCACTCCTTTTTGGTGGCGTTAATGCAAGCGCCGTCAAGATAGACCTTTCCCTCTGTGGGGCTATCCAGTCCGTTGAGCAGTTTCATCATCGTGGACTTGCCCGAGCCTGTATGCCCGATGATGCCGGTGATCTTCCCCGCTTCGATCGAAAGCGTGACGTCTTCGAGTGCAGTCTGTTCAAAAGGCGTACCGACGTCATAACGGTAGGTCACGTTTTCAAGCCTGATCTTATCCATTGCCCCGCCCTCCTTTGCACTGTGCAAAGTAAGCCTTTGCGATCGCTTCGGCACATTTTTCGGGCGAGGAGAGCGCGTCGGTCGGCAGATCAATCCCGGCTTCTTTGAGCCTGAAGACGAGTTCGGCGCTTTGAGGCACTTCCAGACCGACCGAAAGCAAAAGATCGCGTTTCGAAAAAACTTCATCGGGAGTTCCGTCGAGGAGCAATTCCCCATCATTGATCACAAGGATGCGATCGGCTTCGGCAGCTTCGTTCATGTAGTGGGTGATGTTGATGATCGTAATGCCTTCCTCGCGGTTGAGTCTGCGAATGGTGGAAAGCACTTCCTGCCGCCCGCTCGGATCGAGCATAGCGGTCGATTCGTCAAAGATGATGCAACGCGGCTTCATGGCGAGGACGCCTGCAATGGCAACCCGCTGTTTTTGTCCGCCCGAGAGCTTGTGGGGTTCATAATCTTTATATTCGGTCATGCCGACGGTTGCAAGCGCTTCATCAACGCGTGTACGGAGTTCTTCGCGCGGGTATCCGAGATTTTCGGGCCCGAAAGCGACGTCCTCCTCGACAAGCGTTGCAACGAGCTGGTTATCCGGGTTTTGAAAAACCATCCCCACACTGCGGCGAAGTTCCAAAAGCTCTGCTTCGGTCAGTTCTCCCGTGCGTTCTTTGCCGTCCACAAAGAGCTTCCCCGAAACAGGCTCCAGAATAAGGTTGAGCAGTTTGGCAAAGGTAGATTTTCCCGATCCGTTGTGACCGAGGATCGCCACGTATTCGCCGGACGTGATCTCAACCGATAGGTTTTTGACCGCAGGGATCTTCTCGTTTTCGGTTTGTGCTTGGTAGGAAAACGAGAGTTCTTCGGTTTTGATAAACGTTTCTTTCAAAGTGTATGTATCCTTTGTTTAATCCTTTTTCGATTGTTTGCAAGACCAACGCGTCGAAGCTCCGCAGGGCAAGTAGCCGCCGGTCGCGCTGACGCGCAGCCCAAGTTCTCCCGCTTCGGTGCTTCCGCCGTAGCGGCGTTCGACGTAAAGCCTTGTCAGGTATGCCATCGTCATGGGAGAAAGCCCCGTGGTATAAGAGTTGACAAGCAGGAAAAGCGGATCATCGGAAAGAAGCTGGGATGCAAGCGAGAGAAATTCGCCGATGCTGTCCTCGAGCTTCCAGACCTCTCCTCCCGGTCCGCGACCGTAAGAAGGCGGATCCATGATAATCCCGTCGTAGCGGTTGCCGCGGCGCAGTTCGCGCTCGACGAATTTTTTGCAATCGTCCACGATATAGCGGATGGGAGCTTCGGCAAGACCCGAGAGCGCGGCGTTTTCTTTTGCCTGCGCCACCATGCCCTTTGCGGCGTCCACGTGGACAACAGAGGCTCCCGCCGCCGCACAAGCGACGGTTGCGCCGCCGGTGTAAGCAAAGAGATTCAAGACCTTGATCGGTCTGTTCGCTTCTCGTATGAGTTTTTGGCACCAATCCCAGTTTGCCGCCTGCTCCGGGAACAAGCCCGTGTGCTTAAAACCCATCGGGCGAAGAACAAATCTCAACGAGCCGTAACCGATCGTCCAGGACGCGGGCAGATCGTTTTTGACCCACGCGCCGCCACCCGACGAGGAGCGGCGATAGATGCCGTCTGCGTGCTTCCACGCCTTATGAGAGGCAACACCGCGCCAGATGACCTGCGGGTCGGGGCGAATGAGGATCTTATCTCCCCAACGCTCCAGACGTTCCCCGTCCGAGGCGTCGAGAAGTTCATAATCGGTCCAAAGATCAGAATACCACATGGGGTTCTCCTTACTTGTTGAAATAGTCAGCCAGTCCCGAGCGATCCGAATGGGCGTGGCAGATTGCAACGGCGAGTGCGTCCGCCGTGTCATCCGGTTTGGGCGGCTCCTTGAGCCCGAGCAGCATCGTCACCATTGCAATGATCTGCTTTTTCTCGGCTTTTCCGTAGCCGACCACCGCCTGTTTGATCTGCGAGGGCGTGTATTCGGCAATCGGTACGCCGTGCGCTTCCGCCGCCACCAAAATCACGCCTCTGGCTTCGGCAACCCGGATACCGGTGGTGATGTTGTTGTTAAAAAAGAGTTCCTCGACCGCCATAGCGTCGGGATGATAGGTGTCAAACAAAAAATTCAACTGCTTTTGAATTTGAAACAGGCGCTCCTCGATCCGCATCCCCGCAGGGGTCTGGATCGAGCCGTAGGCGATCGTTTTGAATTTTGAGCCGCTGTATTCGACAACGCCCCAACCGACGATTGCAAAGCCGGGGTCAATTCCGAGAATTCGCATCTTCGCCTACTCCTTTCCAAAATACTCCAAATTAAAGTATATCACAATTTTATAGTAAAGTCAAACGGATTTTCATTTTTTCACCTTTTCTACGAAAAAATCAATTTTTCTCATTTACAGGAGCGCTTTTTTATGGTACAATGATAACAGACCGTTCAAACAGTACGAAAAAGGAGCGAGAGTAGCCATGTTTTATTATCTGCGAGGAGAAGTTGCCCACGTGGAGCCCGGTTTGGCCGTTCTGGACGTGGGAGGCGTCGGCTACCGGCTGACGATCAGCGGAAGCACGCAAAGTGCCCTCTCTGCCCGCTCTTTTTCGGAGTCGAAAGAAGTCCTGCTCTACACCTATCTCGCCGTGCGCGAGGACGGGATCGAGCTGTTTGGGTTTGCAACCGAACAGGAAAAAGAAACCTTTGAACTGCTCATTACGGTTTCGGGCGTCGGTCCCAAAGCCGCTTTGTCGATCCTCTCTGCCATGACGCCCGAAAAGTTTGCCATTGCGGTTTGCTCGGAGGACAGAAAATCGATCTCCTCCGCCAACGGGATCGGTCCCAAGACCGCCGCTCGCATCATTCTGGAGTTGCGCGACAAGCTGCTCAAAGAAAGCGGAGGCTCCTTCCCCGCTGCGGTTGCGGAAAACGCACCCGAGATTGCTCCCGCCGGTCGCGGCAAGCTGAACGAAGCGCTCGACGCGCTCATGGTGCTCGGCTACAACCGTTCGGACGCCATGAACCTGCTCAAAACGCTCGACATTGAAAGCATGTCGCTCGAAGAACTCATCCGCGCCGCACTCAAAAAATCGGCGCGCTGAAACAAGTAGGAGGAACGAATGGACACAAACGATTTTGATTTTGAAAACCGCATTATGAACACCTCCTACACCGCAGAGGACGCCGACGTCGATTACTCTTTGCGCCCCAAGCGGCTTGAGGAATACGTCGGTCAGGACAAGGCGAAAGAGAACCTGAAAATCTATATCGAAGCCGCAAAAGCGCGCGGAGAATCACTCGATCACGTGCTTCTCTACGGTCCTCCCGGTCTCGGAAAAACCACGCTTGCGGGAATTATTGCAAACGAGCTTGGGGTCAATATCCGTACCACGTCGGGTCCCGCCATTGAAAAGCAGGGCGACCTCGCCGCCATTCTGACAAACCTCAACCCCGGCGACGTGCTTTTCATCGACGAGATCCACCGTCTCTCGCGCTCGGTCGAGGAAATCCTTTACCCTGCCATGGAGGACTATGCGCTCGATATTATCATCGGCAAAGGACCCTCCGCAAGAAGCATCCGCATTGACCTTCCCAAGTTCACACTGATCGGCGCCACAACGAGAGCGGGGCAAATGACCACCCCTTTGCGCGACCGTTTCGGCGTGATCTTAAAGCTCGACCTTTACACGCCCGAAGAACTCGCAACGATCGTTCGCAGGAACGCCTCGATCCTCAACATGAAGATCTCGGACGACGGCGCGGTGGAGATCGCAAGACGTTCGCGCGGAACCCCCCGCATCGCCAACCGTCTGCTTAAGCGAGTCCGCGACTTTGCACAGATCAAAGGCGACGGCGAGATCAATTCCGAGATCGCAAACTACGCGCTCAACAAACTGGAGATTGACGAACTGGGGCTCGACAACGTTGACCGCAGAATGCTCGAGACCATCATCAAGGTCTATGACGGCGGTCCTGTGGGGCTTGAAACGCTTGCCGCCACGGTCGGCGAGGAATCCGTCACGCTTGAGGACGTTTATGAACCCTACCTCATGCAGATCGGTTTTCTTTCGAGAACGCCGCGCGGCAGAAGCGTGACCAAAATCGCTTATCAACATCTCGGGATCCCCTACCGTCCGACCGGAAGCGGTCAGATCGACATGTTTAACCAATCGAGCGAAAAAGAATAAAGCCTACAAAGAAAGAGCCGACGGCGCTTGCCGTCGGCTCTTTCTTTGTGTTAGAGCAGATCAAATAGATCTTTTAAGTTGCCCGAATAGGTGGGATTTTGAGTCTGGGGTCTACCGAGAATGTAAAACGCATCCATACCCGTATTGAGGGCTCCGAGAATATCGGTATCGGGATTGTTGCCGACAAAAAGCGATTCTTCCGGTTTTGCCTGCAAGCGATCGAGCACCATACGATAAATTGCGGGATCGGGTTTTGCAACTCCTGCCGATTCCGAGATCACACTGACTTCGACGAGATCGTCCACACCACAGGCGCGGAGCTTGCGGCTTTGCGAAACCGTGTGACCGTTGGTCACAATCCCGAGCTTGTAGCCTTTGTCTTTTAAATAGTGCAAAAGCGGCAGACTTTCGGGATAAAGAACCGGATAATCGAGATAGAGACTACTCCAGAAAGAATAAAAGGCTTCGGGAGAGCGCTCCAGCACCCAGCCGGTTTTCTTGCAATAATCGATCAAAAACGCTTCCGGATTGGCTTCGTGCTTGCGGCGCAGATCGATCATGCCGGCAAGATCAAGCGCCTGCGGTTGTGAAAAGGTTTCGGGAAAGAGCATCTTCATCACTTCAAAGGCTCTCGCGAACGAAGCATTGTTGTCGAGCAGCGTTCCGTCAAGGTCAAACAAGACAGCGTCATAGCGTTTTTTCATTTTCCGTCTCCTTTCCGAAAAGTCTGTCAAAGAAAAGAATTACACCAAAGCCTGCAAAAAGGCATACAATATGAACGATCAAATCAAGGGCAGCTTCCGATAGAATTTCCTTTGTCAGCGGGCGATACCCAAATAGTACCACGGCAAGCGAAATGAGCTGAAAAGCAAAAGGCAAAGAGGAAAGCACAAATGCCCTACGCTTCGGTTGCTTGAGAAAGTGAATCAAAAGAGCGGCAAGCCCGAGCAAAGCGCAATCAAAGAAGAGTTGCAGCAGAAGATAAACCAGCTCTTCCTCAAAAAACTTTTCGGCGCTTGGAAAGCCCATCACCGAGTATCCCATCAAAAGCTCCAGCCCTTGACGAAACAGTAGCAAGCCCAAAATCGGGAACAGATAAGAAACGACCCGAAGCTTCCCCATGCTGTTCTCAAGGAAAACGAACAGGAACCAGTAAAAGGCGTATTCCAAAAGCAGTTGGAAATATCCGATCACTTGCGGAAAAGCCGTTCGGTTCCATTCCACATTGCTTGCGATGGTCAGATAGATCGGCGTCAAAACGAGGCTATGAAGCAAAATGCTTGCAACAAGCGGCAAAAAGACCCACAGGATCTGCCTTATCGCGTTTGTTTGCGTTTGATTCTTCATAGGCACGCCTTTCGATCGGATGTTACGAACAAGATTATTGTAACACATTTTTTGTACTTTGTGTGAAAAAATGTAAAACTTTTATGGCTTTTTGCAAGGTTTTAGAGATTAGAAAGGAGCCATTATGGATCACAAAGAACTTCTCGCTCGCGCGGAGGCACTGGAAAAAAGCCTTCCCGATCTTTCTTTCGGTTATCTCGGTACCAGCCTTTTGGGGCGCGGGATTCCAAAATTCACGCTCGGTCACGGGAAGATCGAAGTCCTTTACGTCGGCACGCATCACGCTCTGGAGTGGCTGACCTGCGACCTGCTGATCAAATTCCTTGAAGAAGCGGGTTCTCTGCGCGAAAAAAGGATCGGCGGCATCTCGGTCGCCGAGCTGTTTGAGTGCGTGACCTACCATGTGATCCCCATGCTGAACCCCGACGGCGTGGAATACGTCTATCACGGCGTTTCAAACGACAATCCGATCAAAGACCGGGTCATTGCAATGAACGGCGGGAACAAAACCTTCTCCTTTTGGCAGGCAAACGGCAGAGGGGTCGATCTCAACCACAACTATAATGACGCTTTTGCAGAGTATCGCGCTGCTTCCGGCATCCTTTCGGGCGCACCGACCCGCTTTGCGGGCGAAGAGCCCGAATCCGAACCCGAAGTCGCCTATCTTTGCGGCTTTTTGCGGCATCATCCTACCTTGCGCGGCGTGCTCTCTCTCCACACGCAAGGCAGAGTCATTTACTATCAAAGCCGCGGCGCCATGTGCCCTTCTTCGATCCGCATTGCAAAGCAAATGGAGGCGCGATCCGGCTATCATCCCGAAATTGCCGAAGGGCTTTCTTCCTGCGGCGGGCTGACCGATTGGTGCATCCGCTCGCTCGGGATCCCCGCTTTCACGCTCGAATGTGGAAGTGGAAAAAATCCGCTTCCAATCTCGCAGCTCAAACAAATTTATACAGAGCTTCGCGATCTGCTGTTTCTCTTTCCGACCTGGCTTTGAGAACAAGATAAAAAACACCGCCGACGGTAAAACCGGTCGGCGGCGTTTTCTGTCTTTTAAGCGTTTTGAATTTAAGAACCGGGTTTCAGAGGACCGTACCCGGAAGAAGTATCCACGTCTCCGTCATCGTCTGCGTCCTCGGTCCAAACAGTCGGAATTCCTTCGCTGTAATGCCAATAGTTTCCTTCTTTGGTGGGCTTGGTACGACTGAAGGTATACTGGATATCGCCGATCGTTAGTTTACTTGCCGTGGCACCGCGGAAGGCGTCGGATTCTATCCCCTCTCTCGGCAGTTCGGCAAACGTGATGCTCGTCATGTTCTTGCACTCGCCAAAGGCATAGGCGCAAATCTTTACGGCGTCTCTCGGGATTTTCAGATCCCGAATATCCGAACGCTCGTAAAAAGCGTAAGGATGAACGTAATAATCGTAACAATCTTCTCCGCAGCCTTCGGGAAGCTGGAACGTGCCGTCCTCGGTCAGCTCATCGGGATCGAGATACTCTTCCAGCACTTCTTTTGCTACACTGCCGAGTAAATAGAAAACCAGGTTCTCCTCGTTGTAGTAGAAGATGAACGCACCGCTTTGCAAAATGGTGTGGAATTCGTCGTCCGCGTCTTCCAAGAGATGCAAGCCAACGCCACCGTCCGCATCAGAGCCTTTTTCAATTTTTAGTTTGGAATGGTTGTGCAGATCGACCAGTTTTACAAACGAATCAAAGAAACCGTCGTCAATATAGTCGATCGATTTGCCGAGGGTCAATGAAATGACCGAATGGGAAAACTCTGTCAGCCACCCCGCCTCGCTTTTCAGAACGTCTGCGATCTCGTCTCCGAGAACGATCGAAGAAACGCTGACGCATTTGGAAAAAGCATCGCTTGCCACTTGGAGCGGAAACGCATTGATCACGAGCTCGTAAAGATGGAAGCACCCCAAAAAGGCTTCCGCCTCGATCGTCAGTTCGTCCGACTGCAATACAAGGCGCTGAAATTCAAGATTGTTTTGGAAAGCGCCTTCCCCGATCGAAGTCACACGAGCGCCGTTGGGAGAGAGCGTCGGCACCTCGAGCGTATCCGAGCGGTAGCTTCCGGCACCGATCAAAGCACATTCAAAGGACTCGTCAGGCTCGGAATAACGAAGCCTTGCGGGGTCGTTCAGCGGACGCTTCTCATAGAGCGCGGTAATAATGCGGTTGGAAGTAATGGCGGTATATTCCTTATCCCAGGAAACAAAGCGAAACTCCTCGTCAAACGGGACTTCGGGGGGAACGGCGTCTTTGCCATCCTCCACTTCCTGTGTGGAAATCAAATTTCCCGAACGATCGCGGAACAAGACTTTCCAGACGCCGGGCGTTGCACTTTCCCAACCGGGTTCGGGATCGTCCTGCGGCGGATTGGGTTCTTCCATCGTTTGACCTCCGATCGCCTCCCCCACGTGACCGTCTTCTTTTTCTTTCTCTCCGATTTCGGTTTGGGAAACCGGGATCTCGTCATCCCCGCCCTGAATGCCGATATCGGGAGAGGCTGTCTTTTTGCGACAACCTGTCAAAAGGAGTGAAAAGGTCAAAAGAAAGATGGCAAAAGAAAGGAATAATTGTTTCATATATGCCCTCTTTTCAAAAAACATTCTCTTACATTTACTGTATCATGTTTTTGACTGAATGTCAATCGGAATTTTATTCAAGCAAGCGTGGTCAAGGTCAGGTAAACCACATAAAAGACAAGCAGCGCAACACCCTGCCAACGCTGAAACTTTTTGGTAAATAAGGGCGGAATACAAGCCACCGCACCAACGATCAGGGCTGCGGGAAAGTCGATCGACGAGATCTGTGCGCCGACAGGAAGTGCCTGTCCCGAAAGAAATGCGCAGATCGGCAGGATAAGTGTCAGGTCGATGATATTGGCGCCGATGATGTTGCCGACCGAAAGATCGGATTGCTTCTTTGCAATCGCGGTAATGGTGGTAACAAGCTCGGGAAGCGAAGTGCCAACCGCGATGAGCGTCACCGAAATCAGTCGCTCCGAAACGCCCGCGGCGCTTGCAAGAGAGGAGCCGGAAGAAACCAAGAGTTCGGCACCCAAAACGATCCCTGCCGTGCCAAGCAAAAATTTTGCAATGTTTTTGGCAACCGTTTTTTTGTCGTGCGGCGGGCGCTCGGATGCGTCGTCCTCATTGGCAGCGCCGCGCTTTGCCGCGTGCAGATTTTCCCAGATGTTCACACAGAAAAGGACTGCCAGAATGACGCAGGCGACGATACTCACCTTTCCGCCAAGCCCAAAGGACACGATGACGATCGTGGCGCCGAGCATCAGGCAAATTTTGACGACATAGTCTTTCCGATTGATCACGGAAGGGATGGCGAGAATCGAGATCGCCATAATGAGCCCTATGTTCGCGGTCACGCTCCCGATCGCGTTGCCGATCGCCATATCGGTGCTCCCGCGCAAAGCCGCAAAAACCGAAGTGAGCAGCTCGGGAAGCGTTGTGGCAAGGCTTACGACCGTGGCGCCGACGATAAATTTCGGGATTCCCGAAACCTCCGCGATCCAGGTTGCGGCATCCACAAAAGCATCCCCGCCTTTGATGATAATGAAAAGCCCCAACGCCAAAAGCAGAAGGTTCACCACAATGAGAAACACGTTCTCTCCACCGAAAGCGCCCGTAAGCGTCGAAACCAAAAACGAGCGCACCCGATCAATCAAAACATCCATTTTTGTCCTCCGTATTATGTTTGAAAAAAAGAAAAACTCATGCATACGAAAAGAATCCGTATGCATGAGTCTCATTACTATGGCAAGCCAGGACGCAAGAAGCATCCGGGATTGTTGACTTGTCCCGCGCCATCGCGGCAACTACTCCCTCACGCAAGTGGTATGCAGTTTTTTCGCTCTTACAGCTCTATTATTATACCAGTATAGGTCAAATTTGTCAACCTGTTTTGTAGAAATGAAAAAAATGTAAAAAATCCAAAAAACCTATTGACATTATTCAAGCAATATGCTAAACTTACTCTGTATTCGTGATACCTTCGATCCTTTTCTTTGCGAAGCCACTATGTGTTCGCCGATAAAGCATCGGCCTTTCCCGGGTACAGAAATTTTTACGGAGGTACCCCAAATGAACAGCGGTACTGTTAAGTGGTTCAACGCTGAAAAGGGCTATGGCTTCATTTCCAACGACAACGGCGGCGATGATGTGTTTGTGCACTTCTCTGCCATTCAGGTGGAAGGATTCAAAACCCTGACCGAGGGACAAAAGGTGACGTTTGATACCGAACCCGATCCCAAGAACAGCGAAAAACTCCGCGCGATCAACGTTTGCCCCGTCAAATAAAATCGCAACCCCCAATAAAAAAGGCGCTCCTATAAGAGCGCCTTTTTTATTGACAAAAGAAACGCTTTGTGCTAAAATAAAGGCAAGAAATACGCGGCGCGCAGGGACCTCTTTGTGTGACGCTTTTGAAAGGAGCCCCGCATGAATTTCTTTCTAACGCTTTGTTTTCTGTTTGCCCTCGGCTCCTCCTTCGGCTGGATTTTGGAGCTCTTTTTTCGCCGCCTGTTTACGGCAAAGAAATGGATCAACCCGGGCTTTCTCGTCGGTCCTTGTCTCCCTCTGTACGGCTTTGGTCTCTGCACGCTTTATCTGCTCTCCTCGATCAAGTTTTCCTTCCTTGAGAACGGGGTCTTGCAAGCCGTTTTCCGGATTCTAATCATCGGGCTGGCTTTGACCGCAATCGAATATGTTGCCGGAAAGATCTTTATTCTCGGCATGAAAGTCAAGCTTTGGGATTATTCGGGCAGAAAAGGCAACCTCGAAGGTATTATTTGTCCACTGTTTTCACTCTTTTGGACGGTCCTCGGCGGGCTCTATTCTCTTCTTCTGCACCCGCCGATCACCCGCCTTGTCGAAGGCTTTTTGACCCATCCATTCGTTTTCTTTTTCCTTGGGATCTTTTTTGGAATTCTGCTTGTGGATTTCTTCTATTCTGCTCGTCTGCTTGCCAAAATCCGCGCCTTTGCAAAAGAAAATCATCTGGTCGTCCGCCTCGAAGAACTCAAAAGCAATCTGCAGGAAAAGATCGAAACAAACAAGTTTTTCCACTTTGTTTTTGCCTTGCACGGAACACACCCCATTCGTGAGAATCTGAAAGAATACGCAGAACGTCTTTCCGAAAAAGCAAAATCAATCGTCAACCGAAAAAGCAAGCATGAAAAAGGATAATTCGATCATGAAAAAGACGATACGCAGCTTTCTCTTTCTTCTGCTGACTCTCTCGCTTGTGCTCGCCGTTGCGGCTTGCAAAGGCAGGGAGCAAAAAGCGCAAGACGCGTCGGGCGAGATTTCCTCCGAAAAAGAACGGGACGCCTTTGCAGGAAGCGACGCAGATCTCCCGAACGATCCAGAACCGCAAAATGAAGGATCGTCAAAAGAGCCGGAGCAAGAAGACCCCGGCGACAAACAAAAAACGGAACAAACGCAAGAAGAAAAGAAAGCGGAACCGGAAGTAGAACAGTCCCCTGAAACCGACCACACCGAAAACAATCCGTATGCGACGCCGACAGATCCCGAAGGCAACGATGAAGCGATCGCCTCCTCCGGCAAACGGGTCGAGTTGCCCTTCATTAAGCTTCCCTAATACAAAAAAGAGCCTCACGGCTCTTTTTTTGTATTCTTTTTGATCGTATCCCAGTAGTCTTTTGCCGCTTGCTCGGTTTTGTTTTCGCCCGGGTGGTAGAAAACGCTGCCGAGAAGATCGTCGGGCAAATACTGTTGTGCGACGTAATGATTTGGATAGCTGTGAGGATATTTATATCCTTTGAACAAGGGGCTTTGCAGATGTTTCGGAACTGTAATGCCCTTTCCTTTTCGCACTTCCTCGCTCGCTTCTTCAAAGGCTCGATTTGCCGAATTGGATTTGGGAGAAGTCGCAAGCAGGATCGTTGCGTTGGCAAGCGGGATCCCGGCTTCGGGCAGTCCCAGTTCCACCGCAGACTCACAGCAGGCGCGGACAATAGCAGCTGCCTGCGGGTAGGCAAGCCCGATATCCTCCGAGGCGATCACTTGCAGTCTGCGGCAGGCGGAGAGAAGTTCTCCCATCGAAAGCAGTTTTGCAAGATAGAAGATCGCCGCATCCGGATCCGAACCGCGGATCGATTTTTGCAGGCAGGAAAGAAGATCGTAATGCACGTCGTCGTTGAAGGAAAAGACGCCGGCGTCGAAGCGATCGACGTCTTCTTTTGTCAGTTCACTTTCGGCGGCATGGTAGGCATTTTCGAGCAGTACGATCGAGCGACGAACGTCGCCGCCCGCACAACGACCGATATAAAGCAGGACTTCATCCGAAACCGTTTTGTTCTGCCCCGCTTCTTCGTTGAGATACTTCATCGCGCGCAGAAGCACCGGGCGAACCGCCTCTTTGGTCACGGGTTTGAACTCAAAGAGCGACGAGCGCGAGAGGATCGCGTTGTAGACGTAAAAATGCGGGTTTTCGGTCGTGGAGGCGATGAGCGTGATTCGCCCGTCCTCCATATATTCGAGGAGCGATTGCTGTTGTTTACGATTGAAATACTGGATCTCGTCGAGATAGAGCAAAATCCCGCCCGAGCCGAACAGATTTCCCGTTTCGGAAATGACGGCTTTGACGTCGGAAAGCGACGCCGATGTCGCATTGAGTTTGCGGAAGGTCATGCCCGAGGCTTTTGCAATGATCGTGGCGGCGGTGGTCTTTCCGGTTCCCGGAGGACCGTAAAAGATCATGTTGGTGATGCGACCGCCCGCAAGCATTCTGCGAACGACGCCACGCTCTCCGAACAGGTGATCCTGCCCTACGATATCGTCAAAGCTTTCGGGACGGAGCAGATCCGCCAGTTGTGCGTGGATCATAAAAGCAGGTCTCCTTTCGTAAAACTGAAAATCAATCGACCCGACTGCGGCGCTCTCCGCGCGCAAAGGATCGGATGTTCTCTTTGATCTCTTCGAGAAGCCGCACGCGCGTCTCATACCCGCCCCAAGCCATGTGAGGCGTCAGGCAAAGATTTTTGCAATCGAGGATCGCCGTATAGGGATGCTCTTTCGGGAAAGGTTCGGTCGTGTAAACGTCAACACCGAGACCACCGATTTTCCCCTCTTTCAACGCATTGGCAAGAGCGGCTTCATCGGTGACGGCGCCGCGCGCCACGTTGATAACGATGGCATCCTTTTTGAGCAATTTAATGTGCTTTTGATCCAAAAGATTCCGCGTGTTTTCGTTCAGCGGCAGATGGATCGAAAGAATGTCCGATTCCCTGCAAAGCGTTTCAAAGCTGACGCAGGGATAGTCGGTCACAGGCGTTCTTTTGTAAACCAGCACCTTGCAGCCGAGCGCGTCTGCAACCTTTGCCACCGCGCGCCCGATGTTCCCGTATCCCGCAATGCCCCAAGTCTTTCCCGCAATTTCGTGATAGACCGGCGAGAGACGGTTGGCAACGCCGCTTGCGGTATAAGAACCGTCCTTAACGTAAGCGTCATACTCGGGCAAATGCGTCATAAGGGAGAGCGCCATCGAAAGCGTCAGTTGCGTGACCGCGTCGGTGGAATATCCAACCACATTGCAAACGCCGATGCCTTTTTCGCGGCAAAAGACGGTGTCCACATTGTCGTAACCTGTGGCGGCAAGGCAGATAAGTCGCGCCGTCGGGTTCTTTCCAAGCGTCGCACGATTGAGTTTGACCTTGTTAACTATAAGAACGTCCGCCCCCTGTGCGCGAGAGAGAACCTCGTCCGGAGAGGTCGAAAAATAGGTTATGACCTCACCTAACTCCGAAAAAGAATCCAGCGAGAGGTCGTCCCCGAGCGTTCCGGCGTCCAAAAAACAAATTTTCATGCCTGTTTCCGCCTTTTTGATACTTTCTTTCAGTATAATCCAAAAGGAAAAATTCGTCAAGATATTTTTCAAAACCCTATTGAAAAAAGCAAAAATTCTCTGTATAATAAAAATAGATAATTCTTTGCAAATCGGAGGGTTTTACATGAACGACAAGATGAATCCGACCGCCATTTCCCCGGAAGAACGCAAAGCCATTCTCAAAGAGGTTTACGAAGCGCTCTGTGAAAAGGGCTACAACCCGATCGGTCAGATCGTGGGATACCTGCTTTCCGAAGATCCGACCTACATCACCAACTGCAACAACGCCCGCGCGCTCATCCGCAAAATCGACCGCGACGAGCTGATGGGCGAGATCGTCAAGAACTATCTCGACATCGAATGATTGCATGAAAGAGCTTTTTTCCTGCATCTCTCTGCCCTCAATGCGCCCCTGCGAGATCCCGCATGAGACGATCCTTTGTCTTGGAAATTTTGACGGCGTGCATCTCGGGCACCGCTCGCTTCTGCAAGCGGCAAAAGAGCTAAAACGCAAATCTTTTCCCGCGCTTCCCTGCGGCGTCTTTTGTTTTCATGGGCTGTCATCCGATTATCTTTTCCCGGATCCGCCAAGGCATTTGGACAGCGAAGCCGATCGGCTGCGAAAGTTTGCAGCCTGTGGGATGGAGTTCGTTATTTTTGCCGATTTTGCAAAGATCTATGAACTTTCTCCCGAAGAGTTTATCACTTCGGTATTGCTCGGCACCTGCCACGCAAAAGCGGTCGTCTGCGGAGAAAACCACCGTTTTGGAAAAGGCGGAAAAGGCACGCCCGCCCTGCTTTCCAAGACCGACCAACTGACCGTTTCCGTTTTGCCCGAACTTATGATTGACGGTCAGGCAGTCAGCTCGACCCGTATCCGCAAACTGCTGGAAATAGAAGGAAACGCCGAAAGTGCCGCGCGTCTGTTGGGAGAACCCTACTCTTTGACCGCTGTCGTCGAGCACGGCAAAGGACTCGGGCACAAGCTCGGCGTTCCGACCTTGAACCAATCCTTCCAAAAGGACGCGCTCATTCCCTGCCGCGGTGTTTATCTGACCGAGGCGGTCGTAGACGGCAAGGTTTATCCCGGCATTTCCAACGTTGGCGTTCGCCCCTCGGTAGAACAGACCGACGAAATCAACTGTGAAACCAATCTCTTATCCTATTCGGGATCGCTTTACGGAAAAATCGTAACAACACGTTTTCTCGTCCGCCTGCGCCCCGAAAAGCTCTTTGCGAGCGAACACGAACTGCAAGAAGCTATTTCAAAAGATCTGGAAACGGCAAAAACCTATTTTGCCAACCGATAAAAACGAAAAAAGGAGGAACTTGTATGCCAAAGCGTCTGTT
>CADBFJ010000010.1 GCA_902793915.1 uncultured Ruminococcus sp.
GTCGCCGAGGTCAACCGTCGCGGCTTCGTAGGCAATGTTGACCGGGTGCTTGAGCGGCAGATTCCAGATCGGGAAGGTCTCAAATTTGGCATAACCCGATTTGAGTCCTCTGCGATAGTCGTGGTAGAGCTGGCTTAAGCAGGTTGCCATTTTTCCGCTGCCGGGACCGGGAGCCGTGACCACGACAAGCGGCTTTGTGGTTTCAATGTAATCGTTCATGCCCAGCCCTTCGTCGCAGACAATTGCGTCCACGTCGGTGGGATAGCCGGGGATCGAATAATGGCGATAAACCTTAACGCCGAGCGATTCCAGGCGCTTCTGGAACTTGATGGCGGAAGGCTGATCCTGCCAACGCGCAAGAACCACGCTACCGACGTAAAGCCCGAAGCTACGGAAGGCGTCGATCGAGCGGAGCACGTCGAGGTCATAGGTGATACCGAGGTCGCCTCTTACCTTGTTTTTCTCAATGTTGTTGACGTTGATAACGATAACAACTTCCACCTGCTCTTTGAGCTGAATGAGCATGCGGATCTTACTGTCGGGCGCAAATCCGGGCAGGACGCGCGAAGCGTGATAGTCGTCAAATAGTTTGCCGCCGAATTCGAGATAGAGTTTACCGCCGAATTGTGAGATGCGCTCCCTGATATGCTCGGATTGCGTTTTGATATATAGGTCGTTATCAAACCCTTCTTTATACATAATTGCCCCCCTGAAGTATGTTTCATTCAAAGATAAATTGAAGTTCGCCGTCCGAAGACACACAGAACTTCGTTTCATAAAACTGCTTTGCGGCAGTTTCCAAATACGGCACGTCCGCGCATCCGGCAGTTTCGTAAGATGAATGCATGGAAAGCTGTGCCATGCCGATGTCAACCGTCATGATCGGCAGGTGGGTATCCGCAATGCTGCCGAGCGTGGATCCGCCGGGCAGATCGCTCCGATTGGCAAAGCGCTGTACCGGGACGCCGGCACGATTGCAAATCTCTTCCATAAAAGCACCCGAAAGCCCATCGGTTGCATAGCGTTGCGATGCGTTGGTTTTGATGACCACGCCGCCCCCCAGTTTCGGGACGTTGTTCTGGTCGTAAAGTTCGGGATGATTGGGATGGATGGCGTGCGCATTGTCGGCCGACATGAGAAAACCGTTTGCCATGAGCTTGTAGAAATCAACGCCGAGCGTTTTTGCCACGCGTTCCAGAGCGTTGCGGAAGAAGACCGAACCTGCACCCTGTTTGGTGTTGCTCCCGACTTCTTCGTTGTCAAAGCTTGCATAGACGCCGAGCGAATCGAGCGGCGCTTTTGCGGCAAGAAAGCCTTGAAGCGTCCCGTAGGCACACATGAGGTTGTCGATGCGCGGCGAGGAGAAAAATTCCTCGTCGGCGCCCCAGATGCTTCCGGGCGTGCGGTTGTAAAGGAACAGGTCGGCGCCTTTAATCGCGTCCCGATCGCATCCGACTTCATTTGCCAAAAGATCGGTCAAAGCGTTTGCATTCGACTTGCCGCCCCCAAAGAGCGGTTGCAGATCAATTGCGGGATTGAGCGCCAACCCTTTGTTCACTTCGCGGTTCTGGTGAATCGCCACGCTCGGAATGAGCGCAAGATCACGGTCAAGAGAGACGATTTTTGCTTCCAGAACGCCGTCTTTCAAAATGACGAGCCGTCCCGCCACCGAAAGCGGACGGTCAAGCCAGGAAGCAAAAATGCTACCCCCGTAGGGCTCGGTGTCGAGTTTGCGGTAGGTGTCGAACGCGACCGTTTCAAAGTTCTCTTTGAGTTTAAAGGTCGGCGAATCGGTATGGCTTGCGGAGATGAGCATCTGCCGCGGCGTCTTTTTTGGAACGCGGAAAGCAAGGATCGTCGATTGGTTCTTGGTCAGAAAATAGCCTTTTCCGGCTTCGAGCTTCCAGTCCTCCCCTTCGGAGAGCCGTGAAAACCCCGCATCGGCAAGGATCTTTGCCGTGTTCTCCACGGCGTGGTAAGCCGTAGGGCTCTCTTGCAAAAATTCCAAAAGCGCTTTTGTCTTTTGATTTGCCTGTGAATTTTTCATGGCGGCGATCCTTCCCCAAAAAAGTATTTTCAATACTTTTTTATTGTATCACAAAGAGGTGCTTTTCTGCAATCCCTTTTTGACGAAAAAATGACAAAAAAATATAAAAACCTCTTTTGTCGATAAAGAAAAGAGGTTTTTTGGAAAACATTCAAAAAATACGGAATAATTGTGATGTTTGTGCAGGCATCATTCAAAAAAAGCAGTCCGAAGACTGCTTTTTTTGCTGGTGGGGACATTTGGAATCGAACCAAAGACCTCATGCATGTCAAGCATGCGCTCTAACCATCTGAGCTATGCCCCCGCGCAACGGTGCTATTATAACACACCTTTTTACGAATTGCAAGAGGTTTTTCGAACTTTTTGAAATTTTTTCTTTTCTTAGTTTTTTCGATAAAGAAACAGGTCAAAAGCAATTTCAGTATCCAGATACTCCAGATCGGAAAGTTTCTTATGATCCTTTTCGGAGGTGCGGAAATAGTATGGCGTCATGGCAAAGAGGTCTTCGATGTCTTCCTTTGCCACGCGGATCGTATCGGTCAGAGTTTCTTTCTTAACAAGCACCATGGAAGTGGGCAGGTCCTCCCTGCCGGGATTCTCTCGCGGGTTGTCGTAAAGCGCTTTTTTGAGCCCCATGAGGTGTTCTTTGCCTGCTCCGACGACGAGGAGATGCCCGCTATTGGTAAGCACGCGGCAAAATTCGTTTTCTGCGCAGGGAGCAAAGAGATTTACGACAAGATCAAAAGAAGAATCTGCAACCGGAAGTGTAAAAAGGCTTGCCACGGCGTAAAGCGCGGGCAGATCTTCCCTTTTAGCATTCTTTGCCGCAAGGTCGATCCCACTTTTGGAGAGGTCGGCGCCGAAGGCCGGGGCTATCCTCGACAATCGCCCCGTATAGTACCCTTCGCCGCACCCGGCGTCCAGGATCATTTTCGGGGAGAGCTCTTTGGCAAGTTCGACGACGCGATCCGAGCGCAGACGGTAGTAACTTTTTCCAAGGAAGCGGTTTCTTGCATCGGTAGCTTCTTTGAGATCGCCTTTGCCGCCATGTCCTGCCGTCAGGTTGAGGTAGCCGCTTTTCGAGAAATCAAAGCAATGCCGACGAGCCCCTCGGCAGATTGCCGAGGGGCGGGTGACTTCGATTGCTTCTCCGCAGATAGGACAGCGAAGACGCTCAAAAAGACAGCTTTTATCGGTCATAAATTCGTCGTTTCTCCTTTTGGTACAAGCGGCAGTTCAAACCAGAATGTCGAGCCTTTCCCCGGCGTGCTGTTGACGCCGTATGCCGCATGATGCAAATCAAGCACGTTTTTGACGATCGAAAGCCCAAGACCGGTTCCAACCGTTGCCCGCTTGTGGACTTTGTCAATCTTGTAATAGCGGTTCCAGATGTTTTCGATCTCCTCTTTCGGGATTCCGACGCCAGTATCTTTGACCGAGATGCGGACTGCTTTTTCGGTCTTTTGCAAGGAAACCAAAACGTTTTTGTCTTCGCCGGTATAGTTGATCGCGTTGTTGATGAGGTTATAGAGCACCTGTTGGATCATGCCGGGATCGGCATAGATGAGCGCCGATTCGTTCGCTTCCAGCGTAATATGATACCCCATGTGCGCCATCAGCGTTTCATATCTTCCCATAACCGCCTGCAAGAGAGGCGAAAGGTCAAAGACCTGCATTTTGGGGGTCAGAACACCCGACTGGAGTTTGGAAAGATCCAAAAGATCGTTGACCAGTTCAGAAAGCCGCGTTGTTTCGTCAATGATGACCTGCATATTCTCGGGGGTATCTTCGCCCGGCAGATCACGCACGACTTCGGCATAACCGCGGATCATGGTCAAGGGCGTGCGCAGATCGTGTGAAATGTTGGCAAGCAGTTCCTTTTGGAGTTTGTCGGATTTGGAAAGCTCCCGCGCCGCGTAATTGAGTGAATTGGCAAGCTCTTTCGTCTCGCGGTAGCCTTTGGAAGAAAAGTCAACGTCATAATTCCCTTTTGCAAGCTCTTTTGCCGACTCGTTCATGCGAATGAGCGGGCGAGAGATCCTGCGCGAGAGGAAAAAGACGGTGATTGCTGCAACGAGTAAAAGAATCCCACCGATCCAGAAGAACTGTGTCTTGAGCGTGCTGACGGTTGAATTGAGCGGGATCAGCCCGGTTGAAAGATAGCAAAAATAAAGATTTCCGTCTTCGTCCGCCATGTTGACGACACAACAAAGCTGTTTGCTCTCATATTTTCGATCAAGCAGCTCGCTCGGAAATCCGGGAAACTCGGGCGTTTCGTCATCCTGCCTTTGCGGGAATTTACCGATCTCAAATGGCTCGATAAAAGTATCCTTTTGTTTGATCCAGGTATAGGAACCGCCGTTTTGGCTTGCCTCTGCGCGATAGCTTTCGATCTCCTGCTCGGTGAGCATGGGAAGCCTGCTTTCGCGTGCAGAAATTTCAACCACTTTGGTGGAAACGCCGTCGGAAATTTGATAGATCAGTATCGTCATATCCCCGTTTCCGGCAATGCTTTTTGCGGTTTCTTCCAGGTCTTCCGACGAAATGTTTGCCGAAAGAAGTTGCGTGGCGGCGTTCAATTCATTTCGTTTGCTTTTTTCAAAAAACGTGTTGAGCAAAATGACTTGAAAGAGCCAGGTAACCAGTAGGCAAACGGCGGTAAAACCTACAAAATAAAAGATGAGTTTCCAGCCGATGCCAATGCCTTTTTTCGCTGTGCGCGGTGTTTTTTCGGTTTTCTTTTTCATTTCAGATCAAACCTGTAACCGTAGTTGCGGATGGTGACAATGTATTTTTCAAAGCGTCCCAAAGATCTGCGCAAGAGCTTGATGTGCGTATCAAGCGTGCGCGCATTTCCAAAGTATTCATATCCCCAAACGTCGCGCAGGATCTGTTCCCGGTTGAGAGCAATATCGTGGTTCATAAGAAAATAGAAGAACAGATCGTATTCTTTCGGCGAAAGCTCAATCCGCTTGCCGTCGATCGTGACCGTGCGGGCGGTGACGTCGGCAACGAGCGCGCCACCTTCCAGCTCGATCACTTCCTTTGGGATTTTGACGCTTGCAGAGGGCTGACTTTTTCTTGCCGTGCGCTTTAAGATTGCGTCGATGCGAAGCATAAGTTCTTTCGGGGAAAAGGGCTTTGTGACGTAATCGTCAACGCCCACTTCAAAGCCGTTGATGCGGTCATATTCCTCGCCACGAGCCGAAAGCATGATGATCGGCGTATCCGAGATCTTGCGAATCTCGCGGCAGGCGGAAAACCCGTCGAGTTCGGGCATCATAATGTCCATGATGATGATATCGTAATCATTTTTGCGGCAGAGGAGCACGGCTTCCATGCCGTCCCCCGCCTCGGTGACTTCGTGCCCCTCGAACTCTGCATATTTTTTGATGATAGAGCGAATTCGGATTTCGTCGTCAACGACCAGAATGTGATACATGATGCCCTCCGAAAAAGTGTTTTTTGGTGGATCTTTGTTTATTTCAAAGCGGAATCCGGAACGTATTCCTGAAGCGTCAGCGTGGTGGTAAACGCTTTGCCGTCGCGTTCGGCAACAACGGTAACGGTATCGCCGACCTTGCAGTTGTCTTTCAGATAAGCGTTCCACTCATCGGTGGTGTTGACCTCTTTTCCGTTGATCGAAACGATGCGGTCGCCGTTTGCAAGATCCTTGCAATACTTGGAAGAAACGACGTATAGACCGATCGTGTTGATGCCGTAATACCAACGATAGGAAGCAAGATTGGAGGCGGTAATGTCAATTGTGGAAAGTCCGTCGTCAATGACGCCGCGCACGTATCCGTACTGGATGAGATCCTGTTCCACAAGGAATGCCGAGTCCACCGGAATGGCAAACGCAAGTCCCTCGATGCCGCTATCGGCATATTTTGCGTTCACGATTCCAACGAGTTCCCCGCGCATATTGAAGAGTCCGCCGCCCGAGTTGCCCGAGTTGATGGCGGTGTCGGTCTGAATGAGCGTCATGACTTTGCCGTCTTCTGTGGTGATGTTGCGTTCGGTCGCGCTGATGATGCCGCTGGTGACAGAACCACCAAGTGTTCCCAAGGGGTTGCCAATCGCAATCACGCGTTCGCCGGGAACAAGGTCTGCACTGCATCCCTGCTTGACATAGGTCAGATCGCTTGCATTGATTTTCAGGACTGCAAGATCGCTCGTAGAGTCTGTTCCGACAAGGCTTGCATCATATTTGGTACCGTCGTTGAGCTGAACCGTAACGGCACTGGCACCGCTGACGACGTGATTGCAGGTAAGAATATAACCGTCGCTCGAAATGATTACGCCGCTTCCTGCGGAGGTCCCGGACGAAACTCTGCCGAAGTAATCATAGGTTTGCACGGTCGCCTGAATGACGACAACCGCGTCATGCACAAGTTTTACAACTTGAGAAGTCGAAAAGACGTCTTCACCGGCGGAACCGTATTCGCTTCCTGTGCGCTCGACCTTTTCAAGAACGACCGTTGCATTGGATTTTGAATTGGGTGTAAGAGCCGAGCCGTTTTCGCTTGCGTCAGATAGGTCTTTATCATTGTTTAAGAATTTGTATCCGGCAAGACCTGCAAAGAACGAAAGAAGAATGCAGGCGGCAACCGCCACGCAGATCACGGCAACAAATGCGCCAAAGCCCTTTCGAGAGGTCTTTTTGGTTTTGGTTTTGGCTTTGACCGATTTGCCAAGGTCGTTTGCACCGTCCGAAAAGATATATTCATAGCCTGGGTCGGGATCGTAGGCTTTTGGCTCTTCTTTTGCGGGTTCCTCCGGCGCATCCGCCTCTACCGCTTCGACCTCGACAGGCTCGGTTTCGGTAGCTTCGGGAAAGTTTGAAAACTCCTCGGTCGGTTCGTTTGTTTGTTCGTTCCGGTTTAGAGGTTCATTGTTTTCGGGTTCAAAGGTTTCATTTTCCAACATTGTTGTGTCCTCCTTTGGTGAGAAAAATGATCACGCAAAACGCGCTTTTTTGCTTTACAATGAAAGAATACCCCCTCAATGTGAAGAACAGCTGAAGATGCGTGAAAAAATGATTGAAATTTCACATGTTCTTTTCTTGTAAAATTTTGTAATTTTTGTTATAATGAAAATGGTTGTTTGCAACCGATTTCAGTATACCATAAAAGGAGGCGTTCGACAAGAGATGCTTGCTTTTTTCAAAAACTTTTTTGAAAAGCATTCGCTGGATTGCTATGCGGCGATCCGCCTTTCGGATTGTCATATTGAGCGCCCCTATCTTTTGGAGCGCGCAGGGATTTCGGATGGGACGGCAGTTTTGATTGCAGTTCCCTATTACAGTGCCGCCGCGGATGACCCAAAAAGAAACATTTCCGCTTATGCCGTCCCGCGCGACTATCACGGCTTTTTCAAGGAACTTTTTGCGGAACTGATCCCAGCCCTTGAACAAGCCTTTCCCGAACACAAATTTGCCGGCTTTGCCGACCATTCCCCGATTGCGGAAGTGGAAGCTGCCGCAAAAGCAGGGCTTGGGATTATCGGCAAAAATCATCTCCTCATTACCGAAAAGTATTCTTCCTATATTTTCCTTGGCGAAGTGATCACGGACGCTCATATTCCTTGCAAAACGCTGGAAAAAAGCTTTTGCGAGGACTGTGGTGCCTGTATTTCGGCTTGTCCCATGGGAGAGATCGGGATCTGCCTTTCCGCGCTGACCCAAAAGAAAGGCGAGCTTTCCAAAGAAGAGGAAGCAACGATTTTTCGCTATGGATCGGCTTGGGGGTGCGATCTTTGCCAAGAGGTTTGTCCGCATACGCAAGCGGCAAAAGACGCGGGTACCCTCTATTCTCCTATCCCTTACTTCAACGAAGCGACCATTCCGGTTTTAACGCTCGAGCGCTTGAACCAAATGGATGACGAAAGCTTTTCATCTCGCGCATACGCCTGGCGCGGGCGCCCCACCATTGAGAGAAATTTGCGCCTTTTGGAAACTTTGAAAGGAGGAAACTCGTAATGCTGCATCTTTTTTGCGGTCGGTCCGGTTCCGGGAAAACCCAACGTCTGACCGAAGCGATCCGTCGCGACATCGAAGCAAAAACGCACTGTATTCTGCTCGTTCCCGAACAGCAGGTTTATACCAGCGAGCGCGAGTTTCCAAAGCAGCTTCCCAAAAATGCGGGAAGGTATTTTGAGATCATTAGTTTTACCGGGCTTTCGGAAAAGCTTTTCCGCCGCTTTGGCGGATTGCAATTTTTGAGCGCCGACCAAAGTGTGCGAAGCCTTATGATGTGGAACGTTCTCCGCAACTTAAAAGGTTTGTTATCGCGTTATGGCGTCGAAAACACATCGGACGGATCACTGACAAAACTCATGTGCTATGCCGTTGAAGATCTGCGGATCAACGGCATCTCTCCAGAAGAACTGGATCTTGCGGCAGAGTCTTTGCCAAAAGAAGATCCTTTGCAAAAAAAGCTCCATGATTTGAGCTTGATCTACGCTTCCTACTATGCAAAAATGGATTCGCTTTTTGAGGGCAAAATCCCCGAGGAACGCCTGCTTCGTCTTGCCGGTCTTTTGTCTGAAAAAGCTGTTTTTTCGGATACGCATATTTACGTGGATTCTTTTACCAGCTTTACCCACGATGAAAACAAAGTGCTATTAGAGCTTATGAAACAGGCAAAAGAAGTCACAATCGCACTTTGCGTGGACAGGCTTCCCTCTTCTCAAAGCCATTTTTATAGCATTTCCGAAACCGGAAAGCTCCTGAAAAAAATGGCAAACGACAATGGAATTCCATTCGATGAAACTTTTTTGGAAAGACCGGACGACGGCACCGACCTTTCCTATTTGGAACAAAATCTTTGGAAATTCAACGCGCCCGCCTATTCCGGAAAAGCTTCTCACGTAAAGCTCCTTTCGGCTCGAAACGTTTATGAAGAATGTGAAGCGGCGGCGGAGAACATTAGAAAGCTTGTGCAAAATGGGATCCGCTATGGCGAGATCTCCGTGGTCGTGCGTGATTTTGAAACCTATCACGGCTGGCTGGAAGCGTCGCTGGAAAAGCGTTCAATCCCCTATTTTCTATCCGAGCGCAACGAGTTTTCAAAACAGCCGTTGGCGCGGCTCGTTCTTTCGGCTCTTCGCTCCGTGCTTTTTTCTTACCGTGTGCAGGATGTCCTTTCACTCCTCAAAACAGGGCTTTCGGGCGTATCTTTCCGGGATGCTTCCCTGTTTGAAGAATATATCGAAACCTGGCACATCACCGGCAAGCAGTTTCTCGAGCCAGAATGGAAAAGAAATCCGGATGGGTTGAGCGACACAGAGCCGAACGAGCGCACAAGAGAGATTCTCGATACCGCCAACCGTGTTCGCAAACAGTTGATCGAGCCATTGGAAGAGCTCACCACAAAACTCCCCATCAAGATGCAAAGCTCTTTTTCGGATGCTTGTGAAGCGCTGTATGGCTATCTGCTGAAAATTGATCTTCCCAACACGCTCTACACCCGTGCAAAAGCGGAACTCGAACGAGGCGCTGTGCGCGAAGCCCAGGAAAGCGCCCGTCTGTTTGCGTTTTTGACCGAGCTGCTCGGAAAGGCAAAAGATGTTCTGGGCGAAGAAAAGCTTACTGCCGAGGAGTTTCTTTCCGCCGTCAATCTGCTTTTTTCAAGCTCGGATCTCGGATCGGTTCCACAGTTCAACGATTGCGTGATTCTCGGTTCTGCCTCCACGTTGCGGGTCGAAAACGTCAAAGCTACCCTTGTGCTCGGGCTTTGCGAGGGAGAGTTTCCGGGCGATGTTTCGGATGGCGGAATCCTCTCCGAAAGCGAAAAACAAAGGCTTTACGAAGAATATAACATAGAATTTCGTTCGAGCGCAGAGCTCAAACAATCCGAAGAGCTTTTTTACGTCTACCGCACCTTTACCAAGCCGACCGAGGCTTTGATCCTTTCCGCACCCTTGTCAGTGGGATCCGATGCACGGCTTGCCCCGTCAATCGCCTTTACAAGAGTCAAAAAACTGTTTGGGATCAAAGATCCGGAGTCTTTTGCCCTGCCGGAGTTCAATGCAAGAGAGTTTTTGCCACAGGAAGAAGATAAACGCATTCCTTCAAGCCATGCAAGTCTTTCGCTTTCTTCCTCAAGTCTTGAAGACTTTGCAAATTGCCCTTACAGCTATCATCTGACCCGAACGCTCGGTCTGCGCAAGACAGCAGACGCCGCGCAGGGCGCAATCGAAAGCGGAAATTTTTTGCACCACGTCTTTGCCGAATTTTTAAAGGAGAAGTCAAAGGATCGGGAGGCATTTTCGGCTTTTGTTGCGAACAAGCAACGCGACGACGCAACCTTTGACGCCATCGCCCGGGAATATGTCAGGCGGGTTTGCAACTGCGAACCGGAAGAACTCGATCCGCAGCTGCTCCACCAGTTTGCAAGAATGGCGGAAGTGGCTGTTGCTACGCTGTACGGTCTTCACAACGACGGAATTTTGAGCGATTTTCAGAACGGATTTTTCCCAACCGAGTTTGAAGTCGGCTTCCAAAAGTCCTTCCCTGTCGAGGGGAGCGATCAAACGGTTACTTTAAAAGGTCAGATCGACCGTATCGATCAAAAAGAGGATGCGGACGGTCAGCATTTTCGCGTGGTCGATTACAAATCGAGCAAACATAAATTTGAACCGGATGAAATCAAAACCGGCAAGGAAATTCAGCTTGTCCTCTATCTTATGGTTCTATTGGATCAGCACAATGAGTGGGCATCCGCTCAAGGAAAGTATCTTTGGGGTGAGCCTTCGGATTCCGGCTTTTCTTTGAAAGAATCCGATATTCCAAAGTTTGAGCCAAACGCAAAAGAAGCATTTTCGTGGTATGAAAAAGATCTAAACGGCGCAATCAAAGAAAATGCTCTGCGCATCTTCCGCGGCGACGCACAAAAAACGCCCTCCAAAGATGCCTGCCGCTATTGCGCCTTGAAGAAGTACTGCCCACAAGCAGATCGCTCTAAAGAGTTTTGAGGAAAGGAGAAACCAAATGCCGCAGCAAACGAATCTAAACTTCACAAAAGCACAGCAAGACGCGATCGATTTTCGCGGTAAGGATCTTCTCGTTTCCGCGGGAGCAGGCTCCGGCAAGACCCGTGTTTTGATTGAGCGGATCATCCGCCGGCTTCTTGAGAAAGACGATCCTGTTTCGCTTTCCAATATCCTTGTAGTAACTTTTACCCGCAACGCCACGGCAGAGCTGAAAAGCCGTGTGAGCAAAGCGCTTTCCGAAGCACTCGAACGCGAGCCGGAAAATAGACGGCTTTATGAGGAGCTACTCTACCTTGGAAGCGCGGAGATCTCGACCATCGACGCTTTTTTGTTGAGAATTGTCCGCGAGAATTTTGACAAGCTCAATATCCCGAGAATGTTTCGCATCATTTCTCTCGAGGAAGAGGCTCCGATTGCAGATCGCGTGATGCAGGAGGTCTTGGAAAAGTTTTACCGTAAAGAAGGCTCTTCCTCCTACGGTGATGAACTTTTCTCACTCTTGCAAAAAAACAAATTTGCCGATGCGATGGACAGCCTCCTTAATCACAAGGATGAATCGGCGTTGCGCGTAAAACTCGGAAAGTTCTACAAACAGTTTGAAAATTACCCGGAGGGGATCGAACTGCTCAAAGAGAGCGCGGAAGAACTCCGCAAAGAAATCGGTCTGCCCTATTTTGAAACGCGTGCAGGAAAAGCGCTGAAGGCTTACAGCGAGGAGTGGGTAAAGCAACTCCCGGATATGCAGTTTCCGAAGGGGAAAGCTCTACAAATCCAAGATTTTTGCGAGCGCTTTTCCGCGGCTTTGAAAGTTGGATACGAAAAGGTCAAGGCGGAACTTCTTACCTTCCCGTCGGATAAGAAAAAGTTTTGTGGGAAACTGCCGCAACTTTATTCCTCCTTTGAAGAAACGATCAAAACAGAAAAACAAAGAAGCGCCGATTTTGCCGAACAGCTCTACGCTTTCTATGCCGAATACGAAATCCGTCTTTCGGAGGAAAAAGCGTCCAGAGGCGTTTTGACCTTCTCGGATATTACAAAGCTTGCTTATCGGCTTCTAAAGCCCTCTGAAAATGGGGAACCCTCTCCTGTTGCGCGCGAGCTCTCCGCACATTACAAAGAAATCTATATTGACGAATACCAAGATGTTAACCGCATTCAGGACGAGATTTTTAAGATTCTCGGCGAAGGAAAGCGTTTTATGGTCGGCGATATCAAGCAGAGTATCTATCGCTTCCGCGGAGGAGATCCGCGGGCATTTGCCGGATATCGGAACGCTATGCCCGCCTATGGCACAAAAGAAGCCGAAAAAGCCTCCGGCAACGCGATCTATATGCGCGACAACTTCCGTTGTAATGAACCGATCATAGGGACGGTCAACCTCATTTGCGGAACCCTTTTTCAAAAAGCCGGTGGGGACTGGAACTATTGCCCCGAAAGCGACGATTTGGTTTTCCATAAAGATCGAAAGTCTTCGCTTCCCGAAAAGGCGGTGCAGATTCGCCTCTTTGAAAAAAGCGAAAAGTCCGACGACGAACTGACGAGCGAATCTTTGTTTGTTGCAAATGAAATTGATCGCCTGCTGCATGATAAAAGTGAAACAAAGGACGATGGAACAAGAATTTCGGAAAACGACATTGTAATTCTTGTCCGCACTCGCACACAGGCAAAACCTTATCAGAGAGCGCTGAAACAGCGAGGGATCAAGGTCGATTTGCAGGCAGAAAACGATGACGAAATCGATCCCGAACTGATCGAGCTTTTGAATCTGCTTTCTGTCATTGATAATCCATACCGGGATCTGCCGCTTCTGGAAGCTCTCCAATCGCCCTATTTCGGCTTTTCGCTTTTGGAAGTTTCGCAAATCCGATCGAAAGACAAGTCACACTCACTTTTTGATGCATTGGAGTGTTATGAAGGCGACGACGCGCTCGGCACAAAAATCAAAAAGACGCTTACGTTTCTTGCAGATCAAAGAGAAAACGCGACAACCCTTTCGGTGGACCGCTTTTTGCGCAAGCTCTACGAAACGCCAAACTTTGCATGGGTGTCGGGCTCGGATATTCCAATTTATCTTTACAATCTTGCAAGACAGTATGCGGCAAACGCTTATGTAGGGCTCTTTGAGTTCCTTCGCTATGTGGAAAAGCTTTTGGATAACGGCAAACTGCCCGCCAACGGTTTTTGCAAAGAAGAAAGTGCTGTTCGCATCACCACGATCCACAAATCCAAGGGGGAAGAATACCCGGTGCTTTTTGTTCCCTCGCTTTGCGACGGCTTTTCCGAAAAAGAACTGCAAGCCTCTTTGTATTTTTCCGAAGAACTTGGATTTTCCGCAAAGCTCTACGACAAAGCCGCTTTGACCGCGCGCTCGACCGCCGACTGCGAGGTTGAAAAGACTATTCTCAAACAAAAGAGCCGCGAGGAATCCATCCGGCTTCTCTATGTGGCGATGACGCGTGCGAGAGAACGCCTTTATCTGACCGGGACTCCCACCAATGCGGCTTACAGCCAGGCGGAAGCGATCACGACCGGCGACAGATACCACACCTTGAACGTCACCAATCCTCTTTCCTGGGTGCTTGCCTTTACGAACGAAAGTGAACAGAATCTATATGAAAGAAATCTCTCGGAAGGCAGCTCCTTTGAAGCCATACCGGAAGAGCCTTCGGGAAAGGATGCGCAGGGAGAATTCTCCAAAGACCTCCCCGCCGTCGCACCGGATACCTCTGAACCTCTTGCAATCGAACTTTCCGCATTGCACAAACTTCCCTCCAAAGTCGCGGCGTCGAAAATCTCGCCCGATCTCTTTGACAGAATCCTTGCCGAAGACAAAGACGACGCGATTGAAAAACGTCTGGAATTGCTTGTTTGTGCTACTTCTTTTGCGGGATTTTTGGCAAAATCCAGAGAGCCGAGCGCTGCCGACGTCGGGAGCGCAACCCACGCATTCCTTGAGTTCTGCGATTTTTCCGCGCTCAAAGCGCGAAGTGTCAAAGACGAAGCCGAGCGGCTGGTCGCCATGGGATTTTTACCCAAGGAAAGCATTGCCTTGATCTCTTTCGATCTGTTGGAAAAGTTCTTAAAGAGCCCGCTCTTTGAAATGATCTCCTCGGCAAAAGAGGTCTTGCGGGAACAACAGTTTGCGCGTCTCGTTCCCATGAAAGAGCTGACACGGGACC
Organism: uncultured Ruminococcus sp.; assembly: GCA_902793915.1. Classification (GTDB taxonomy): domain Bacteria; phylum Bacillota; class Clostridia; order Oscillospirales; family CAG-272; genus UMGS1865. The sequence goes on from CADBFJ010000010.1 coordinate 14,221, forward strand.
CCAAGCTTCAAGCTGACCTTGAGGACGAAGAAGTTTTTGTGCAAGGGTCGATCGATCTGTTGCTTTCCACCGACAAGGGCTGGATCCTTGTGGACTACAAGACTGATCACGTCCGAAAAGGCGAAACGCTCGACGCTTTCCGCGCACGGATGCTTGCGGCACACGGCAATCAGCTGAAAACCTATGCGCAGGCGGTGGAAGAGCTGTTCGATGCCCTACCCGCACGCATTTACCTCTATTCTCTGCCGCTTGGCAGACTCATCGAGTTTTCCATGGCGGAACTCCCTGCATAAAAAGAGCGGCGCTCCAAATGCCATAATGGCTTTGGAGTGCCGTTTTTTTCATTTGTTTTATTCGCTCCGCAAAGCGTCAATGGGATTGAGCTTGCTCGCGCGTCTTGCGGGTGCCCAACCAAACACCACGCCAACAAGGAGCGAGAAAAAGAATCCGAGAAAAACTGCGGAAAGATTGAATCGAAACTCAATTTCAATCAGCTTGGTAGCCGCGTAAGAAATGGCCTCTCCAAATAGGATCCCGAAAAGCCCTCCCATGACCGACAAAAAGACCGATTCCAGAAGAAACTGCAACTGGATTACGGCAGGAGTTGCCCCAAGCGCTTTGCGAAGTCCAATCTCTTTTGTGCGCTCGGTGACAGAAACCAGCATCATGTTCATAATGCCGATGCCACCGACGAGGAGCGCGATCGAGGCGATGCCGGCAAGAAGTTTTGTCATAATATCGCTCATTGTGTTCATCATTTCAAGCAGGCTGTCCATGTTGAAGATTGAATAAGCGCCAGACGCATTGTTAAAGGTGTTGTCGAGCAGGTGCTCCAGCTCGTCGATGAGGTCGTCGGTGTGATCGGTGTCTTTGACGTAGACCTCGAGGTTCCCCACGCTGTTCTTGCCGTTCATGGCAAGCGCATTTTTATAGGGGATATAGAAAGTCCCATCCCCGCTACCACCGAGAAGCGCCGACATAATGTTGGAGTCCTTATCGCAAATGCCGACGACGGTATAAAGGATCCCGCCGATCTTGACCGTTTTTCCAAGCGGATCCTCCCCCGGGAAAAACTTTTTTGCCGCCGCGTCGTCAATGACCGTGACCTGCACATCGCCCGACATATCGCTTTCCAAAAGCGGTCTGCCGCGCGTGATAAGATCGTTATGGATGAAATAGAATTGGTTCTTTCCCGTAACTTTTGCGTCACTGCTGACCAGTTCGTTGCGAACGACGTTGGTATAGACCGCGACCGAGGGAGAAATGCTTTCCACGTTTTCGAGCGCTCGGATCTCGGCAAGATCGTTTTCGGTCAGCCCGCTTTTGAGCGAAGTTCCGGTTGTGCTGACCGTCAGAGACCCGGCTCCCATATCGGCAAAATAATCGAGCATATAGTCGCTGACGCCCGAAACGGTAGTGATGAGCGCAATGACGGCGGCAACGCCGATGATGACGCCGAGCATGGTGAGAAAGGAGCGCATTTTGTTGCTCTTTATGTTTTTTGCCGACATCTTGACGCTTTGTTTGACAACGCCGAGTTTAAGCATCTGCGACGCCCCCTTCCGAGAGTTCGCCGTCGAGAATCCGCACCACGCGACCCGCAAAGGTCGCAATATGAGGATCGTGGGTGATCATAATAATGGTTCTGCCGTCGCGGTTCAGTTCGCGAAAGATCTCCATGACCTGAAGCCCTGTTTTTTGATCGAGTGCGCCGGTTGGCTCGTCGGCAAGCAGAATGGTCGGGTTGTTGACAATGGCGCGCGCGATGGCGACGCGCTGCTGCTGACCGCCAGAGAGTTGGTTCGGGTAGCTTTCCTCTTTGTCCGAAAGTCCCACGCGGGCAAGCTCACGCTTTGCGCGTTCGGTTTGCTCACGCTCCGAAAGATTGGCATAGGTCAATGGGAGTTTGACGTTTTCCAGCGCTGTTTGCCTCTGCAACAGGTGGAAGGACTGAAAAACAAAGCCAACTTCCCTGTTGCGGATTTTTGCCAGCGTCTTTTCATCCTGATCGGCAATGTGAAGTCCGGAAAGATAATAGCTTCCTTCGGTTGGCGTATCAAGGCAGCCGATGATGTTCATCAGCGTTGATTTGCCCGATCCGGACGGACCGAGGATCGCTAAAAATTCGCCCCGCCGTACGGTCAGATTGACCTTGTTGAGCGCACGGAAGCTCCCATCCGCAACCGGATAATCCTTGGAGATCTCTTTCATGGAAAGGATGATCTCATCGGAAAGAGCAAGATCGGGCGCTTGTGTTTTAGCGCGTGCCATCAGTTGTTCCCCCGGCTCATCATAAACGCCATCGGATACTCGACTTTCGGCGTGTAAAGGATGGTTTCATCGAGGGAAAGTCCCGAGAGAATCTCTACATATTTACCATCCGATGCGCCGAGCGTGACGTTCTGTTCCACCACTTTTCCCTCTTCGTTCCGAATGAGGACAAAGGCGGTGTTATCTTCATGATATTGCAGGGCGCTCGAGGAAACCGTAAGAACCTGTAATTGGTTGGTTTTGATCAGACGGACTTCCGCGCTGATGCCGCTGTGGGCGTCCTCGTCTGCCACAAACTCAACCGTGGCGTTGAAATAAGAAACGCCGCCCTGCACGGTTGCGGTCTTGGCAATCTTTGAGAGCGTTCCTTCATAGGTCTTTCCGGTCGCATCCACATAGATTGTTACAGGCAAACCTTCTTTGGCATTCAAGATCGAGTATTCGTCGATGCGGATTGAAATTTGCAGGTTGGAAAGATCCGAGATTTTTGCAACCGTCATACCGGTCGATACCACGGCACCTTCGGTAAGGTTCCAGTAAGTGAGCACGCCGTCGGCGGGAGCATAGATCTGATAATTTTTCCTTGAATCTTTCAGATGCTCCAACTCCTGCTCCGAAATCTTAAGGCTTTCTCCGGTGGTATTGAGGAGGAGGTCTTCTTGATCCGGTGTCAGGGCATTATCAAAGTCATAATCAAATTTCCAACGGCTGATGGCAAGAGTTTCCTCTGCTTTTTTGATATTGTAATCGAGCGTTTCGGTGTCAAGCTCCGCCAAAAGATCTCCTGCTTTGACCGTATCCCCTTCTTTGAAGTAAACGGCTTTCACAAAGTCGCTGGCACGCGCCGTCACGCTCGTTTCGCTTGCGGGCTGGATATTCCCGACAAAGCTGTTGTAGGTCACAATGTCCCGGCGAGTCACTTTTTCTTCCGAGTATGTGACTTCGGCTTTCGGAAGGCAGAGGAAGACCACTGCTCCGACGATCAGAAGGATCACAAGTGCCGTCAGAAATTTGTGTTTGCGGATGAATTTGCCGAATTTTTTCATTGGATTTCTCCTTTAAGGGATAACTCTTACTATATGATAGCACCAAACGACCGTCTTTTGCAAGAAAAAAGCAAAAATAATGTTTGAACCAAAAAGCAAAAGCCTCCGACAACGCTGTGCCGGAGGCTTTTTTCAAAAGACGCGAAAAATTATGCTTTTCCGACCGAGCCGAAAAGTTCCATTTTTTCTCTTACGGTAGCCTTGATAGCTTCCACACCGGGCGCCAGAACTTTTCTCGGGTCAAAGCCCTTGCCCACAAGGTCTTTGCCTTCTTCGATGTAGGTTCTGGTAGCAGCCGCAAACGCGAGCTGGCACTCGGTGTTGACGTTGATCTTGGAGACGCCGAGAGAGATGGCTTTCTTAATCATGTCTGCCGGAATGCCGGTACCGCCGTGGAGAACGAGCGGCATGGAGCCAACCTTCTCGGAGATTGCGGCGAGCGTCTCAAAGGAAAGACCCGGCCAGTTGGCGGGATATTTGCCATGGATGTTGCCGATACCGGCTGCCAGCATAGTGACGCCGAGATCTGCGATCTGTTTGCACTCGTCGGGATCTGCACATTCGCCCATGCCGACAACGCCGTCTTCCTCGCCGCCGATGGCGCCGACTTCAGCCTCGAGGGAAAGTCCAAGCGCATTCGTCACGTGGACAAGTTCTTTGGTCTTTTCAACGTTTTCGGCGATCGGATAATGCGAGCCGTCAAACATGATCGAAGAAAAGCCCGCCTTGATGCACTTGTAGCAGCCTTCGTAGGTGCCGTGGTCGAGGTGAAGCGCTACCGGAACCGTGATTTTCAGTTCTTCGATCATCGCTTTGACCATGTCGGCAACCGTCTTAAAGCCACACATATACTTGCCGGCTCCCTCGGAAACGCCGAGAATCACGGGGGATTTCAGTTCCTCTGCGGTAAGCAGAATGGCTTTGGTCCACTCAAGGTTGTTGATGTTGAACTGACCGACGGCATATTTGCCTTCTTTGGCTTTGGTCAGCATCTCTTTTGCCGAAACTAACATGAAAAAATTCCTCCTCAAAAGAATTCAATGATTGACAAGATTATTATAAACCGCTCGCGGAAAAAATGCAAGGGATTTTCCTCGGAAAACAAAAATTTTTCACTTGTTTCCCCAATACTTTTTGGAGCCATCCTCGCGATCGGATTTCGGGATTGCCGGATTGAAGAGCGGCGTGAACTTTTTATCCTTGTAGCCGAGCAGATACGCCACGGTGCAGGTCGCGATCGCTGGCAACGGCAGGATAAAATAGGTGAGCCAATAGGAATTGAGCGGATTGCCGAAAAGTGGATTTACAAGAATCCCCGCATACATTCCCTCAAGCCAGAAGCTCCCTTGAACGGCAAGCGCGGCAAGCTTCGGGATGGTTGCGTAATGCCCGATGAGAATGATGATTGCAATGAGAAAATTGATTGCGTTTGCGGAGAGTGAAATCAGCGTTCCGCGAAAGCGGTTCTCTGGTTTATCGCCGTTTTTGACCTTTCCGCGATCGCGGTAGCCGATCTCCCAGGTCATCACATAGAGGAGAAAGAGATAGAACAGCACCGCAAAGACCGAAAAGATCGTGCGCCAAAGGTTGCTTCCTACCTTGGTAAAGGTCAGGGTCAGAACAAAACCGAAAATGGCGGTGGCAAATTGATTGAGGAACATTTTGACCATATCATAGGAGTGATCCTTGAAAAACTGTTTTGCTTTCACGTTTTCACGCTCCTTTCGCCATTTATTATATCGGATTTCTGCCATTTTTGCAAGGATTATTCCTTGATTTTTTGAAAAAATCTCCCAAAATGTTTTTTGTTTGGTGTATAATGGGAGAGAACCAAAACACATACAAAGCGGAAAGGAGAGCGCCCTATGTCGCAAATGATCTCGCCCGAAGAGTTTTCCCCGGACGTTCAGGAGTTTATCATCTACAAATTGACCATTCAGGGGTGTTCCCCCAAAACCGTGCAGGAATACCAACTTGACCTGCGCACCTTCTTTCGCTTTCTTCTGGCACGCGAACAAGGGATCGACTACTCCTCCGAGGAGTTTCAAGAGATCGACGTCAGAAGCGTTGACGTAAATCGCCTGCGTGCCGTCAAAGCCGACGATATTTATGATTTTCTCTATTACGTCAACCGCGAACGCGGGAACGAATGGTCTGCACGCGCGAGAAAGCTCTCGGCTCTGCGCTCGCTCTTCCGCTTTTTTGTCAATAAAAAGCATCTGCTTGAAGATAACCCCACGATCGACATTGATTCGCCAAAGCCGAAAAAGACGCTTCCGAAAGTACTGACGCTCGACGAATCTTTGGCGCTTCTCCACGCGGTCGAAGAGGATAAAGATTCGCCCTATCGCCTGCGCGACTATGCGATCCTGACCCTCTTTCTCAACTGCGGGATGCGTGTCTCCGAGCTTGCGGGGTTGAGCCTCAACGATCTTGATCCCAATCTTCTTTCAATGGTCGTTACGGGCAAAGGCAACAAAGAACGCATCATCTATCTCAACGACGCCTGCCGGCGGGCGCTGGGCGATTATCTTGTCGAACGCAAAAGCGAAAAATATGCAAAAGTCAAGGACAGAGCCCTCTTTTTGAGCCGCCTCAATCAACGCATGAGCGTCAAGACGATCCAGGCGATGGTCTACAAATACCTGACCTTGGCGGGGCTTGGCTCCAAGCACTATTCGGTGCACAAACTGCGCCACACTGCCGCAACCCTCATGTATCAATCGGGGCATGTTGACGTTCGCGTGCTCAAAGAGATTTTAGGTCATGAACAGCTCAACACCACGCAGATTTACACGCACGTCAGCAACAAGGCAATGGAAACGGCTATGGAGCAAAATCCCTTATCCGATCAAAAATGCAAGAAATAAAGAAAGCGGAGGAAAATCCTCCGCTTTCTTTATTTTTGTTTGGTCAAGGTTGCTTGATAGACGCGCAGGAGCGTGTTCGCACGGCTTTCGCGCAGGAAAAGGTATTCGTATGCTTCCCGAATTTCTTTGGTTGCAAGGCAACCGCAATCGTCGCCGAGCGCAATGGTCAAAGCGCGAACGGCGAGAAGAAGATCCTTTCCTCCCGGCTTTTTAGGGTCAAAAGCGAGGCATTCGATCTGCAAGGCTTCCAAAGCACCTGCAAGCAGGCGGCGCGCTGTTTCGGGATAGGC
>CADBFJ010000011.1 GCA_902793915.1 uncultured Ruminococcus sp.
AGATTTGTCAAGAGATTTTCAAAAGATTTTTCTTTTTTCATATTTTGCACAAGGCTTTCATCTGTAAAAAGCTTTTTCCGTTCATTCCTCCGAAAAAAGGATCTTTCGCTTGCAAAAAACAAGAAAGTGTGATAAACTGATTGCGGTGGGATTCCGTTTCTCCCGTCAATAGAACGAAGCGGGAAAGGAGAACCCGCCGTGAAAAAGAATTCCCGCCTGAAAAATCTCAAAGGCAGTCTCATCCTGTCGCTCTGCGCTCTGATCTGGGGCATTTCTTTTGCCGCGCAGGCGTCGGTTGCCGAGTATCTGCCCTCTTTCTTCATCAACGGCTTCCGCTCGATGATCGGCTCGCTTTTTCTTGCCGTGTCCGTATTCATTTATTCCAAGATCAAAAAAGAGCCGATCTTCCCGAAAGACCCGAGTGAGCGGAAACGCTTTTTGAAAGCAGGTCTGCTTTGCGGACTGCTTTTGACGGTCAGCGTTAATTTACAGCAATTCGGCATCGCGGCATACCCCGCAGGAGTTGCCAGTGAAGCGCGCGGCGGCTTTTTGACCGCGCTTTACGTGATCCTTGTCCCGATGTTTGCGATCTTTTCGAGAAAGAAGCCGAGTGCGCTGGTCTGGCTTGCGGGCATCGTTGCGCTCGGCGGCATTTTCCTGCTCTGCTTCACAGGGGACTTCGGCGGTTTTTATCTCGGCGACGTCCTCATGCTCGCTTGCGCCTTTGCCTTTACCTTCCATATTTTTGCCATCGACAAGTTCGGCGTCGGCATCTTCGGCCCGCTTCTTTGCATGATGCAGTTTTTCGTCTGTTCGATCCTCTCGTTTACCCTCTCGCTCTCGTTCGGCGAGTTTGGAAAAATCACCGCCGAGAGTTTCTCTCTGGGGCTTCCCTACCTTCTCTACGTCGGCATCGCGTGCAGCGGGATCGCCTACACGCTCCAGATCATCGGGCAAAAGTTTGCCGAACCGGCGGTCGCATCGCTTTCAATGAGTCTTGAAAGCGTCTTTGCCGCGCTTGGCGGTTGGGTCATTCGCGCGTCTTTGCCGCGCTTGGCGGTTGGGTCATTCGCGGGAGCGCTCTTTCCTTCCGCGAAGTGGTCGGCTGCGCGCTCGTCTTCCTCGCCATTCTCATGGCGCAGATCCCCGAACTTCACGAACAGCGCCGCAAAAACGAGAACCATCCCGAAAAAGTTTGACAAAAAGGGTTGACAATTTCTTTTCATCATGATATAATACTGGAGCGTTCAAAAATTCGGCGGGATAGCTCAGTTGGCTAGAGCAACCGGTTCATACCCGGTAGGTCAAGGGTTCAAGTCCATTTCCCGCTACCACGGCCCGTTGGTCAAGAGGTTAAGACACCGCCCTTTCACGGCAGTAACAGCAGTTCGATTCTGCTACGGGTCACCACGAAAAAAGCACTTGCTGAAAAGCAAGTGCTTTTTTCAATGAAGACGCCCTCTGCGAGGGCTAAGGAAGAATGAAGACGCTACGCTAATGAAGAAATGAAGACGCTACGCTAATGAAGAAATGAAGGCAAACAGGTCAGTGCTAATTAAAACGCGAACGACTTTACTTCATTAGGCAACGGAGTTGCCGCCCTCATGAACGAGCGCCAGCGAGTGACTTCATTAGGCGTGAAACGCCGTCTTCATTGTCCCTTTACGGCAACGACACGTAGGGAGAAGTGAACCATCTTGCATAGTATTTGCAAAGATAGCTGTCATCGTCCGTGTCGTTCATCGAGAGTTTTTCCTCGTCGAGCTCGGGGAGCGCATCGATACTTCCATCAAGATAAGCCCCGACGCGATAGGAGGCTTCTACAAGACGCGCGCGCAGAGCGCCGAGCCGTCCTTCGATGATTTCAAGCCCAAAAGGTTTATTCTCCCGATACCACGCCGCACGGACTGTTTTTGTCAGCGCGTCGAGCTCGCGGATCGATTTTTCGATGATTTCTTTGCGATAGTCCGCAAGCCCCGCTCGGTCATTCGCGTGATAGAGTGCGGAGAGGTCGTTGCCCATATTGGCTTTGAGAGAGAGGAAGCGACAGAGCGCGGCGGATTCCTCGAACAAATACTTCCACTCCTCCCCAACGCGGCGGGAAGCACGGATCAAGCGACGTTCGGCGGTTTTGTAGTACGCCTTTGCATCATCGCCCACGTGCGCGTCCATCATGCCGTAGAGCGGATCATTGAGGGTAAGATATTTTGCGGGATTGGCTCTGCGTGCGTGCGGATTGCAGTAGCCGTTGGGCAGATCGAGGAGCAAAAAGTCTTTCCACGCGGCGCCAACGGCGGCAGAAAAGAGATCTGCGGCAAAGGATTTTTCCAAACCATCAAAATAGCAGAGTGCGGAGAAATAGAGGATCTGCGGAAGTGCTGCAAAGAGCGGGCAGGCAGCTCCGTCGTCACCCCAGGCGGCAAGCGAAAGGGTGGAAAGATGATGGCGTTTTGCCGATTCCACACCCGGGCGGATATGCTCCATTCCGTACCGGTTTTGCGGCGCGGGACCGAGCCATTTCCAGGCACCCGCCGTGAACTCTACCGACGGTAGAGCCGCCGAATAGGTGTCAAGACGCTTATCGTAATGCTTGCGGTGGCGGCTGAAATAGTCCCAATAAACGTAATCCACGCCCTCGGGTAGATCGCGCTCGCCCAAAAACTCGTTGTTACAGAAGAACATATCGGCGTAGATCTTGCACCGGAAACCGTACTTTGCAGCAATCTCCAGAACGCGAGAGAGGTGGCGGCGAAGCAGTTTTCCTTTGTCCTCAAACCCTTTTTGGTCAAGGAATTTGCCGCGACCGGCGTAGTAGGATTCGTCGTAGCCGATGTGGATGGTTTTGGAGGAGAATGCGGCTCTTGCGCTTTGGAACATTTTTTCAATGAGCGCATAGGTCTTTTCCTCGTCGATGAGAAGGCAATCGTAGGTGTCGTGCACTGCGTCATAGTGAGGGGAAACAAAGATCCCGCCGAGGTGCGCAAGCGTCTGGATGCAGGGGATCAGCTCAATGCCGTACCGCTTGGCATAGGCGTCAAGTTCGCGCAACTCATTCTGCGTATATCTGCCGCGCAAATGCCCGAAATAGGGCTCCCCCGGGATCTCATAGGTATCCTCGGTGTAAAGCTCGAGCGCGGTATAACCCATTTGGGAAAGCAGCACGATGAGCTTCTTGCAACTTTCGACCGTCAGCACGGCGGCTCTCGAGCAATCCGCCATAAAGACCAGATTGCGAACAGATGTCGTTTTTTGGTATTCGTAGGTTTCGCGGTCTGCCACAGCCAAAAGAAGCGTCAGCGCAAAAAAGAGCTGGCTCTCTGTTTCGAGCGTGATCGTGACCTCGTTTCCCTGTTTGGAAAGTGCGAGCGCTTTCCCCTTGCAAATCGTAAGAGAAAGTTCGCCCTTGCCGGAAAGTTCGAGGTTTTCAAAATGCGAAAAGACAAAGGAGATGTACCCTTTGTCGAAATCCTTTGCGTTGCAGATGCGGACAGTTGTCATAAAAAGCCTCCCATCGGCGGAATGTCGGTTTTTCACGGTGTTTTCTTACCGTTTTGAGCATACCACACATATATGGTTTTGTCAAGGCGTTACAAAGAGAAAAATGCTTTTTCGCCTTGACAATCACCGCTTTGTATGGTACAATGACGATTGCAAAAACCCTTCCCCTGCGAGGCACTATCATGAAGCTCATTCAAGCACAAAACGATCAAGCAGTCGGCGAACTCGCCGCACAAAAATTCATCGAAGTCATCGGCAAAAAGAAGGACGCCGTGCTCGGTCTTGCCACCGGTACAAGTCCTCTTTCCACATACTCCGCTCTGGTAAATGCTTACCGCAACGGAAAAGTCTCCTTTCGAGAGGTCCGCACGCTGAACCTCGACGAATATGTGGGACTTACCGAGGACGACGAACAAAGTTATCATCGCTTCATGCGTGAAAATTTGTTTGATCTTGTCGATATCAAGCTTGAAAATACGCACGTTCCCTGCGGCACGATCAACCCCGAAATTGCTTGCAAAGAATACGATGCACTCCTTGACCGCTACCCGATCGACCTGCAACTGCTCGGCATCGGCGGCAACGGACACCTCGGTTTCAACGAGCCCGGAACGCCCTTCACACAGCGCACACACCTCGTAAACCTTACCGAAAAAACGCGGCACGACAACGCGCGGCTCTTCGCTTCGCTTGACGACGTGCCGAAACAGGCGGTCACCACGGGAATTTACGATATTCTTCGTGCCAAAGAGCTGCTTCTTGTGGTCATGGGAGAAAACAAAGCCGAAGCCGTGGCTAAAATGCTCCGTGATCCGATTAGCGAGGACTGCCCCGCGACGGTTTTGCGTGATCACCCGCACGTGACGGTCATCGCAGACGCCGCCGCTCTGAATCTTTTAACCAAACAGGAATTGGAAGAATTCAAATGAACTTTTTTCGCAACGCAACCGTATATGTAGAAGGTCGGGGTCTTATCAAAACATACCTCTCCTTTGACGCGCACATCGAAGCGATCGGGAACGCCTTGGGCGAGGAGATCCCCCTGCCCGAAGGCGCCATTGTTCTGCCCGGTTTTGTGGACGAACACATCCACGGCGCCGACGGTTGCGACGGGATGGACGGTACGGGCGAATCTCTCTCGACCATTGCAAAAGCACTGCCGCGGGAGGGAACGACCTCTTTTCTGGTTACTACCATGACCGCCGAAAAGAACAAGATCCTCTCGGGGCTCTCGTCTGTCAAAGCATACGAAGGCAAAAAGGGCGCGCGCGTGCTCGGCGTGCATCTGGAAGGTCCTTTCCTCTCCCCCGCCTATGCGGGCGCGCAGGCAAAAGAACACCTGCTTGCCCCTTCGATCAAAGCCTTTAACGATTTTCAAGCCGCCGCGGGCGGCAAAATCAAGCTCGTCACGCTTGCCCCGGAGCCGGACGGTGCAAAGGAACTCATCGCACATCTTGTCGCTTCCGGCGTTCGCGTGTCGCTCGGACATTCGGGCGCAAGCTATGCCGATGCGCGCCACGCGATCGCGCTCGGCGCTGACTGCGTGACTCACACGTTTAACGCCATGTCGCCGATCCACCACCGCGATCTCGGGCTTGCGGGCGCCGCTCTTCTCTGCGACGATCTTTACGCAGAGCTGATCTGTGACGGAACGCATGTCTCGTTCCCCGCCGTGGAACTCCTGCTCAAAAACAAGCCGCAGGACAAGCTGATCCTTGTGACCGACAGTATGCGCGCAAAATACCTGCCCGACGGCGTCTCCGAGCTCGGCGGGCAAACCGTCTTTGTCAAAGACGGCGAAGCGAGACTTGAAAACGGCAAGCTCGCGGGAAGCGTGCTTAAAATGAACGAGGCGGTCAAAAACCTTGCCGCCCTCACGGGCGATCTTTGCCGCGCCGCCGATTGCGCAACCAAAAATCCTGCGCTCCACCTCGGCGTCTATGATGAGATCGGAAGCATCGCGCTCGGCAAACGAGCAGACTTCGCCATCGTCAACCGATCCCTCGACGTCATTGCTACCTATGTGGGGGGAGAAAGGGTGTATTGATGGAATAAGCGGGGGAACTCTTTTTTGAAAAAAGAGGTTCCCCCGCACCCCTTCCAAAAAAACTTTAACAAAAAAGAAACCGCTCGCCGAACATTCCGGCGGGCGTTCTTTTTATGCGTGAAAGGTTTTTGAAAAGAGCGCGAGAGAAACTTTTTTTCAAAATGTTTCTCTCGCGTTTTCTCTTTTTTATTCCATTCCCAACTCCAACAGCAGCATGGAAAGTGCGGTCGCGGTAGCCTTTACGCGTACTTCTTCGCGCGAAGCGTTGGGGCAAGCGATGCAGACGGCTGTGGTGGTCTTCGGCGTATGGAAGCCGATAAAGACCGTGCCGACCGGGTGCTCCTCTGTCCCGCCGCCGGGACCTGCGTAGCCGGTCGTTGAGAGCGCGTAATCGGTCGAGAAGCGTTCTGCCGCGCCGTCCGCCATGGAGATGGCACATTCGGCGCTGACCTCGGTTTTCTCGGCAATGATCTCGTTCGGCACGCCGAGCAGCGCGGTTTTAACCTTGTTCTGGTAAGCGACAACGCTCCCTTCAAACGCGGCGGACGAGCCGGGAATATCGGTCACAAGCTTTGCGAGCAGCCCGCCGGTACAGGACTCGGCGGTTGAAAGCGTTTTGCCCTTACGGGAAAGTCCTTCCACCAATGCACGAGCGAGCGAGGATAGGTCGTCAGCCGATGCGATAGGTGGTTCCTTCTTTGGTGTCAATGAGCGTCACTCCCTTTGCAAGCAGCTCTGCGCGGATGCGGTCTGCCTCGGCATAATTTTTGGCGGCTTTTGCGGCTTTGCGGGCTTCGATCGCCGCTTCGATCTCCGCGGCAAAGGCGGGATCGACGGCGAGCGTTTCGTCTTTGGTTTCGAGTTTTTCGGCATTCTCGAGAAGGCGCAGGCAAAGAACTTTGTCAAAGTCGGCAAGCGCCGCGCGCTTGGTCGCGCCGTTTGTATCGAGCTTTAAGACATCATAGATCGCCGTAACGGCAAGAGAGGTGTTGAGGTCATTGTCAAGCGCTTTGCGGAAGTTCTCTTTCGCCGCCTCGAGCACTTTTTCGTCCACACTTCCCTCTTTTGGCAGCGTCGCGATCTTTTGGAGCAACTTTTCGTAAGCGACCTTGGCATTTTCAAGGTTTTCCCAAGAAAAAACAAGCGACTTGCGGTAATGCGACTGCAGGCAGAAGAAGCGATAGACCATCGGGTCGTAGCCCTTTTCTTTGAGGAGCGAGACGGTAAGAAATTCGCCCTTCGACTTGCTCATTTTGCCCGAGGTGGTGTTCAGGTGCAGAACGTGCATCCAGTAGTTGCACCACTTGTGCCCGAGGTATGCTTCGGACTGCGCGATCTCGTTGGTATGGTGCGGGAAGGCGTTGTCAATGCCGCCGCAGTGGATGTCGAGCCGCTCGCCAAGATACTTCATGCTGATGCAGGAGCACTCGATGTGCCAGCCCGGGTAGCCAAGCCCCCACGGGCTCTCCCATTTGAGCTCCTGGTCGTCGAATTTCGATTTGGTGAACCAAAGAACGAAATCGGCTTTGTTCCGTTTATTGCCGTCGGCTTCGACGCCGTCGCGGACGCCGACTTCGAGGTCTTCCTCCTCAAAGTTGTGGAATACATAGTATTGTTCGAGCTTCGAGGTATCAAAATAGATGTTCCCGCCCGCTTCATAGGCGTATCCCTTTTTGATCAGCTCCGAGATCACGCGGATGAATTCATCGATACAGGAAGTTGCGGGAACGACCTTATCGGGGCGGCGAATGGCAAGCGCTTCACAATCGGCAAAAAAGGCGTCGGTATAGAACTTTGCCACTTCCATAACCGTTTTGTGCTCGCGCTTTGCGCCCTTGAGCATTTTATCCTCGCCGGTGTCGGCGTCGCTCGTCAGGTGCCCCACGTCGGTAATGTTCATGACGCGGTTGACGTCGTAGCCGAGGTAGCGGAGATAGCGGTCGAGAATATCCTCCATGATGTAGGAGCGCAGGTTTCCGATATGTGCAAAATGGTAAACGGTGGGTCCGCAGGTATACATGGACACCTTGCCCGGTTCGTTCGGGACAAATTCTTCTTTTTGTCTGGATAAAGAGTTATAAAGGAGCATTTTATTTGAATCCTTTCGGTAATTTCGGGGGAGATTTTTTCTTTTTGACGCTACCGCCAAAGCCCTCGATCTTTTTCCCGAGGGCGACGTATTCGCCGTGCGAGAACGAAACGAGATTGGCGCGCGACATACAGAGTTTGCCGTTTTCGTCAAGGAGGCTTTCGTCAACGTCGACCGAGAGAATGTCGGCAAGAAACATATGGTGACTGCCGAGCGGAATGATATCGGTCACGCGACATTCAAAAGCCATGGGAGCATCGGCAAGGACGGGTGCAACTACGTGATTGGCAGGCTCGGTTTTGAGCTTGTATTTTGCGAATTTATCGACCTTTTTGCCGGTGTAAATGCCACAGCCGTCGGCGGCTTTCACAAGGCTTTTCGGCACCGGGTGCAGAACGAACTCGCGGCTCTTTGAGAGCAGCTCAAACGAATAGCGTTCGGGGCGCACCGAAATGTAAAGTTTGGGCGGATGGGAGTTGACAATGCCGGTCCAGGCGACCGTGAAAACGTTTTGCGTCTTGCCGTCCGAGGAGGTCACAAGCGCCACCGGCAAAGGGGCAAGAAGCGCACTGCCTTTCCATTCGGTTTTTGCCATCGGTTTCCCTCCTTTCTTTCGGTTTGATCGTATACTGAATTGTAGCATAAAAAGGCATTTTTGTCAAGGAAAAGGGAGAAACAAGCGGAAGCCCCGAAAGGCTCCCGCCGTTTTTCATCGCAAATAGGATTTCATTTCTTCCACAACGCTCTCCTCATAGCGTAAAACCTCTTCCAGAAGCGAGCAGGTTCCCGCATCAATGCCGTTCTCCTTGGCGGCTCGCACCTGACGACAGAGATCGTTTATCCCCATCGTGGCACCCTTGATCATCATTTCCGCCAGATGATCGGCAGAAGAATCGACGAGTGTGTTGACGAAAGTCCCGAGCTTGACGCCCGCTTTGGAAAAAAGCGGTTTTTCGTTCGGCTCCGCGTCGCGCGCTTTCAGCTCGTGCAAGGCGCGCCGGGCATACTCCTCAAAGCAAGAGAGCTCGACCGTAAGATCGCTCATAAGTCTCTCATCCTCAACGTGCGGGAGGATCGCGGAGATCGAATCTGCCGCCATGCGGACGTTTTGATAGAGCTTTTCGAGCAGTTCCACCGTATTCACGCGTTCTAACAGTTGTGCCATATTCTCTCCTCTTTTCGTTATGCCGCCGCGCGCGTTTGCTGCTTCAGCGGCAGACGCGTCAGCATATTTTCGAGAAAGATCCCGTAGCCGACCGTCGGCTCGTTGACCAGCACGTGTGTGACGGCGCCTACGAGCTTGCCGTCCTGAAGGATCGGGCTGCCCGACATTCCCTGCACGATCCCACCGGTGCGCGCGAGCAGTTCGGGGTCTGTGACCGTGACGGTAAAGCACTTGGAGCCGCTCTCACCGCGATTGATCGAGGAGATCTTCACCGCATACTCGCCGACGCCGCGCTCCGAGACCGTGCAAAGGATGGTAGCGTCGCCCTCGTGAAGATCCTCGCGCAGTCCGACCGTGACAGGGCTTTTGACGTCCGCGGGCAATTTGTCGTAGACGCCCCAGACGCCGCAAGTGGCGTTGCCCAAAAGTTCCCCTACCACACCGGGGTCAAAATAGCCCATAAGTTCGCCGGGCTCTCCCGCTTTTCCTTTTTTCACGTCGCGGATGGTCACGTCAAGCACCACACCGCTCCGCATCGGGATCAAAGCCCCCGTATCGGCGTCGCAAATGCCGTGCCCAAGCCCCGCAAAGGCAAGGCTCTCGGGAAGAAGAAAGGTCACGGTGCCGATGCCCGCGCCGCTGTCCTGCAACAGAACGCCGATGCGGTAGCTCCCGTCGGCAGTTTGGGCAGGTTGCACCTTGGCGGTGAACTTCTTTCCCGCTCTGCGGCAGGTCAGATAGATTGTTTTCCCGCCGCTCTCCGACACAAGCTCCAAAAGCCGCTCGGCACTCGCAAGCGTCTCGCCGTTGCAGGCAAGGATCACGTCCTTTTCGCGGATCCCGGCTTTTTCGGCAGGCGTCTCGCCGTTCTCGCGCGAAAAGCCGGTTACGGTCAAACCGTCGGTTTGGTATTTGGTTCCAAATGCCATGCCGCCCGGAATGACCGAAAGGTTTTTCAGTTCCGCACGAGAAAACCGAACGAACGAGCCGTCCCCGGCGCCCGCCACGGAAGAAACCTCAATCTCGGCGTCAAGAAAACGCATCACTTCTTTGGAAGCCGGCGCTCCGAGCGCCGGGACGATGCAGGTGAACACGAGTACAAGGATCGAAAAAAAGCACCCCGCTGTCTTAAAAATACACTTTTTGTTCATGGTTGCTTTTTCCTTTCTTTTGGCAAAAAAGACCAAATAAAATCGCCTCTTTTGCCTAAAAAAAGCAGTTTGGCTTGTCGCCGCTCTGCCATTTTACTATATGTCGTTTTGCGCTTTTTTATCAATAACAATTCTGCCCAACAAATGAAAAAAGCCACCTGAAAACAGGTGGCTTTTTGAAAAAACAGGTTGGGAATTTTTGTTTGGAATTTTTTATCGGTCCTCTCGGAAATAAGAAAGTCCCAAAGCCGCGGGCGGCTGTTTTTCCCGATTGTTGCGAATGCTGGTGATGAGCAACGCAAGAATGGTGACAACATAAGGAAGCATTTGAAAAATCGGGATCATAGACATCGGCAGCGACAGATAGTTAAAGAGAATATAGAGCGCGCCGAACAGGTAGGAAGCGGGAATTGCAAGAACCGGTTTCCAAAGTGCGAAAATCACGATCGCAATAGCAAGCCAACCACGATCGCCGAAACCATCGTTTGCCCAAATACCGCCCATGTAGTCCATGACGAAGTAAAGCCCGCCAAGCCCTGCAATCATACCGCCGGCGCAGGTCGCAAAATACTTATGTTTTGTCACATTGATGCCGGCAGCGTCGGCAGTTGCGGGATTTTCACCGACCGCGCGAAGATGAAGCCCCGCCCGCGTTCTGTTGAGGAAAATAGAAGCCAAAACGGCAAGGAGAATGGCGAGATAGACCATAAATCCATACGAGAAAAACATTTTTCCGAACCAACCGAGGCCGGCAAGCGGCGTCGTGGCGGAAAAAGCACTTCCGGTTTCGGCAAGCGAGAGATACGGAACCTCACTCTTGGTCACTTTGATCAGAGAACCACCGAAAAAGTTTCCAAAACCGACGCCGAAGGTGGTCAGCGCAAGACCGGTCACGTTTTGATTTGCGCGGAGCGTAATGGTCAAGAAGCAATAGATGAGCGATGCAAGGAGAGAACCGAGCAGGCAGGAAAGAAGGGCGATCACAACGCCGATTGCCGGGATATAGTAATCGGACTGCTCATAGAAGAAAGCGCCGATAACGCCCGAGATCGCGCCGATATACATAATGCCCGGAATACCGAGGTTGAGGTTCCCTGATTTTTCGGTGATGATTTCACCGACCGCACCGAAAAGGAGTGGGGTGCCCTGCATGATTGCGCGGCTGAAAAATGCGGCAAACGTTCCCATGATTACACTTCCTCCTTTTTGCGACGATTGATGTGGATCTTATAGCGAATGAAAAACTCACAGCCAATAATAAAGAACAGGATAATTCCGGTCATGATATCCGAAAAGCTCTTGGTCAATCCGAAAATCGTGGAAATTTCATCGGCCCCGCGTCCCATAAAGACAAGCAAAAGTGCCGTCAGAACCATGTAGAGCGGATTGAATTTTCCAAGCCAGGAAACCATGATTGCCGTAAAGCCTTGACCGCCGATCGAGTTTTCCGAAATGGTGTGCGCCGCGCCGCCGACAATCAAAAAGCCGGTAAGCCCGCAAAGAAGTCCCGAGAGGATCATGGTGCGGACAATGACTTTTTTCACATTGATACCGACGTATCGTGCGGTGTTTTCGCTTTCACCGACGACCGAGATCTCATATCCGTGCTTGCTGTAGCGCAGATAAATGTACAGAAGCCCGGTCAAGACGGCGACTACGACGATGTTAAACAGATATTGCACGCCGAAGAGGTTGGGAATTCCATCGCCCAAAAGAGAAGGTCCCACGGTGTTAGATCCGGTTTTATCGGCAACCTTCAAAAAGTACTTGACGAGCTGAATGGCAACATAGTTCATCATGAGGGTGAAGAGCGTTTCGTTGGTTCTCCACTGGGCTTTGAAAATGGCAGGAATGATGCCCCATGCAGCGCCTGCAAGCAGTGCGGAAACCAACATGAGAGGAACCAAAGCCCCCGCCGGCAGTTTGTCATGGAAATTGTACATGACAATAGCGGTTGCAAGACCGCCCACAAGCGCTTGACCTTCGGCGCCGATGTTCCAAAAGCGCATCCGGAACGCGGGAGTGACCGCAAGCGAAATGCAAAGAAGAATGGCAAGGCTATGAATGGTTACGAGCAGTCGACCTTTGCCAAAAGCACCTTTTATCATCGTAGCGTAAACCGAAATCGGGTTGGCGCCGGTAAAAATCACCGTGATGATCGCGCAAAGGACGAGCGCCGCCAAAATGGCGATTGCACGGATCAGGATGCCTTGCCAAAAGGTGATGTTGTCGCGCTTGGTAATGTGGATCCACTGAAGACGCTGTTTCTTTTCAGAATTCACTGCTTTTTCTTCTTTATTCATGCGCGCTCACCTCCTGTTCGGTTGTTTGCTTTGATTTTGTCATCAAAAGACCGATTTCTTCCTTGGTAGCACTGCGGGCGTCCACGACGCCCGAAACTTTGCCGCCGCAGAGGACGAGGATCCTATCGCAAAGACCGAGCAGAACGTCAAGGTCTTCTCCCACAAAAATGACTGCCGTTCCATCCTCTTTTTGCTTATTGAGCAGATTGTAGATCAGATAAGAGGAGTTGATGTCAAGTCCGCGCACGGGGTAAGCAGCCATGAGCACCTTGGGCGCCGAGGAGATTTCTCTGCCCACCAACACCTTTTGTACGTTGCCGCCCGAGAGCTTGCGCACAGGGGTGTGCAGGTCGGGGGTCACGACTTCCAACGATTTGACGATCTGATCCGCCAGCGTTTCGGGCGGCTTGCGGTTGACCAAAATCGAGTTCCCTTTTCGATAACTGCGGAGCATCATGTTGTCAATCAGGTCCATGTTGCCGACAAGACCCATGCCGAGTCGGTCTTCGGGAACAAAGGACAGACGGACGCCGAGCTCGCGGATCTGGAGCGGCGTTTTGTCGCGCAGGCTCATCACTTCGTCCTCGTTAAAGAGGATCTTGCCGTCATTGACGAGCTTTTTGATCTCGCCGTTTTTCTTGCCCGAAAGATCGACGGGCGTTCCGTCTTCGTAATGGAATTTTCCTTCAGCGGCAAGGTGTTTGACTTCTTTTAGCGTTTTGTGATAGAAGGAAACCGGCAGGTTCTTTTTGGGACGGATGAAAACGATCTCGCCGCTATCGAGCGGTTGCAGACCTGCAATCGCTTCAAGGAGTTCCCTCTGCCCGCTTCCCGCAATGCCCGCGATGCCTAGAATTTCGCCCGAGCGCGCGGTGAAAGAGATGTGATCGAGCACCTTGGCGCCTTCCTGGTTGGTACAGTTGAGATCGACGACGAGCAGACGGTCGGCAGGATTTTCCACCTGCGTGCGATCGATGTTGAGCACAATTTTTCTGCCCACCATCATTTCGGTAAGCTGTTGCTCGGTCGTGTCTTTTGTTTCAACCGTTCCGATGTGTTCTCCTTTGCGAAGAACCGCGACACGATCCGAAATCTCCATCACTTCGTTGAGTTTGTGCGTGATGATAATAATGGATTTGCCGTCGGCGCGCATGGCGCGAAGAACGTTGAAGAGCTTTTTGATCTCCTGCGGCGTCAGCACCGCCGTGGGCTCGTCCAAAATAAGAATATCTGCGCCGCGATAGAGGACCTTCAGAATTTCAACAGTCTGCTTTTCCGAGACCGCCATATCGTAGATCTTCTTTTGCGGGTTGATTTCAAAACCATATTTTTCGGTGATCTCACGGACGGCTTCCTCTGCTTTTGCAAGATTATACTTGCCGCCGTCCTCGATCCCCAGCACGATGTTTTCGGTAGCATTAAAAACGTCAATCAGCTTGAAGTGTTGATGAATCATGCCGATTTTGTGGTCAAAAGCATCTTTCGGCGATTGGATGGCAACCGGCTTGCCATCAATGAAAATCTCGCCTGCATCGGGATAATAGATACCTGCGATCATGTTCATAAGGGTGGTTTTTCCACTGCCGTTTTCGCCCAAAATAGAAAGGATCTCGCCGCGATAGACGGTCAAATCCACATTTCGGTTCGCCTGAATGCTACCGAAATGCTTGGAGATCCCTTTGAGTTCGATTGCAACCTGTTTGTTCACAGGGAAGCCCTCCGTTCTGAAAATAGAAGAAACAATTCAAAAACATCAAACAAAAAATCGATACAGGGAGAAGACCCAAAAGGATCTTCTCCCTTTTTGATTTGCCCTATCCGGGCGGAAGTAAAAGACAGAAATCAGAACTTGGTGTTCATAAACTCGATACCGTCGATTGCAAAATCAAAGTAAGGAGCAGAACGATATTCGGATTCATGGAAGTAGCCGTCTTTGATGGCTTCGGTCTCGGGAACATGGTCGCCCATGTCGTCAACATCTGCCGTGTAGGTGGTGAGAGTCTTGCTCTCAACCGTGAAGGTATTGGTGGCGAACACTTTGAGAGTGCCTGCCTGGAATTTTGCGATTGCTTCTTTGACAGCGGCTTCGGTGCCCTCGGCAACGACATCCTGGTTCAGACCCGAGAGAACGACCGAGTTGGAAGCGATGTCACCGGTCCAGTCAGCTTCAATGGTTTCGCCCTTCACAGCCTTCTCAATGACGTACTGATAGTAAGGAGCCCAGTTGATAGCGGAAGAAACAAGCCAAGTGTCCTTGCCTGCGGTGTAGGTGGAACCGTTGTAGGAAACGTTGGGGACGCCCGCCTTCTGGCAAGCGGTAGGAGCGCCGAGCGAGTCGGCGTGCTGGCTGATGAGAACGCACTTGTCTTGCTCAATAAGAGCAACAGCGGCTTCCTGCTCAAGAGCGGGATCATACCAAGAACCGGTGTAACGAACCTTCATGGTCACGCTCGGGCAAACCGATTTTGCGCCAAGGTAGAAGGAGGTAAGACCCGAAATTACTTCTGCGTAGGTGAACGCACCAACGTAGCCCATCACAGCCTTATCCGCGGTGATCTTACCGTCTGCAATCATTTCGTTGAGCTTCATGCCGGCAACGATGCCTGCGAGGTATCTGCCTTCATAGATAGCGGCAAAAGCATTGTGGTAGTTGGCAGCACCGGCAGTGTGAGCCTGCGTACCGGTTGCGTGGCAGAACTGAACGTTCGGGAACTCTTTTGCAGCGCGAAGCATATGAGCCTCATGACCGAAGCTGTCTGCGAAGATCACGTTGCAGCCCTTGTTCACAAGGTCTTTTGCGGCGTTGTAGCACTCTTCGGATTCCGGAATGTTGGAAACGATAAACACGTTTTCATCGGCAATACCCATTCCCTTGGTAGCGGATTTGAACGCGTCGATGAAGTTCTTATCGTAGGTGGAGTTTTCATCGTGCAGGGTGATGAGACCGACCTTGAAATCGGCAGGAATCGTCACATCGGTCGTAATGTCTTTTCTGGGAAGCAGGTCAGCGCTCTCGCCAAGTCTTTTTGCTTTCGTTCCGCAGGAAGCGGCGGCGACTGCCAGAGCGGCAACCATCACGACTGCCAGGACGACGGACAGAATTTTCTTGAACATTTTTCATGTTCCTCCTAAAATAAATTTATTTATAGGGACTGGGGATCCCGATAAATCAAAGGAAAAGAGAAAGGGCGGTCTTATGGTTCTTACCTTAGCAGAACTTGATACCGTCCTCGGGACTCATGGAGGCGATCCGCGCCAAGGATTCCACACGGATCCCTTTTGCGCGAAGGCGGTTGCCCCCGTTTTGATACACTTTTTCAATGACGGCGCCGCAACCGACAACCGTTGCGCCCGCCTGATTGCAGAGCTCGATGAGCGCAGTCAGGGCCGCGCCGTTTGCAAGAAAGTCATCCAGGATGAGGACGCGATCGCTTGCAGCGAGGTAGTCCTTGTCCACGCGGATGATGCTATCGGTATTGTGCGTGTAGGAGTGCGCTTTTGCCGAATACACGTTGTCCGAGAGGTTCGTGGTCTTTGCCTTTTTGGCAAACAGGACCGGACAATGAAAAAAATGCGCTGTCAAACAAGCTACACCGATGCCGCTCGCCTCGATGGTCAAGATCTTGTTTACATCGCAATCCTTGAAAAGTTGATAGAATTCTTCCCCGACTTGGCACAGAAAATCCACGTCCAATTTATGGTTTAAGAAGCTGCTGACCTTCAGAACATCACCGGGGTACACTTTGCCCTCTGCCATGATCTTCTGCTCCAACAGTTTCATCGTGGTTCCCTCCTGCAAAGAAAAAATACGGGAAGAAAAATTACACTTTCATTTTACCAAAAACGGACTTTTTTGTCAATCGGCAAAGCGGCAAAAAACGACAACTTTCCGAAAACTTTTTAGGCAGTTTTCACAAACGCCGGAAGGCAGGCAAAAACTTTTCTCGCACGAGCTTTTTCGTGTGGAAGTTTTTTTGGAAGGGGTGCGGGGGAACCGCTTTTTTTCAAAAAAGGGTTCCCCCGCAAACCTTATTCCTCAACCACTTCAATCTTCTCGATCACGACCGGCGTTTTGGGCACGTCGTCGAACCAGCCCATGCGACCGGTGGGAACGGCGGCGATCTGATCAAGCGTATCAAAGCCGTCGGTCAGTTTGCCGAAGGCGGCGTACTGCCCGTCAAGGTAGGGTGCGTCGGCGTGCATCACAAAGAACTGCGAGGACGCCGAGTTCGGTTGATTGGTGCGTGCCATTGAAAGGACGCCGCGCGTATGTTTCAGATCGTTTTTGCGAAATCCGTTGGAAGCAAATTCGCCTTTGATGCTTGCCGCATCGGTTTCGGAAAAGCGCTCGGTATAGCCGCCGCCCTGGATCATAAAGCCGGGGATGATGCGGTGGAAGATCAGTCCCGAGAAAAATCCTTTTTTCACAAGCGAAAGGAAGTTTTCAACGGTCAGGGGCGCTTTTTCGGGGTAGAGCTCGGCGGTCATTTCTCCAAAGTTTTTAACGGTGATTTTGATAATCGGATTCATGTTTTATTTCCTCATTTCTTCATTTTTCATTTCTTCATTTCTTCATTCTTCATTGCTTCATTTCTTCATTGCTTCATTCTTCATTGCTTCATTGCCCTCATATCCAATGGCAAACAGCTCGTCGATCCGCTCTTTTTGCCCGCTCAAATGCAGGTATCCAAAGAGAACCTCCATGCCGGTGGCGCTCCTGTATTCGCCCATCGTGGCGCCCTTCGGAGTTTGGCTGTGTCCCAGGTTTCTGCCGCGCCGATAGTAGGCTTCTTCGGTTTCGGTGAGATGCTCCGAAAGGCGCTTCATCGCCTTTGCCTGCGCCGACGCAGTCACAAAATCGAGCGCCGCCCGATTGAGGTGTGCCGAGGTGGAAAGCCCTTTTTTCACCAGCTGTTCCCGCACGCAAAGCTCTATGACGCAGTCGCCGAGATACGCCAGCGCCGCTACGCTGATTTCGTTCAGTTCCATAGCACTCCTCCATTCGCTTTTCGGTCATTGTTTTCATTATACTCCCGAGCGCCGGAAAAATCAAGAGCCGAGGCGAAAATGAAGCGCTTTTCCACGCCCAAAATGTCAAAAAAAGATTGACTTTTTCCCTCGTTTGCGTTACAATAAATATGTATATCCTAAAATAGCATAGATATTTGGAAAGGGGCGTGAGAATCGTGGCAAGAAGTATGACCGGCTTTGGCAGAGCGCATAGACCGGTGGACGGGCTCGACGTGACCGCCGAGATCAAATCGGTCAACAGCCGTTACCTCGACGTCAGCGTCAGAATCAGCCGCGCGTTCGGCTATCTCGAAGAACGCGTCAAGCCCTTCCTGCAGGAGCGCGGCATTTCGCGCGGCAAGGTTGAAGTCAATATCACGGTGGAGCGTCCCGGCGGCAGTGCCGCAAAGGTGCGGATCGACCGCGATTATCTCGAAAGCTATCTCGACGCGCTCGACGCGCTTCACGACGACTATCACATCAAGGACGACCGCTCGGTCATGAAGCTGGCTGCCCAGCCCGGGATCTTTGTCACCGACAAGCCGGCAGAGGACGCCGACGAGGACTGGCGCAGGATCTCCGAGGTGCTGAATGAGGCTGTGAACGTTTTCGTTTCGACCCGCGCACTCGAAGGTGAAAAGCTCGGCGCCGACCTTGAAGCAAAGCTCGACAAGATCGAAGTAGCCGTTGCCGAGATCGAAAAGCTCTCGGACGAGGACGTGAAGAACTACCGCGAGCGTCTTGCCCAGCGCGTGCGAGAAGCGCTTGCCGACAACGCGATCACGATCGACGAGAGCCGCATTCTCACCGAGTGCGCCATCCACGCCGACAAGATCGCCATCGACGAGGAAATGGTGCGCCTGCGGACGCACATCGCCGCCTTCCGCAAAACGCTTGCCGAAAAGGGTGCTGTGGGCAGGAATCTTGATTTTCGGTTGCAGGAGATGAACCGCGAGATCAACACTACCGGTTCAAAATGCGCCGACGCGGCGATCGCAAACCGCGTCATAGAGGTCAAGTGCGAGCTCGAAAAAATGCGCGAACAGGTGCAAAACCTCGAGTGAACCCATAGGATTTTTCAAAGACAGGAGAAGTAAGACCCATGAAATTTATCAATATCGGTTTTGGCAATATGGTTGCGGCAGACCGCGTGGTGGCAATCGCCAACCCCGATTCCGCGCCTATCAAGCGCCTCATCCAGGACTCGAAAGACGACGGCAGAGCGGTCGACGTCACCTGCGGGCGGCGCACCAGAGCCGTCATCATCACCGATTCGGAGCACGTCATCCTTTCCGCCATTCAGGCAGAAACCATCGCAAACAGACTCGACAACAGCGATCTCTCGGAGGACGAGGACGAGGAGGAAGAGGCATGACCGAGGGACAGCTTTTGGTCGTCTCGGGACCTTCCGGAAGCGGGAAAGGAACCGTGGTGGCATTCCTCAAAAAAATGCCGGGCTACGCCTTTTCGGTCTCGGTGACCACGCGCGAGCCGCGTGCGGGAGAGCGCGACGGTGTGGATTATTACTACATCACAAAAGAGCGCTTCAACGAAATGCGCGATGCGGGAGAACTGCTCGAATACACCACCTTCTGCAACACCTCCTACGGGACTCCTGTCTCGGAGGTGGAGCGCGCAAAAACGCTCGACCGCGCACTGGTCTTTGACATTGAGACCGAGGGAGCCGCAAACATCCGCAAGCGCTATCCCGACGCCATTTTGGTCATGCTGATCCCGCCCACCTATGCGGAACTCGAACATCGGTTGCGTTCGCGCAAGACCGAAAGCGACGAAAAGATCGCCGGTCGGCTTGCCAAAGCAAAGCTCGAAGTACCGCTCTTTCGGCACTACGACTACGTCGTTATCAACGAAACCGGCAAACAAGAGGAAGCCGCAAAGATCCTCGACGCCATCGTGCGCGCCCGGATCTGCCAAAAGCAGGGCGGTCCAAAAACCGAAGAAGAGAAAGAACTGCTCTCTTTTGTCGCGGGCTTTGAAACTGCAAGACACCCCGATACCGCAAAAACCTTTTTTCAAAAATAACATTTTCTCAAAACCGAATTTTTGAGTTTGATAAGGAGAACCAAACATGCTGCACCCTACCATTGACGAACTGACCCAGGGCAAAATGAACCGCTACGAGCTGGCGCTTGCCACCGCGAAATGCGCGCGTCTTATTACCGACGAATACGTGCGTCAGCGCGACGCCGCGGAGCGCTCGCTCACCGGCAACAAGGAGACCGATCGCCCGATCCAGACCATGATCGACCGCGAACTGCGCGACGAAAAAGCCGTGCAGGTAGCCGTCAACCGCATCTATCGCGGCGACTACGTGATCGACCTTCCCGACGAAAACGAAAACGAGGAGTTTTAACCTTGAAAGAGCCTGCCTTCCCAACCCCCGGGATCGCCGGCGTTTGTCTGCTTGACAACCCATTTTCCATCGACGGCGAATACGATTACAGGATCCCGGAAGAACTTTCGGGGGAAGTCCTTGTCGGCAGGTTCGTCTCGGTCCCCTTCGGGACGGCGAACCACAAGCGCTTGGCGCTCGTTCTGCGCCTGAAAGAGACTTCCGACCACAAAAAGCTCAAACCTATCCTCTCGGTACTCTCCCCCAACCTTTCCCTTGACCGGGAAATGCTGGGGCTTTGTGCGTTTATGAAGCAAAGAACGCTTTGCTCCACGGGGGATGCGGTCCGCTCGATGATCCCCGCCGCCGCACTTTCCAGACTGCTTTCGTATTATTCGATCCGAAAAGAACAGGTGCTCTCCGGTCCCGAGGAGCTCTCCGAGGGCGACTATGAACTCTACTCCTATCTGGAACAGCGAGGCGAAGCCTCTGCCGACGCCCTGCGCGAAGTCTTCGGTCCCGGTGTGGAACTGCGCCTGCGCCGCCTTGTTGCAAAGGGATATTTTACTCACAACGAACTCTTTAAGGACGCGGGCGAAGGGCCGGTGCAAAAGACCTATTGCCTTGCCATCTCTCCAGACGAAACCGGAGAATTAAAACTCACCTCCAAACAGCAAAAGGAGGTTGTCGCAGTTCTTTGCGATATCGGCGCTCCGCTCTCCATGGCAGAACTCTGCCGGCTTGCCGACGTGACCGAAACCCCGGTGAAAACGCTCGTCAGTCGCGGCATCCTCATGGAGCTTTCCACCAAGGTCGATCGCAATCCCTACGCCGACCTTCCCTACCGCGGGCGCGAGGAGATCGCGCTCAACGAGGAACAAGACGCGGCGTACAAGACGCTGCACGAGCTTGCTTTTTCGGGAGAGCCCAAAGCGGCACTCCTGTTTGGCGTGACCGGCAGTGGAAAAACCGCTGTTATGGAGCGCCTCATTGACGACCTGCTTGACGCCGACCGCGGCGTGATTCTGTTGCTCCCCGAAATTTCGCTGACCCCGCAGACGCTCTCGATCTTCTGCGCGCGTTATGGCGACAAGGTCGCCGTGATCCACTCGTCGCTCTCGCAAGGCGAACGCTACGACGCCTACCGCAAGATCCGGGAAGGCAGGGCAAAACTCGTCGTCGGGACACGCTCGGCGGTCTTTTCCCCCGTGCAAAATCTCGGTGCCATCCTCATTGACGAGGAACAGGAAC
>CADBFJ010000012.1 GCA_902793915.1 uncultured Ruminococcus sp.
ACCGCATACCTACAGCCGAACGGCGGGGTTGTTTGACGAGTTTTGCAGTGCGTTCGATCGCGCCGACCGCGTCTTTTTTGCCCCGATCTACGCCGCGCGCGAACAGAATACCTTTGGGATCTCCTCGGACGATATTGCGCGCAAAATCGGCGAAAAAGCATCCTCGTATCCCGATTTTTCTTCGCTTGCAAAGGCGATCGAACAGGAAGCAAGAGCGGACGATCTGGTCGTTGTTATGGGGGCGGGGGACATCTATCAAGTATTTGATCTTTTGAAACTTTTTCCCTGATTTCAAAAAAAATTCGGAAAACCCCTTGCATTTTCCACGTCGGTATGGTACAATACAGCGTGATTATGACAAATCTGCCGGGGCTTTCCCGGAATAGTTGGAGGAAATTATGAAACCGATCGTTTATGTACTGGGATCCATTCTCCTGGCGCTGACCATTTTCCTGGTCGTCCTGATTTTGAAGCAGACCGGTAAGGACAAGAGCCTTTCCGGCACCATCACCGGCGGCAGTTCCGAGACCTTTTTCGGCAAAGCGGGCGGCGATTCCAAGGATAAACTCCTTTCCACGCTTACCATCATCGGCTCGGTCCTTTTCGTTGCCATCACGGTTGCATTGACCGTCATCCTGCTGTAATTCTTTGCAGGCAAAAAAGCGGCGTCGTTTGACGCCGCTTTTTTTCTGTGAAAAAGCAAAAAAGTTTTGCATTTTCCCTTGACATTTTCCGCAGAGCTTGCTATACTAATAATTGAACAAGTGTTCAACTGTTAAAATGAGGAGGAAGGACACAATGGGAAAAACAAAAGAGGGAAGTGCTCTCTCTGTTTGCCACGATGAGGATGCCATGCTGGAACTTGCCGATCTCTTCAAAGTCTTCAGCGACAGCACGCGGGTTAAGATCCTGTTTGCACTCGCCGAGGGGGAACGCGGAGTCGGGGATATCGCATCGCTTCTTTCGATGAACCTGTCTGCGATCTCCCACCAGCTTCGGATTTTAAAGCAATCCAAACTGGTCAAGAACCGCAAGGATGGTAAAACCGTTTATTATTCGCTTGCCGACGACCACGTGGAGTCGATCCTCCGCATCGGCATGGAACACATTTTGGAGTAAGGAGAAGGATCTATGAAACGCATTTACAATCTTGAAAATCTCGACTGCGCCAACTGCGCGGCAAAAATGGAAGCCAAAATCAAAAAGATCCCGGGCGTTACGGCGGCAAGCGTCAGCTTCTTTGCCCAAAAGCTCGTGCTGGAGGGCGACGAGAACCGCTGGGAAGAGATCCTTGACGCCGCAAAGAACGCGATCTCCTCGGTGGACGCCGACTGCAAGGTTTTGGCAAAATAATATGAAACATCTTACCGAAAAGCAAAGAAAAACGCTTTTGCGGATCCTCGCTTCGGGGGTCTTGCTGGGAATCCTTATGATCCTTCGCGCAACGGTTCTGCCCGATCGCTGGTATCTGCAACTGCCGCTTTTTCTCATTCCGTACGGCATTGTGGGTTGGGACGTCCTCTATAAAGCCGCGCGCAACATCCGCCGCGGGCAGGTCTTTGACGAAACATTTCTTATGGCGATCGCCACGATCGGCGCTTTCTGCATTGCCGAGTATCCCGAAGCGGTTTTCGTCATGCTCTTTTATCAGCTCGGCGAGCTCTTCCAGAGCGTCGCCGTTGGAAAGAGCCGTCGCTCAATCGCATCTCTTATGGACATTCGCCCCGAGGAAGCGCGCTGCCTGCGAGACGGCGAATGGGAAGTCATCGCTCCCGATGACGTGGAGATCGGCGAACGCATCCTCGTGCGCCCCGGCGAGAAGATCCCGCTTGACGGCGTGGTCGAGAGCGGTGAGAGCGAACTGAACCTTTCCTCGCTGACCGGCGAATCTTTGCCCAAACCGATCGGGGTTGGAAAAGACGTTTACAGCGGCTCGGTCAATCTCGACGGCGTGCTTGAGATCAGGGTCACCAAGCGCTACGAGGATTCGACTGTTGCAAAGATCCTCGAGCTTGTGGAAAACTCTGCGCTCTCCAAATCGCGGGCGCAGAACGCCGTGGAAAAGTTTGCAAAATGGTACACCCCAAGCGTTGTGATCGGCGCATTTTTGCTCTTCTTGATCCCCTCTATTATCACAAAAGACCCGCTTACCTGGCTCTATTCGGCGCTCATCTTTCTTGTGGTTTCCTGCCCCTGCGCTTTGGTCATTTCGGTGCCGCTCTCCTATTTCGGCGGGCTTGGATGCGCCTCAAAGCACGGGATCCTCATCAAGGGCGCAAACTACCTCGAAGCGCTTTCCAACGTCGATATCGTCGTCTTTGACAAGACCGGCACGCTGACCGAGGGAAAATTCCGCGTCAGCGCAATCCATCCCGCGTCGGACGTCACTCCGCAAAGGCTTTTGCAAATTGCCGCGGCGCTCGAACAAAACTCCAATCATCCGGTGGCAAAATCCATTTTGGAAGAAGCGGGAGAAATCTCCAAACCGACCGTTGAGGGGCTCAAAGAAGTGCCCGGGCGCGGAATTTCGGGTGAGATTTCGGGTCGCCTTGTGCTCGCGGGTAACCGCAGGCTGATGGAAGAACATGGGATCAAAGTCGCCGTTCCGAGTGAACTCGGAAGCGTTGTTTATCTTGCCGAGGGAAATTCCTTTTTGGGCAGCATCGTCATTTCGGATCAGGTCAAGGAAAGCGCTGTCTTTGCACTTTCCGATCTCAAAAAGCTTGGCGTTAGAAAGAGCGTGATGCTTACGGGCGACAGCGCCGCGGTTGCCGATCGAGTCGCCAAAGTCATCGGAATCGACGAAGTCCGCGCCGATCTTCTCCCGACCGATAAAGTCAAACAGGTCGAAGGGCTGCTTGCCCTCAAAGAGGGAACGCTCCTCTTTGCGGGGGATGGCGTGAACGACGCGCCGGTGCTGGCGCGCGCCGACGTCGGCGTTGCGATGGGAGCCGTCGGATCGGACGCCGCAATCGAGGCGGCGGACGTCGTGCTGATGGACGACGATCCCGAAAAGATCCCGAGCGCGATCCGCATTTCGCGCTTTACCAGAAGCATCGTTCGGCAGAACATCGCCTTTGCGCTCGGCGTCAAATTTTTGTTTCTTGCTTTGAGCGCATTCCATTTGACCAATCTTTGGATGGCGACCTTCGCCGACGTCGGCGTCGCCGTCATCGCAATCCTCAACGCCATGCGAACGTTGGGGTATAAAGAAAAATAAAAGAAGCGGGAACCCTTTTTGAAAAAAGTGGTTCCCGCACCCTCCGAAAAACTTTTATAAAGGTTTTTGAAAGAGGTGCGGAGGAAACTTTTTAGAAAAAAGTCTCCTCCGCATTTTCTTTTATCTTTTATTCATTTGTTACAGTGCGGTGACGACCGAGAAGACGAGCACCACGAGAATGATGAGCGGAAGCACGAACTTCACGTAAGGACGGATCCAGGCGGGCAGCTTGGCGCCTGCACCCGAATTGACCTCTGTGAAGAAGTTATCCCAGCCCCAACCGAACTTCCAGGTGCAGAAGAGGGTATAGACGAGCGAGCCGATCGGCAGAGCGAGATAGGAAACAAGGAAGTCCTCAAAGTCGCCGAAGTTTTTGCCGAGGAAGATCTTGAAATCGCCCCAGGACGGCAGGCAGTTGCAAAGGATAAAGGGCAGGCAGAGGACAAAGAGCAATCCGAGATTGATCAGCGCGATCTGCCAACGCTTCAGATTGGTTTTTTCGAGCCAGAAGGACATGATGTTCTCAAACACGGCGATGACGGTCGACATAGCCGCAAAGACCATGAAGAGGAAGAAGAGCGTTCCCACGATCCGACCGACCACGGGTCCCATGCTGTTGAAGATGCCCGAGAGCGTGATGAAGAGGAATCCCGCGCCGGCTTCGCTTGCGGCGATCTCGGTCACGCCGGGATTGAAGGTGAAGTAAGCGGGGAAGATAATAAGACCTGCCACGAGCGCGACCAGCGTATCAAGACCGATGATGGTCACAGACTCGCCGAGCAGGCTTCTTTCTTTGCCGATATAGCTACCGAAGATCGCCATGCTTCCGATGCCCAAGGAAAGGGTGAAGAAGGCTTGGCTCATTGCAGCCGAGATCACAGTCCAGATGCCCGAATTCACGAGACGCTCACCGTTCGGCATGAGGTAGAACGAAAGTCCGGTTCCGAGTCCGGGCAGGGTGAAAGAATAGACGGCGAGACCGACCATAAGGAGAAGTAGGGCAACCATCATGACCTTGGTGATGCGCTCCACACCCTTTTTGAGCCCCAGCGCACAAACGCCGAAGCCGAATACGAGAACGACCGCGGTAATGATCAGGTTGAGCGGCAGATCGGTAATGGTGCCGACAAAGGTCCCGGCAAGCGCACCGGTATCATTCGCGGCAGAAAGCAGCGAGCCGTCCAGATACTTAACGAAATAGACGCAGAACCAACCGGTGATGGTGGTGTAGAACATCATGAGCATATAGTTTGCCGCGATGCCCAAATACTTCATAAGATGCCATTTTTGACCCTTGCGTTCCAGAACGTCAAACGAGGTGGCGATACTTCTCTGGCTGGCGCGACCGACCGAAAACTCCATGACCATGACCGGAAGCCCCAAAAGAAGCAGGAAAGCAAGATAGATCAAAACGAAAAACGCGCCGCCGTAAGCTCCCGTCCAGATGGGGAAACGGTAAACGTTCCCAAGTCCGATGGCACAGCCTGCGCTGAGCAGGATGAACCCGAGGCGACTGCCAAGTCTTTCTCTTTGCATAAATAAACACTCCTTCTAAATAAAAAAACGATTGTCCTATTGTAGCACAGCTTTTGCAAAAAATCAACCTTTTCTCTTAAAAAAAGCGAAGAAATGTCCTGATTTCGGGCAAAAAGATCAAAATGTTTTTTGTCGGGAAAGCGGTTTTGTTCAGCGGAGGTCCTGCTATAATCACCGGGGGCGACCGCTTGTGACCGAAAATCGACCTTTTAGGGAAAATAACTTTACAAATTTCCAATCCGGGATTATAATAAAAACGAACTCGAACGAAGGGAGAAACGCTGTGATCAAAGCGGTTTTATTCGATATGGACGGCACGGTCTTTGATAGTGAAAAGATCTATCGCAAAGCCTGGTTTGCCGTCTTCCACAAACTGGGGCTTGACGCCTATTACGAGGATTCCATGCGCGTTATCACCGGGCGTGACCACAACGAGATCGGCGACTATCTGCGCTCACTCCTCGGGCATGATTTTGACTACGAAGCGATCTGTCGTTACAAAACCGAGGTCATTTTCGACCTCGTCGAGCGCGAGGGACTGGTTTGCAAGCCCGGCGTGCCCGAAGTTTTTGATAAGCTACACGAAATGGGTGTCCTCTGTGCCCTTGCCAGCGCCACCAATGCTGGCAGGGTGGAAAAGTTTTTGACCGCGTCAGGGATCAAAGCGTATTTTGACCTCATCGTCCCGGGCGGGAGCGTTCCGCACAGCAAGCCCGCGCCGGACGTTTTTCTCTTTGCCGCCGAAAAGCTCGGCGTAACCCCTTGCGAATGTCTTGTTGCCGAGGACTCGGAAAACGGTGTCCTTGCAGGATATGCCGCGGGGATGAAAGTGGTGTTTGTGAAAGATCTCATGGATCTGACAAAGGAGGCGAACGCCTGCGTCTGGAAAGCGCCCCCGACGCTCGAAAGTTTACCGGAACTGGTCAGATCCTTGCAAAATGAATAAAAAACCAACAGAAAGGAATTTCGTTTTATGATTGCAAAATCTTTTGCCGAACGGCTCCTTGGTATCGCTCTTTCGGGCGGCGCCGACTTTGCCGAGCTCTTTTGCGAAGTGACGAAGAACAACGTCGTTTCTGCCATTGGAAACAAAGTGGAACGCGCCAACGATACGCTTGTGTCGGGCATTGGAATCCGCGCGTTCAAAGGGACGCGCACCGTCTACTCGTCCTCGTCCGATCTCTCGCCCGAGGGGATGATCGCCTGCGCCAAAGCAGTTGCCGAAGCCATGGGAGAAAAGACGAACGCGCCTTCGGTCGTTTTGACCGAGCGCGTCTTCCCGAACGCGCATCCAACGCTCTTTGTTCCGACCGATACCGAGGCAAAGCGCAGAGCCGACCTGCTTCTTACCGGTTGTAACGCCGCGCTCGACTATAACCCCGCGATCAGACAGGTGACAGGTTCGCTTCTCGGCGTGGATCATACGGTGCTTGTCGCCAACACCGAGGGGCTTTTTGCCACCGACCGCAAAATCCGCACGCGTATCGCGGTTTCGGCGCTTGCCGCAAACGAGAGCGACTCGCAATCGGGCTACTCGGGTCCCGGATCGGGTTGCGGGCTGGAGTTTTTTGAAAAGGTCTCTCCCGAATCGGTCGGGAAGGAAGCCGCGCGTCAGGCGATGGTCAACCTCGGCGCCACTTATTGCCCGGCAGGACGAATGACGGTCGCAATCGAAAACGGTTTTGGCGGCGTTATTTTCCACGAAGCCTGCGGACACTCGCTCGAAGCGGCGGCGGTTGCCATCGGCGCCTCGCAAATGGCGGGGAAACTCGGTCAGAGAATTGCAAACCCCAAAGTGACCGCCGTGGACGACGGTACGATCCCGAACGCATGGGGCTCGATCAACATGGACGACGAGGGTACGCCGTCGCAAAGGAACGTTCTCATTGAGAATGGAGTTCTCAAGAGCTATCTCGTTGATCGGCTCGGCTCGCGCCGTATGGGGCTTCCCATGACCGGCAGCGGCAGACGGCAAAGCTACCGCTTTGAAGCTACCTCGCGCATGACCAACACCTTTATTGAAAATGGACCAGACAAGAACGAGGACATTATCGCCTCGATCGAAAACGGGCTTTACTGCAAACACATGGGCGGCGGATCGGTCAATCCCTTGACCGGGGCGTTCAACTTTGCGGTCTCCGAAGGCTACCTCGTGAAGAACGGCAAGATCGAGGGCGCCGTGCGGGGCGCTACGCTCATTGGCACGGGTTCCGAGATCTTACAAAACATCGATATGGTGGGGAACAACCTTGCTTGTGCCGAGGGAATGTGCGGCGCCGCGAGCGGAAGCATCCCGACCAACGTGGGTCAACCGCTCATCCGCGTTTCCATGATCACGGTAGGAGGTCGCTGATATGAAATTTGAAAAACTGAAACAGATCCTTGACGAAGCCGCAAAAGACGCGGGCATTGTCGATTACGAGATCTATTACCAGAGCGGAAGTAGCCTTTCCGCCGACGCGCTCAAAGATGAGATCAATTCTTTTACTTCTTCGACCGAGGGAGGCATTTGCTTCCGCTGCGTCGTGGATGGAAAACAAGGCTACGCTTCCTCTGAACTTTTGACTGCCGACGCGCTCCGCGAGCTTCCCAAGATCGCGCTCTCGAACGCCAAAGTTTCGAGCAGTGAGGACGAGATGTTCCTTTTTGCGGGCTCTCCTTCTTATGCAAAGGTGGAGAATGTTCAAGCCGCATTTCCGGAAGCGTCCGCACTTTGCCAATCGGTGCTCGAGCTGCAAAAATCGCTCTATGCCGAAAGTGAAGCGGTCGGCGACGGGACCCAGAGCGGCATCGCCTATTTTGAAGATGAAGTCTATCTTTGCAATTCCAAAGGATTGAACCTTTCCAACCGTGTCTGCGGCGGATTCCGTTATGCCGATGTCGTTGTGCGAAAGGGCGAGGAAGCCGAAAATTCCCTTGCTTTTGCCTACGAGCAGGACGAGGACGCCTGCAAAGAGCTTGCCCAAAAAACGGTTGACGCCGCCTGCGCGCGCTTTGGCGCTCTGACGGTTGCGTCCGGCAAATATCCGGTTGTGATCGACGGAAAAGTCTTTTGCGATTTTCTCTCGGCGTTCTCTCCGATCTTCTCGGCAAAGAACGCGCAAAAGGGGCTTTCCCGCCTTGCGGGAAAAGAGGGGGAGAGCATTGCTTCTCCGCTCGTGACGATCGTCGACGACCCGATGCGAGAAGGCTCTCCGATCAAGACTCCTTTTGACGGCGAGGGCGTTGCGACCGCGCGCCGCGAAGTGGTCAAGGACGGCGTTCTGACCATGCTCCTTTACGATCTTTCCACCGCCAAAAAAGCGGGTGTTGCTTCGACCGGCAACGGGCAAAAGGCTTCCTACGCCGCTCCGGTTTTGATCGCGCCTTACCAGTTTTCGATCCAACCAAAAAATAAAAGTCGGGAAGAATTGCTTGCGCTCGCAAAAGACGGCATTTTCGTTACCGGCTGCAAAGGCTTCCACGCGGGAGCCGACGCCGTAACGGGGGATTTCTCGATCGAAAGTTACGGGTTTAAGATCCGCGACGGCAAACAAGCGGAACCGATCAAGTCTTTTACGATCTCCGGCAACGTTTTTGAATTGTTCAAGGAGATCGGAGCGGTCGGGAACACGATGTTTTGGGGAATGCCGTCCGGCTTTACCGCTTTTGGCTCTCCCGACATCTTTCTGCCTTCGGTCAGCGTGGCGGGAGAATAATCTTTTTTAAGATGGATTTTTTGTTTTCTCCTTGACAAGTTCCTTCCAGTGTGTTAAAATTCAAAATGGAACTTTAAGGAGGCTGCCTATGAAACGCATCATTCCACTTTTGATTTGCCTGTTCTTATTGTTCGGACTTGTTGCCTGCACGGTCAAGGAACCGATCGAAACGCCGGACGAGGAACCTCTCCCTACGGAGGAAATCGCCTACGAGGGAAAGACCGCCACGGTTCGCGGCGTGATCTACGGCTTGGAAGAAAACGGCGACGCGCTCGTCGTCGGTGTAACCGGTCTTGCACAAGGGGAGACCTCTCTCCTGTTGCAAAAAGAACCCGCCAGGGGCTATCGTCTAACCGCGATCCGCGCAGCTTCGCTTTCGGCGTGTCAATCTCTCCAAAAACTCTATTATACCGGCTCGGCGGAGGAGTGGGAAAGCATCTCGGTCCCTTCTGATCTTCCAACCGTTTTTTGCTATGCCACAACGCAACCGAAAACCGAGGGGCGCTACTGGCATTACGACGACAAGGATCATGTTGTCGAATGGCATTATCACCACTTTGATCTCCGGGTTGAAAACGAGCGCTATCTCGTGTCTGCGGTTGCTTGCGGCGAGACGGGAAGCTACTATTTCTCCTGCACCTGCGGGGAACACGGAGATACGACCTTTTTGGGCGAGCCCCAAAAGCACCGCTTTGGCGTTGTGGTCAGCGACGGCGGCGTGATCGAAAAAGTTTATTGCACGAATGAGGGGTGCGGATCTATGGAAAAACTGAATTTTGCTCTGCCAACGGCGGGGAAGCTCGTCGGTTGTTACGACTGCACGCAGGGCGATGACGATAACGACTATTCGATGATCGACAGCGCAAAGGTCTTTTACTACGAAGATTGCACAGTCGAAAACTATAACGCTTACGTCGAAAAGCTCAAAAACGACGGGTGCGTGGAAAAAGCGACCTACAAAATGGGGAACAACCTCTACACGCTTCTTTCTCACGAGAAATTCACGACCTACGTGTCCTATCTTTCGGGCGAGGGCGCTCTGCGCGTCTACGTCGGTCGCTCGGATGACCTCAACCCCTCCAAAGCCGCGGTCAAGGATGAAGGGCTCTGCAAGCCCGCACTCTGGCAGATCGACGTGGATTGTCAAGCGGCAAAAGCCAACGGCGGCATGTCCTACGTCATGCAGTTGACCGACGGCAAATTCCTCGTAGTGGACGGCGGATACCGCACCAACGAGGACGCAACCAACCTCTACGAGATTCTCATCGCCAACAAGCCGAAAAACCACGAAAAACCGATCATCGCCGGTTGGTTCATCACACATATGCACATCGACCACATGGGCGTTTTGCGGAACTTTGCAAATCTCTATCAAAACGCCGTCACGGTCGAAGCCTTCTATTACAACATTCCGTACAGCAACATCGGCGACCTCTGGCCAAACAACAGCAGGATCATGGAGAACGAGATCCGCGATGCGTGGGGCGCATCCCTCTACCGCAAAGTCCACAGCGGCATGAGCTTTTCCTTCTCGGGCGCAAAAGTCACGATCCTTTGCACCTTTGAGGATGTGTATCCTTTGAACTTTACGAGCGGCAACGATACTTCCACCGTGTTCAAAGTGGAAATGGGCGGGCAGTCGATCCTTTTCCTCGGCGATGCCGAGCACGGCGAGAGCGACCGCATGATGTATCTTGACGACGAGGTCGTCCATGCCGACATCATGCAATACGCGCACCACGGCTACGACAACCAGTGCCGCAACGAGTTTTACCAAAAAGTCAATCCCTCGGTCGTCCTCTGGCCGATGACCTTCATCAACTGGGAAAACAGGGGCACGCCCTACGGCGAAGTCTTCCGCTGGCGTTATGAAGAGCGCAAGGAAAACGCCTGGGCGCGCAGTGCATGGAATGTAAAAAAGATTATTGTCATGGCGGAGGGCACGACCAAGCTCGAACTGCCTTACACGCCGACAGGCGCCCGCAACGCCAATTACAAAAAGCTCTATGAAGAGCAAGTTGCAAAGATCAAAAACTAAAGACGAAAAAACTTGTGGGGAGAAACTTTTGCAAAAGTTTCTCCCCACACCCTTTTTCAAAACCTTTATTAAGGTTTTTTAGGCGCCGAAAATTTGCCGCAATTTTTCTCGCACTTCTGGCGAGGGCGGACACATGGGAAGCCGATAGGAAAGGCGGCAGAGCCCCATCCGGCAGGCGATGTATTTGACCGGCGCGGGATTGACTTCGTAAAAGAGCGCGCGCATTTTCGGGAGCAGCGCTTTTTCAAACATTGTCGCCGCTTGAAAGTTTCCTTCGTCGCAGAGCCGTTGCAGTTTTACGCACTCGGCGGGGAGGAGGTTTGAAAGAACAGAAACGCAACCGGGAGAGCCGAGTCTTCGCGCAAAGAGAGCCTCGTCGTCGTTGCCCGCGTAAACCGCATAGCGGTCGCCAAGCTCGGCGACAAGATCCGAAAAGAGGCGCAGGTCGGAGGAGGATTCCTTGACCGCGACAAGCGTATCAAGCCGGGAAAGGCTATGATAGCTTTCCAGCGTCAGGCGGCATCCGGTTCGCGTGGGGACGTGGTAGACCATGATCGGTGTATCGGTCGCCGAGGCGATCGCTTTGTAGTGCAGATAAAGCCCTCGCTCGGTCGCTTTGTTGTAGTAGGGCGTGACCGCGAGCAGTCCGTCGGCTCCCGCGCGCGCAAGCTTCTTTGCAAGCGATGCCGCGTGTGCCGTATCGTTGGAGCCGCAGTTGCCGTAAATCGGAATCCTTCCGTCCGCTTCTTCTTTTGCAAGCGTAACAAGACGGCACTTTCCGGCGTCCGAGAGCGTTGAGCCCTCGCCGGTCGTTCCCGCGATTACGAGCGCAGAAACGCCGTTTTCGATCTGTCTTTCGATCAGCGCCCGAAAGGTTTTTTCATCGAGTTTTCCATCCTTCAAAAAAGGGGTGATGAGAGCGGTGCAAACGCCGGAAAAGAGCGGAAAAGTCGGCTGTTTCATGCGGTTTCCTCCGAATTTGCAAAATGGGATTGAAAAGAACGTCGAAAGGTTGTATAATAAAGTATCTGTTACAAGGATATGCAAAGGAGCCTTTCATGGGAACCATCGTCAACAAGTTGCCGAAAACCGATCTGCGCCGGCAGGATTTTTACTACGACCTGCCCGAGGAACGCATCGCACAGCACCCGATCGAGCCGCGCGACGCCTCGCGCCTGCTTGTGATTGACCGCAAAAGCGGCGAGCTTTCACATCGGCATTTTTACGAGATTGTCAATTATCTTTCTCCCAAAGACGTGCTCGTGATCAACGATTCGCGCGTGATCCCCGCCCGCATTTACGGCAGCGTTAAGGGCAGGGAAGACGCCGCCATGGAGCTTTTGCTCTTGCGCCAGCGCGAGGTCGACGCCTGGGAATGTCTGGTCAAGCCCGGCAAGCGTGCGCGTGTCGGGATGAAACTTTCGTTCGGTGGCGGAATGCTCGAAGGCGAAGTCCTCTCGATCGGAGAGGAAGGAACGCGCCTCATTCGCTTTTCCTATGATAAAGCCAAGCACGACAATCTCTTTGCCATTCTGCACGAGATCGGGCTTATGCCCCTGCCGCCCTACATCACCGAAAAACTTGAGGATAAGGATCGCTACCAAACCGTTTATGCAAGAGAGGACGGGTCTGCCGCGGCGCCGACCGCTGGACTGCACTTTACACCAGAGCTTCTCGAGAAAATCAAGGGCATGGGCGTCGCGATCGCCCCGGTCATGCTCCACGTTGGGCTTGGTACTTTCCGCCCGGTCAAGGAGGAAGAGATCGCCGACCATGTGATGCACACCGAGTTTTTTTCGGTTTCAAAAGAGAGTGCCGACCTCATCAACGAACGCAAAGCGGCGGGCGGTCGCGTGATCTGCGTGGGGACGACTTCCTGCCGCACGCTCGAGAGCGTTGCCGACGAAAACGGGATCATCCGACCGATGAGCGGCGACACCGGCATTTTCATCTATCCGGGTTATAAGTTCAAAGCGGTTGACGCGCTTATCACCAACTTCCATTTGCCCGAAAGCACGCTGCTTATGCTCGTTTCGGCGTTCTACGACCGCGAAAAGATTTTGGAAGCTTACAAAATTGCCGTTGAGGAGAATTACAGGTTCTTTTCTTTCGGCGATGCGATGCTCCTCGAATAGCTCTTGACGAAACCGACAAATTGTGATATAATTCAAAAAGAAGATTTGCCCCATTCCGGTGCGAAAAACGCTTTTGCATCCGGAAGAAAGGAAGTTTTATGAAAAAAATCCTTGCGCTTCTTTTGATGCTTTGCATCTGCCTTTCTCTTGCGGCGGGGCTTTCTGCCTGCAAAAAGGAACACGTGCACGAATACAGCGCCTTCTGGACATTCGACGAGGACTACCATTGGCACGATTGTGTCGGAAACTGCGGTTCTTCTGTCGACAAAGCGCCGCACGAGTGGGACGAGGGAAAAGTCACGCAGGAAGCCGACGAAGAAACGATCGGTTTGCGCCTTTACGTCTGCAAGCTCTGCGGCAAGGAGCGTGTGGAAAAGTTTGAGTTTGATCCCTCGAACGGTCCCACGACCACCGTGCGCGAGGATCAGATGAAGCGCGCTTTTGATCGTGACCGTTTCCGCAACGTGACCATGACTTTTTACGCGACCGATTCGGGAGAATTTGCCTCCGAAGCGGTCTACCTCATCACCGAGAACGGGCTCTATCGTTACCTTCTCGATGAGGACGGCGTCAAACATGACGAGCGCTATTATCTTGCCACCAATACGGGGTATGACGTTTACACCAAAGACGAAAAGGGAATTTGGCAGGTGGAAACGATCAGCAAACAGCGCTTTGCTACAAACGCGGATTACGCAGGTCGTTTTGTGGACCAGTACTCGGTGTTTGCCGACAACTACGAAAAGTTTGAATACAGCGAGCAAGATAAAGAATATCAGCTCTTTTCGGAAATCATTGCGAAAAACAATATCAGTTACGCCGTGATGCGCTTTGAGGCAAAACGTCTGACCTTTTTTGGCTTCTTGAGCCCGGCCAGCAATTCCCTGGACTATTCCACCGATTTTTACGGCAATTATCAGGAGTTCCGCTTTGAAAATTACGGAACGACCTCCTTTACCGTTCCGTTTGACGTCGCTCATTGAGGCGCATCTCAAAAAGAGAAGAGAAGAAAACCGAAAAGCCGTCGGCTTTTCGGTTTTCTTTTTGAGAACGTCTTGCAAATTCTTCCATTTTGGTGTATCATTAAAAAAGATATTTTATTTGATCGGTAGGTAGTATGGAAAGCCTTTTGATCCCGCAACGCTCGGCGAGCATCCCGGCGCTTTCGTTTCTCGAAACGCGGCGCTTCAAAACCGAATATCTTTCGATCTCTGCCGTCCGTCCCATTCGGGCGGAGGAGGTGCCGTTGACCTCTCTTTTGCTTTCGGTCCTGCGGCGCGGAACCGAACGCTACCCCAGCTTGCAGGCGATCAATCGTAGGCTCGACGGACTCTTTGGAACCGAACTTTCGATCCGCAATTTTTATCGCGGCGACTACCAGGTGGTCGGCTTTTCGCTTGACTTTTTGAACGCGGCGCATCTTCCCGACGGCGTCTTTCCTTTGCGGGAAGCGCTCGACGTGATCTGCCAAATCTTCTTTCACCCGCTCCTTGACGAAAACGGACTGCTTCTCGCTTCTTACGTCGAGGACGAAAAGCGCTATCAGCAAAGCATCATCCGCTCGATCAAAAACAATCCGTCCGGATACGCGTCGGATCGCTGTCAGGCGCTCTTTTACGGCGACAAGCCTTGCGGCGCGCCGATTTACGGCAGGGTAGAGGATCTTGAAAAGGTCACACCGGAGCTTTT
This sequence comes from uncultured Ruminococcus sp., assembly GCA_902793915.1. Classification (GTDB taxonomy): domain Bacteria; phylum Bacillota; class Clostridia; order Oscillospirales; family CAG-272; genus UMGS1865. The sequence goes on from CADBFJ010000012.1 coordinate 14,317, forward strand.
GACCGCGCACTGGAAAAAAGTGGTTTCGGAGTTCTCCCCCGAGTGCTTTTTCGTTGGCTCTTTGCCGCAAGACGAGGTGGAGGATGCCTTGCAAAAAACGCTTTTTTGCGAGCTTGGGGACAGGGCTTTCCAAAAGCCCCTTTGCAGCTTTTCCCCCGTGCAAGCGCGCACCGCGGAAGCCTACGAGGAATCTTTCCCCGCAAACCAGAGCCACCTTGCAATAGCTCTTGCCACAGGGACGATTCTCGGAGATTCCGATTACTATGCCATGCAGGTCTATAATGAGCTTTTGCTTGGCGTGTCCCCTGTTTCCAAACTGTTTTTGAATCTGCGTGAAAAGCAAAGTCTTTGCTATTCCTGCGCTTCTTATTACCGCCCTTTCAACGGTGCCATTTTCTTGCGGATCGGGCTTGCCGCCTCCTGCCGCGAGCGCGCCGAGAATGAGATCCGACGTCAAATGGAAGAACTTGCAAAAGGGCATATTTCGGCGTTCGAGCTGGAAGCCGCAAAACGCTCTTTGGCAACTTCTTTTCTTGCGATCGAGGACAGCCCCGAAGCGCTTGAAAACTATTTCTTTGGCAGAACGCTCGCAGGGCTTTCGATCCCGCTTGCAGAGAGCCGCGAAAAGATCCTCTCGGTCACGCGCGAAGACGTAATCCGCGCCGCCGGGAAGGTTGTTTGGACGACCGCGTTTTTCCTTGCCGAAACTCCTGGAGAGGAGGGGACGTTTGATGAAAACGACGAAAGCGATCTATAATTCTCCTCTTTTGGGGGAAACTTATACCAAAATCCAACACAAAAGCGGACTTACGATCTGCATTTGCACGAAAGAATTGACCACCACCTACGCTTTTCTTGCCGCGAAATGCGGTTCTCTCGATCGCAAAGCGCGGCTTTTCGACGGGCGCGTGCGCAGCTTCCCCGCAGGAATCGCGCATTATTTGGAACACAAACTGTTTGACAACGAAAACGGAGAGGATTCTTTTGCTGCTTTTTCAGCGCTCGGCGCCGATTCCAACGCATTTACTTCCTATACCCACACTGCCTATTTCTTCAGCGCGACGCAAAATCAAAAGAAGTGCTTAAAAGAACTGCTCCATTTTGTTACGCACCCTTATTTTACAAAAGCAACGGTGGAGAAAGAGCGCGGGATCATCGAAGAAGAGATCAAAATGGATCGCGATCTTCCTTGGGACAGAGCTTTCCAGAACCTTTTGACGGGACTTTACGGCAGGCATCCTTTGAGCGACGAAATTTGCGGAAGCGCTGCGAGCATCGCAACCATTACGCATAGAAAGCTCTATGACTTTTATCGTCTTTTCTACACTCCCTCCAATATGATCCTGTCGGTCGCGGGTCCGATCGAAGTCAAAGACGTTCTTTCTGTCGTTGACCGCCTCCTTCCGTCGCAGCCGGAAACGACGATCCCCCATAGGCTTTTGCCGAGAAACTCAAAAACCGTCGCGCACGAGCGGATCGAGGAAACCATGCAGGTGGCAAAACCGATTTTCTATCTCGGATTCCGGGATGCAAAGGTGAGCCGTGATCCGCTGGAGCGTTTGCAAAGAGACGCCGCCGCATCGGTACTTAACGAAATTCTTTTTTCCAAATCGGGCGACTTTTACAACACGTTGTTCGAGGAAAATCTACTGACCCCTGCTTTTTCTGGGGGATATTCAATCGAAGATGGCTTTGCGTTCAACTCGCTTTCGGGCGAGAGCGACGCCCCCGATGAGGTTGTCGCGCGTCTGTTTGCGTATCTGGAAAAAATGAAACGCGACGGGATCTCGGAAGAAGATCTGGAACGGAGCCGTCGGGTACTCTACGCCGACGAGGTCCGTGCTTACGATTCGACCGAGGAGATCGCACTTCAAATGCTTTCTTTTGCAATGGACGGGCTCGATCCCTTCCTTTATCCGCAACTCATCCGCAAGGTTTCCAAAAAAGAAGTTGAACGCCTCTTGTATGAGCTTTTTTGCAAAGAATCCATGTCCTTGTCGATCATAAGACCGACAAAAGAAAGGAGCTGACTTATGGAACTGACCACGCTTTCGTTCCCCGGACTCGGGATCGGCGAGTTTAACGTCAACGCCGTGGCGTTTACGCTCTTCGGAAAATTCGAGATCCGCTGGTACGGGATCCTCATTACGCTCGGCATCATCCTGGCAGTCCTTTATGCCGCATGGCGCGGCAAACGGAACGAGAACATTGTGTTTGACCACTATGTGGATCTCTCGTTCTTTACGGTGATCGGAGGCATCGTCGGAGCAAGACTTTACTATGTTCTTACCAGCCTTGACACCGGCGCCTACAAGACCTTTTACGACGTGATCGCCATCTGGAACGGCGGACTCGGCATCTATGGGGGCATTATCGGCGGCGTGCTCGGACTTTACTTGGGGTGCAGGATCAAAAAGCTTCCGTGGAAAAAGGTTTTTGACACGGTCGGTCCCGGCGTGCTTCTGGCGCAGGCGATCGGTCGTTGGGGCAACTTCTTCAACGGGGAAGCTTATGGCGGCGAGATCGGCACTACCACGCTCTTCGATTTCTTTACCGCAAAGGCAAACCTTGCGTCGGGGAAGGGGACGCTTTTCCACTTTCTTCGCATGGGCGTTTGCCCCAACATTTATTCCTACAACACGCTCTACTATTTTCACCCGACCTTTTTCTATGAATTCCTTTGGAACGTTCTGGGGTTTGTTCTCATCAACCTCTTCTACAAGCATAAAAAGTTCGACGGACAGATTGCGATCCTTTATTTGAGCTGGTACGGCTTCGGAAGAGTTTTTGTGGAAGGGTTCCGTAGCGACAGCCTTTATATCCCCGGCACCGCACTGCGGATCTCCCAATGCGTTGGAGCGCTTTGCTTTCTTGCCGGCGTCGTCTATCTCGTAACGATTTTTATCCTGCGCAAAGCAGGGAAAAAGGTTCCCACGGTTGGCACTTATATTCCGCCCGAACCCAAAAACAAAAAGGAGAATGCGTAACATGGCAATGCTGATTGACGGAAAAGCAACTTCGAGAGCCGTTCGCGACGAGATCAGAGCCGAGACCGAGCGCTTTTTGAAAGCGACCGGTATGCTCCCGGGGCTCGCTGTTGTGATCGTCGGGGAGGATCCTGCCTCTCAAATCTATGTTCGCAACAAACACAAAGCCTGCGAGGAGGTCGGCTTTTTATCGCAGGTGCATGCGTTGCCCGAAGCGACCACTCAAGAAGAGCTTGATGCCCTTGTGGAAAAACTCAATCACGATCCCGCGATCCACGGGATCCTCGTGCAACTGCCGCTCCCGAAACATCTTGACGCCGAGGAAGTCCTTCTTCGCATTGACCCCGAAAAGGACGTGGACGCTTTTCACCCGGTCAACGTCGGGAAAATCATGATCGGTACCGATTCCTTCCTGCCTTGCACACCCGCCGGCATCATCGTACTCTTGAAACGGCACGGCATCGAGATTGCGGGCAAACGTTGCGTTGTCATCGGCAGATCCAACATCGTGGGCAAGCCCATGGCACTCTTGCTTCTGCGTGAGAACGGAACCGTCACGATCTGCCACAGCCGCACAAAAGACCTTGCAAGCGTCACGCGTGAAGCTGATATTCTCGTTTCCTCGGTCGGCAAGGCAAAATTCGTCACCGCCGATATGGTCAAAGAGGGTGCCGTCGTCATCGACGTCGGTATGAACCGCGATGAAGCGGGCAAGCTCTGCGGCGACGTGGACTTTTCCGCGGTCGAGCCGCACGTCTCTGCCATTACCCCGGTTCCGGGCGGCGTTGGACCCATGACCATCACCATGCTGCTTCAAAACACGCTGAAAGCCGCAAAAAAAGCGGCGGGGATCGCTTGACAGCGCACAAAAAGCGTGCTACAATAGGTACATTATCGCACAAGGAGTATTACAATGAAGAATACCGAAAAAACAATGGACAAGATCGTCGCCCTTTGCAAAGGACGCGGCTTTATTTACGCCGGCAGTGAGATCTACGGCGGACTTGCCAATACCTGGGACTACGGACCTCTCGGCGCAGAGCTGAAAAACAACATCAAACGCGCCTGGTGGAAGAAGTTTGTCCAGGAGAACAAGTATAACGTCGGGCTTGATGCCGCGATTCTCATGAATCCGCAAACCTGGGTCGCAAGCGGACACCTGGCAGGATTTTCGGATCCCCTCATGGATTGCAAAGAGTGCCATGAGCGTTTCCGCGCCGATAAACTCATCGAGGACTATTGCGCAGAGACTTCCTTCACGCTTCCCAAGCCGATCGATGCCTTCTCGCAAGCCGAAATGAAGGCGTTTGTCGAAGAGCATAACATCCCTTGCCCGACCTGCGGCAGGCATAACTTCACCGACATTCGTCAGTTTAACCTGATGTTCAAAACCTTCCAGGGTGTGACCGAAGATGCAAAGAACACCGTCTATCTGCGCCCCGAGACTGCCCAGGGCATTTTCGTCAACTTTGCCAACGTGCAAAGAACAACGCGCAAAAAACTCCCCTTCGGTATCGGTCAGATCGGTAAATCCTTCCGTAACGAAATCACGCCCGGCAACTTCATTTTCCGTGTCCGTGAGTTCGAGCAGATGGAACTGGAATTCTTCTGCAAGCCCGGAACCGACCTCGAATGGTTCTCCTACTGGCGTTCTTTCTGCCACAACTGGCTGCTTTCGATCGGTCTTAAAGACGAGAACCTCCGTCTGCGCGATCACGATCCCGAAGAGCTTTGCTTCTATTCCAAAGCAACCACCGACTTTGAGTTCCTCTTCCCGTTCGGCTGGGGAGAACTCTGGGGTGTTGCCGACCGTACCGACTACGACCTGACCCAGCACCAGAATACATCGGGCAAGGATCTTTCCTATTTCGATCCCGAAACCAACGAAAGATACATTCCCTACG
>CADBFJ010000013.1 GCA_902793915.1 uncultured Ruminococcus sp.
CGTCGAACTGCTCCTTCAAAACAAGCTCATCGCCGACGCGGCAGACCTCTACACGCTGAAAAAAGAGGCTTTGGCAGGTCTTGACCGCATGGGAGACAAATCGGCACAAAACCTCCTTGACGCCATCGAAGCCTCGAAGGGACGCGGGCTGGAGCGCCTGATCAACGCGCTCGGCATCCGCAACGTCGGAGAGGTCGCATCTCTCGCACTGGCAAAAACCTTCGGCACGCTCGATCGGATCAAGGAAGCGACGATCGAAGACCTTACCGCCATCCCCGATTTCGGCGAGATCACAGCCGCCTGCGTGGTCAACTTCTTTACGCACCCGCAGAACCTCGAGCTCTGCCGCAAACTCGAAGACGCCGGCGTTGTGACGGTTTCTGTGTCCAAGCCCGCCGACACGCTCTTTTCGGGGCTGACCTTTGTCATTACCGGAACACTTCCGACGCTTGACCGCAAAGCCGCCGAAGCCCTTATCCGCGACATGGGCGGCAAAGCCGCCGGAAGCGTCTCGAAAAAGACCTCGTTCGTGGTGGCGGGAGACGCCGCCGGGAGCAAACTGACCAAAGCGCGCGAGCTCGGCGTGCCGGTCATTGACGAAAAGACGCTGTTTGAGACCACCCTGTAACAAAACGTATCCTTTGACAGATTGAAAGGAGAATTGCTTTGAAAATTTTGATTGCAGGATGCGGAAAAGTGGGAGAGACGCTCACCAACGCGCTCTCTCTCGAAGGGTACGACCTGACCCTGATCGACCGCTCCTCCTCTACCCTGTCCGCTCTGCTCGGAAAATACGACGTCATCGGCGTGGAGGGCAACTGCGCCTCGCTCGAGATCCTCGAAGAAGCGGGGGTTGACGAAGCCGACCTGCTCATCGCCTGCACCGGGAGCGACGAAGTCAACCTGCTCTGCTGCATGACCGCACACGGGAGAAATAAGAATCTACACACGATCGCGCGAATCAGCAACCCCGAATACGTCGACCAGTCCTACAAAATGCAGGACGCGTTCGGACTGTCTCTCACCTTCAACCCCGATTTGCAGGCGGCGACCGAGATCGAGCGGCTTCTCCGCTATCCCGGTTTCTTAAAGCGCGACCTCTTTGCCAAGGGGAAAATGGAGCTCGTCGAGCTCAAACTCGACGCGCAAAGCATCCTGAACGACCGCGCCCTGCGCGACATTTCGGCGATCGCCCGCTGTCGGGTGCTTGTCTGCGCGGTGCTGCGCAACGGCGTGGCGCACATTCCGGACGGGCAATTCGTTCTGCACGAGGGTGACAGAGTTTTTGTTACCGCTTCGCCCGATAACCTCTCGCTCCTGCTCAAAAATCTCGGGATCTCGACCAAAAAGACGCACAACGTCATGATCGCGGGCGGCGGAAAAATCACCTATTACCTCATCGAACTGCTCAAAAACCGCCCCATGCAGATCTCGGTGGTCGAGCAAAACCTCGAGCGCTGTGAGCGGCTTGCCGCCGATTTTCCGAATGTTACGGTCATCCGCGGCGACGTCAGCAACCATGACGCGCTTGCCCGTGAGGGGCTTTCGGACTGTGACGCGCTCGTGACGCTGACCGGCAACGACGAACTCAATCTCATCCTCTCGCTTTACGGCAACAGCTTGAATCTGCCGCAGATCATCACGAAAGTCAGCCACATGGAGAGCTCGCGGATCATCGAGAATCTGCCGATCGGCAGTATCATCAACCCGCGCAAGCTCTGCTCCAACACGGTCGTCCGCTACGTGCGCGCCATGGAAGCCAAATCGGGTGCCGCGATTGCCATCCACGCCATTGCGGACGGTCAGGTCGAAGCCTCCGAATTCTGCGTAGGGCAGGATACCCACCACGTGGGCGAGCCTCTGCGCTCCTTCCGCCTGCGCCCCGAGATCCGCATTGCCGCCATCTCGCACGGCTCCAAGACCTCGATCCCGAACGGCGACTCCTGCTTCTATCCCGGGGATCACCTCGTCGTCGTCTCGACGATCGGCGCGGAGGTCCGCCAGCTCAACGACATCTTTGAGTAACGAGGGCGCGGTTTATGAATTTCAAACTCGTTTCGCGCATTTTCTCGCTGATCTTACTCATCGAAGCGCTCTTTATGCTTCCGGCAGTCGGGATCGCTCTGATCGGGCACGAGCAAAACGCGCTCTATGGTTTTCTCCTTTCGATGGGAGCGACGCTTGCGGGCGCGGGGCTTTTCGCCCTCCTCTCGATCAAGGCGAAAAAAGGGTTTTACGCCAAAGAAGGGCTGATTTGCGTCAGCGCCAGCTGGATCCTCATGGGGCTGTTCGGCGCACTTCCCTTCTTCCTTTCAAAAGAAATCCCGAACTTTGTGGACGCGCTCTTTGAGATTGTTTCGGGCTTTACCACGACCGGCGCGTCGATTTTGTCCGAAGTTGAAAGCCTCTCCAAAAGCATTCTCTACTGGCGCAGTTTCAGCCACTGGATCGGCGGCATGGGCGTGCTTGTCTTTCTGCTTGCCGTGATCCCGCTCTCGGGTCGCAACGACGGTTTTACGATTCACCTCCTTCGTGCCGAAAGCCCGGGGCCCGACGTCGGCAAATTCCGCCCGCGTCTGCGCCAGACCGCGCTCATCCTCTACGCCACCTACATCGTCCTGACCGTTCTCGATTTCATCTTCCTCATCGCCGGCGGGCTCTCTCCCTTTGAAGCGGTTTGCACGGCGTTTGGAACGGCAGGCACCGGCGGCTTCGGCGTCCGCAACGACAGCATTGCCTCTTACAGTCCTTATATCCAGAACATCTGCACGGTCTTCATGCTCCTGTTCGGCGTGAACTTCAGCTGTTACTATCTGTTGCTCCTGCGGCACTTCAAAGCCGTGTTCAAAGACGAGGAGCTTCGCTTCTATCTTCTGACCGTCATCATTTCGATCACCGTGATCACCATCAACATCCGCAACCTTGCGTGGATCTCTTCGACGAGCGAGGCGCTTCGCCACGCGGCGTTCCAGGTCGCCAGTATCATCAGCACGACAGGATATGCGACCGCGGACTTTAACCTCTGGCCGACGCTTTCCAAAACGATCCTCGTGCTCCTCATGGTCTTCGGCGCCTGCGCGGGCAGTACCTGCGGCGGCATCAAGTGCGTGCGCATCCTACTCCTGTTCAAGGGGCTTAAACGCAACATTTCCAAGATGATCCACCCAAATAAGGTACAGCCGATCCGCATGAACGGCAAGGTCGTTTCGGAAGAAGTCATGGCAAACACCAACGCATATCTGTCGGCTTACGTCATCATCATCGCCGTCAGCGGCATTCTGCTCTCGCTCGACCGCGCGAACTTCTCCTTTACCACGAACTTCACGGCGGTCATCGCCTGCTTCAACAACATAGGTCCGGGGCTTGAAGTGGTCGGTCCTGCCGGCAACTACGGCGATTATTCGGTCGCCTCCAAGATCGTCCTCATCGTCGATATGCTTGCGGGCAGACTGGAAATTTTCCCGATCCTCATGCTCTTTTTCTCCGGGTTCGGTCTGCGTAAAAATTCCTGACGAAAGAAGTGTTTTTCCCATGTTTAACGTTGAAAAAGTAACCGGGGACTGCGTCCTCTGGATCCAAAAATTTTTCGAGGAGAACGGCAAAGGATGTAACGCCGTTGTCGGAATCTCCGGCGGCAAGGACAGTTCCGTGACCGCCGCTCTCTGCGTGAGAGCGCTCGGACGCGACCGCGTGATCGGGATACTTATGCCCAACGGAGAGCAATCCGACATCGACTGCGCCCGCCTCCTCGTCGATCACCTCGGCATCAAGCACTACGTCGTAAATATCAAAGACGCGTTCGACGGTGTGCTCGGCGCAATCCCGAAAGAACTTACAATCTCCACTCAATCGCGCATCAATCTGCCGCCGCGCATCCGCATGGCGACGCTTTACGCCGTTTCACAAAGCTGCAACGGCCGCGTTGCCAACACCTGCAACCTCTCGGAGGACTGGGTGGGATATTCGACCCGCTACGGTGACGCGGCAGGCGACTTCAGCCCTCTCGCACATCTGACGGTAACCGAAGTCAAAGCCATAGGACATTATCTGGGTCTTCCTGCTTCCCTTGTGGAAAAAGTGCCCTCCGACGGGCTCTCGGGCAAGACAGACGAAGACAACCTCGGCTTTACCTACGCCGAGCTTGACCGCTATATCCGCGAAGGCGTGATCGACGACCTTTCCAAGAAAGACCTCATCGACCGCAAACACAAAGCAAACCTCTTCAAACTGCAACTCATGCCCTCGTTTGATCCGGGGTTCTGAAAAGAACAAGCAAAAAGGCGACCGCTTCGGCGGTCGCCTTCTTTACTTTTCAAACAATTTCTTAAGAAACGCTTTTGTAAATGCTTCTTTCGCGGAAAAATCCATGGCGCTCATATAGATCTTTTCGATCGCAAAGTGCGCCGCTTTGACCTCCCGCAAACGCTCGAGCGCGCCGCCCAAAAGCGCACGCTTCATCTGCTCGGCATAGTTGATCCTGCTTCTAAAAGGGCGCAGAGATGCGACCTCGACGAACCGCCTCATGCGGATCTTTTTTGCGGGATAGTCACTCTCTTTCCCCACCTGGAGCGCAATTCCTTCGTCCTCAAAAAAGAGCCCGTCGATGCGCTCGGGCAGAAGCGGATCGTAGGACAGACGGATCGGCTGTTTTCGCTCGAGCGCGATCCTTGCGACCTCGGCAAGAAAATAGGGCGCGCTGTTGTGGCAGTCCTCCACGAGGTAACGCGCTTTGGCAAGCGCAAAAAAGGTTTCAAGCCGCACGCATCCTTCCATCCCGATCGCAGAGAGGATCGACGGGCGCGCGGTATAGCCTTTTCCCACCGGGATCTCTTTGGCGAACTTTTCGGCGGCGTTTTTGATCTCCTCGCGCTTGACAAAGGGAGACACAAGCGCAAGGCTTTCCTCATAGGCTTCCCCCGCCGCGGCAAGATAGCGGTAGGCGCCGCGATAGGCGTTTGTTTTTTGCTCGCCGAGCAGATGCAATCCGGCTTCGTGGGCTTTCAGGCGTGATGCGTCCCAGAACGCGCCCAGATTGATAAACTCCTCGCGCAGTCCGGGCTCTTTTGCATCTTTGGCATGCGGAGCGGTCGCATCGCAAAAGGCAAACGCGCGCCCGTCCTTCTCCAAAATCACGCCGTCAAAAGAGCTTGGATCCGAGGAGCAAAGGATGTATTCGACCCGATACCCCCGTTTCTCCCCCTCTTCCCCTATGTCGGCAAAGAAGCGGCTCTTCCCGGTCCCCGGTCCCCCTTTGACAAGATAGAGGTGCTCGATCCCGGGGCGGTCAAAGCACTCGCCGAAGCGGTTGTAAAAGCCGTACTTACTGTTGGATGCGGCAAAGTATTCGTCTTTTGCCTGTTGTTCTCGATTCATAAGATCCCTCCTTTTTGCTACCAGTTTATGAAAAAAGATCCGAATGTTTCACTCTTCCGGGTTCTATCTGCCTGTCCTTTTTCATAAAGTAAGATAGCAAGTCCACAAGACGTATGCAAACCATAGAAAAGAAAAGGAGGCGCTTTGCCTTGGACGTCAGCCTGATCTTAAAGCTCGCGGGGCTCGGGATTCTCGTTTCGGTCACGGGACAGATCTTAACCAAAGCCGGAAAGGACGAGCATGCGCTCTTCGTGACGCTCGGCGGGATCCTCGTTGCCCTTTTTTTGCTTGTGGGGCAGATCCGCGATCTCTTTGATTTCATCACGACCTCGTTCGGGCTATGACGATCCGGGACACGCTGCTTTCCTGCCTTGCGGGAGTCCTGCTCCTGTTTTTACTGAAGGCTTGGAAAAGCGAGCTCTCGCCGCTCTTTCGCTGTGCAATTTTGCTCTCGCTCTTCTCGCTCGCCCTTTCGCGCGCGTCGCCGCTCTTTTCGGCACTTTCGTCGATCGCGGAAACCTATGCGGTGGGATCGGCTTTTTCGCTTCTCTTACGCGGTGCGGGGATCGCGCTTGCCGCCTCTCTTTCGGCAGGGCTTTGCCGCGAGGCGGGAGAAGGCGGCATTGCCGACGGACTTGAGTTTTTTTGCAAGATCGAACTGCTACTGCTCGCGCTCCCGATCCTCAAAGATCTGCTCTCGCTTGCGGGAGATCTCCTTGATCTGGGAGGCATTTCATGAAACGCGCGCTGTTTTTTGCCTTTCTTTTTGCGCTCTGCCTTCTTCTGTGCCTGCCCGCTTTTGGGGAAGAGATCGAAAGGATGCCGGACGGCTACCGGGATCTGCTCGACGCGCTCCCCGAAACGATCTCGGAGCTCCTCCCGAAAGGGCTGTTTTCCGAGCGCTCCGAAGAGGTGGCGGACGCCCTCTCCTCGTTTGGGAACTTTTCCTCGATTGTTTCCTTTGCCAAAGAGCTTTGCAACCGCGTATTGGGAGAGATTGTGACGCTCCTCTGGGAAGTCCTTGGCGTCCTAATCCTCTCGCGACTGTTAAATGAACTCTGCAACGCCTTTTCACTCTCGGATGGACTTGCTTCCGCCTTTGGATTTTTGAAAAAGCTCTTACTTCTCTCGCTCCTCTTGGGCTTTGGCTACAAGAGTCTTGAAACTGTCACAAGCTACCTTTCCACCCTCGCAAGACTGACGCGCGTATCGCTTCCGCTCCTCGGAACGCTCTATGCGATGGGCGGCAACGTCTCGGCGGCGGTGGCGTCCTCGGCGTCGCTTTCGATCTCGCTTGCTCTGACCGAGCGCTTGGTCGGAACAAGCATCCTGCCGCTCTGCGCGCTCTGCCTAGGCTTTTCTATCGTTGAGCTCTTTACCCCCTTTTCGACCAAAAGCCTTTCCGACGCGCTCAAAAAGAATTACACGACCTTTCTTTCCTTTCTCATGGTGATCCTCCTCGCTCTGCTCGCCGGGCAGACGACGCTCGGTGCAAAAGCCGATTCCTTGACCGCAAAAGGTGCCAAGTTTGCGGCGGGTGCGATCATCCCGATTGCGGGAGGATCGGTCTCGGAGCTGCTCCTCTCGGTCGGCGCGGGCATCTCCTATCTGCGCTCGATCTGCGGCGTCTGCGGGCTTCTCTTGCTGCTGCTCACTCTGCTCCCAACTCTGCTCACCCTGCTTTGCCACAGGCTCCTTTGGCAACTCTCCGAGGGCGCTTCGGATCTGCTCGGCTGTCCCGACGAAAAGCGGCTGTTTTCGGAGTTTGCGTCGCTCTGCGGCTACCTTATCACCGCCATGCTCATCTGCTCCTCGGCGCTCTTTCTCTCCTACATTTTGGTGTTGGGATGCGCCGCCGCTTGGGGGTAACGCCATGAAAAACTATCTGCTTTCGATCCTCGCCGTCTCGCTCTCGTCCTCTCTCATTCTGCACCTACTCCCCGAAAAAGTCTCGCTCAAAAAGGGCGTGCACTTTCTCTCGGTTCTGCTTTTGCTCTCGCTTTTGCTCTCCCCGCTTCTCTCGGTCAGGGGGAGTCTTGCGGAGTTTTTCTCCTTTGAGTGGCTCCCGAAGGAAGAGACTCTGCAAAAGAACTATGAAGAAACGCGGGACGACTCTCTTTCTTCCTATTCCAAAGAGTACCTCGAAACGCTCGTCAAAGAGCGGCTTGTGAGCGCCTTTTCCCTGCGCGAGGGCGACCTGCGCGTCTATGTGACGATGGAGGGAGAGAGCGCGGCAAAGGTACTCCTGATCCTTTCGGGCAAAGCGATCTGGCAGGACAGCGCCAAACTCGAAGCCTTTGTGGAAAAGCTGTTGGGGCTTCCCTGCTCCAGCGCGATCGAATAACAAAAAAGGAGACGCCCTATGCTTTCCGATTTTTTGCGCCGCTTGCACCTTTCCAAAAAAACGCTCCTGCTCTTTGCCGCAGTCCTTTTGGGCGTGCTTCTCTTGCTGTTTGGCAGCGGTCGGCTTTCCAAAAGCGAGGCGAAGTCCATAAGCGACGAGGAGGAGCTTGCCGCCTACCGGGAAGCGCTGCGGCGCGAGATCGAAACGCTCTGCGAGAGCGTCTCGGGCGTGGGACGCGCAACGGTTGCCGTCACGCTGGACGGCGGTTTTGTTTCGGACTACGCCTGCGAGATCTCTTCCTCGGGAGGTGAGAGCTATGTCAAGCTCGGGAGCGGTTCTTCGGCGTCCGGGCTGCTTCTGGAACGCCGCCCGCCCGATCTGCTCGGGATCGGCGTGGTCTGCGACGGCGGCTCGTCGCAGGCGGTCGCGGCGGAACTGACCGCACTGCTCTCCGCCACATACAAGCTCCCGATGACGCGGATCCATATTTCGCCCGCAAAATAATTGTTGTGGGAATAATCCAACCAACGCGCTCATATCCTGTACCAAAACCAAACAAAAAGAGGAGGATCTCTCGAATATGACAACCGATTGCACAAAGGAACTCTGCGAAGCTCCAAAAAAGAAAAACAAATTCAAAGCTGTGGTCGTAAAGATTGGCAAAAAGAACTTTATCATTGCCGGCGTGGTTCTGCTCATCGGCGCCGCGGTACTGCTCAACTGGGTGCTCTTCACCGGCGGCGACGGCACGGGCTACAACTACAACAAGCCAAGCAGCGTGGTAAGCGATCAGCAGGAAAACAAGGAAGGCGACACGACGAACGAACCTGCAAAGAGCACCTACTTCTCGGCGACCCAGGTTTCGAGGCAAAAGGCGCGCGACGAAGCGCTTGAAGTGCTGAAAACCGTACTCAACAACGAAAACGCCGACGAAGCGGTCAAAAATGAAGCGCTGACCGGCATCAGTGCGATTGCAACCGAGATCGAAAAAGAGGCGAACATCGAGTCGCTCATCACCGCAAAGGGCTTTGAAAACTGCGTGGCGGTGCTGAACGGCGACAGCGCAAGCATCATCGTCGGCAGCGAGAGCCTGACGCCCGCGCAACTGGCACAGATCAACACCATCGTTTACGAACAAACCGGCATCCTGCCGACGAATATCACGATTATAAACAAATGAGGATTGTGGGGAAAAACTTTTTGAAAAAGTTTTTCCCCACACCCTTTTTCAAAAACGCTCAATGCAAAAAAGTCTCTTGAAAAAAACGACAGAATATGATAGAATAAAAAAGTACAAAAATTCCAAACCATCACTTTGTTAAAAAAGGAGAGTTTTTATGCCGTTGCTTCAAAACATCGAGGAGTTTCAAAACGTTTCTCCCGCGCTCCAGTGGGCAATTTTCATCGTTGCGTGCTTGATCGCCATCGTCGCCGTCATTTCGGTCTGCATTTCGATCTGGCTTTCCATCAAGTACGTGACCTACAACCGCAGAACGAACTCGGCAAATCTTTCGGGCAAAGACGCCGCAAGAAAAATTCTGGACAAAAACGGGCTCCAGCACATCAAGGTGTCGGTCGTCGGTTCGATGATGTTCGGCAACAGCTATTCGCACTATTTCAAAAAAGTGCGCCTGCGCCGCATGACCACAAAGAAGCCCAGCATCACCTCTCTTGCCATGGGAGCCGAAAAATCGGCGCTCGCCATTCTGGATAAGGAAAACGATCCCGATATGCGCGCTCGCGTTGCTCTTACGCCACTGATGTATTTCGGTCCTCTCGCTTTCATCCCACTCGTGCTCATCGGCGTTCTCATTGACCTCTTTGTCTTCAACTTCTCGGGCGTTGCAACCACGATTGCGCTTGCGATAGGTCTTGGAATCTACGTGATCTCGTTTGTGCTTTCGGTCAAGACGCTCAAGACCGAGAAAAAAGCGCAGGAGCGCGCCTGCAAAATCCTTGGGGACGAGGGCATGGCGACCGACGAAGAGATCGGCATGATGAAAGATCTTTTCAAGCTCTACAACATCCAGTACATCAACGACATTGTCATGGAGCTTCTCCAGCTCATTCTCAAAGTTCTGCAAATCATTGCCAAACTGCAAAACAGCTCCTCTTCGAGCAACGACTAACAAAAAAGGAAGGAAGAAAAAGAAATCCAATGAAAAAGACAATTCTCACCATCGTCGCGCTCTGCGCAACGCTCGCCCTGCTCCTGACGCTGGGCGCCTGCAAGATCGATCTGAACAATCTTGACTCCACTGCCACCTATGAATCCACGGCGGACAACAAAGACGACTCCAAGGCGTTGATCGACGAGTTCTTTGACGGAACGCTTCAGAGCGGCAACTTTGTTGCAACCACAGTCATCGGCGGAGATACGCGCGTCGAATCGGTCGTGGGCGACGCGAGCTGCACGGTGGATTCGGCTTCCGGGAACACATTTTGGGGATTTAAGCGCGGCGAGGAATACATCAGCGCCTGCGCCTACGGCGAGGACGACTCCCACTACTACATGACCGGCGAAAACTACTACAATAGTTACTACTGCTACTTCATGACCACCGTCCGCCTGATCGACTATTTCACCGATGAGGACGGCACCTTCTCCTGCGTGATCAAAACCGAGGAAGCAACCACAAAGGGCGTGACCGAAAGCACCTCGACCTTGACCTTTGATTTTGTGACCGAGAATGGCACCATCAACATCACCGCCAACGCAAAGAACAATCTGGTGCAGGAATTCACCTACACCATGCATGACAATTCCGAAGGCAGAACGGTAACTACCGTGACAACCTTCACCTATGGAAATGCCACCGTGGAGCTCCCCGACATCTCGGATTGGGCTGACGTCTCTGCCGACTATGACAGCGGAGACGACGGCGATTCTGAAGAGGAATTCGACGAAGTCGGCGAAGAAGGATAAAACAAAAAAAACAAGCAGGGGCATTGCCGCGCGGCAATGCCCCTGCTTTTTCAAAATCAAGAGAAAAAACTTGATTTTTCGAGCGTCTTGTGGTATCCTTAATAAAAGTACTTCCGAGAAGGAGAAACATCATGGAAAAAGTCTTGCGCCTTTGCCCCGCCTTTAAGGATTACATCTGGGGCGGCGAGCGGCTCAAAACGAGTTACGGCAAAAAAACCGATCTCTCCCCCTGTGCCGAGAGCTGGGAGCTTTCCTATCATCCCGACGGGTTGACGAAAACGGTGGACGGGAAAGCGCTTTGCGATCTTCTCACCGAGAGCGATCTCGGCGAAAATGCCAAAGCCTTCCCCTTTTTCCCAATGCTCATCAAGTTCATCGATGCGCGCGACAACCTTTCGGTGCAGGTACACCCTTCGGACGATTATGCGCTCGCAAACGAAAACAGCTTCGGCAAAACCGAAATGTGGCACATCCTCGAAGCCGAAGAGGGCGCCGGCATCTATCTTGGGTTCAAAAAAGATGTTTCCAAAGAGGAATTTGAAGACGCCATTGCCAAGAACCGTCTGACCGAACTGCTCAATTTTTATCCGGTCAAAGCCGGGGAAACCTATTTTATCCCCTCGGGCACGCTCCACGCGATCGGTCGCGGGTGCCTTATCTGCGAGATCCAGCAAAACAGCAACCTGACCTATCGGGTTTACGATTACGGCAGAGTCGGAAAAGACGGCAAGCCGCGCGAACTCCACGTGGAAAAGGCGCTGAAGGTCACGAACCGCTCGGCGTTCTCTCCCAAAGCGGTCGCAAAAGAAACGCCCGACGGCACCGTCATCGGCTGCAACAAATACTTCCACGTTCTCTCCCGCAAGGTCGCGGGAAAAGTCGAGCTTGACGCCGATCCTCACTCTTTCCGCTGCCTTACGGTGGTGGACGGAAGCGGCAAAATCGGATCCGAAAACGCTGCAAAGGGAGATAGTTTCTTTCTTTCCGCCGGCGCATCCACCACTTTGGAAGGAAATTTTACCATGATCGTTTCATCTGTCAGAAAATACTACGTCGGCATTGATCTCGGAGGCACCTTTATCAAGGGCGGCATCGTGGACGATCTCGGCAATCTGCTTGTCTGTAACAAAATCCCGACCAAGGCTGAAAAGGGTTCGGACGGCGTGGCAAATAATATCGCCTCGCTTGCGCTCTCCCTCATAGACAACCTGGGGCTGACCAAAAACGACGTGAGCGGCATCGGCATCGGTGTTCCCGGTATGATCGACAGCGCGCACGGAGAGGTCACCTACTCGAACAATCTCGGGTGGAACCACTTCAAAATCAGCGACGAAATCGAACGCATCACCGGGCTTCCGGTCAAAATTGCAAACGACGCCAATGTGGCGGCACTCGGTGAAAGCAAATTCGGAGGCGGCAAGGGCTTTGAGCACGTGGTCATGATCACGCTCGGCACCGGGGTCGGCGGCGGCATCATCATTGGCGGCAAGCTCTTTGAGGGCAACCTCGGAGCCGGCGCAGAACTTGGGCACATGGTCATCCGCGAAGGCGGCGAGATCTGCACCTGCGGGCGTCGCGGTTGCTTTGAGGCATATTCCTCGGCAACGGCGCTGATCCGCGACACCAAGCGCGCCATGGAGGCGCACAAGGACAGCAAAATGTGGGAAGTTGGCTCGCTCGATGCGGTCGACGGCAGAACCGCTTTCGCATATCTCGACAGCGATCCCTATGCAAAAGAAGTGGTCGATGGCTATATCCATTCGCTCGGTTTCGCACTCACCAACATCGCCAACATCTTCCGCCCGCAGGTGATCCTCATCGGAGGCGGCATCTGCGCCGAGGGTAAGCGTCTGACCGATCCTCTGCAAAAGATCGTGGACAGGGATATTTTCGGCGGCGACAAGGGACCGAGCGTCCCGATCCGTAAGGCAACGCTCGCCAACCGCGCCGGGATCCTCGGCGCCGCGGCACTGCTGATGGATTGAGATTAAAAAAGAATAAGAGGTCTGCAGGGGGAGGAAAAACTTTTTGGAAAAAGTTTTTCCTCCCCCTGCACCCCCTTCTTTTCAAAAACTTCTATCAAAAAGGTTTTAACGGCTCGCCGGAAAGAAAATACAAAGCAGGCAACCCCTTGGGGTTGCCTGCTCTTTTGTTTGGGTTATTTGAGCGTCTTTTTGATGTTGTTGTAGATCGTCGTGTAATCGGCGTTGCGCGCGCCGGTAGGCGTGTAGGGCAACATCAGCCGCGTATATCCGGTCTGGTATGCTTCCTCCATAACGATGATCTTCTTGACGCAGGTGGCGTTCCTGATCCAAGCGTTCTCGGAGTGGGTCGAGTAGCGCGGGTAGAAGCATTGACCGTAGCTCGTGTTTTGATAGTTCACGATCGGCATCGGCCAGAGCACCGTGGTCGGCAGGATCAGCTGATAGAGGTTCGTGCGGCACTGGTTCTCGTAGCCGTGGTGCGCATACTGCAGAATATCCGACTTCATGACCGAGGAACCGAGGTTTGCCATTCTGTCGCTCTCCTTAAATTCCGCGTCACCGAGGAACAAAATCTTTTGCCCGCCAATGATCACCTGGAAGACCATCGAGGTATCGTTGCCGCTGTTGAAGGAGAAGGGATAGACGTCCTCGTGCGTGCAAAGGATTCTCACTTCAGCACCCGAGAAGTAGAAGCTCATGCCGCTGTGAAGTTTGCGGTATCTCGTTGCGCTCGGGAAGCTACTGCTCATGTTGCTTTCCCAAGTGTTGCTGTTGTTCGGATAAATATCGTCCACGGTGGTATAGGAGAAGTTATAATAGAAGGCTTCAACAGTCACGCCTGTACGGTAGGAATAGGTGTTGGCAAACTTGCGGAAAGCGCCCACGTGGTCGATGTGCATATGCGTGAAGAACCAGCCCGCGACGATCGGCTTGGAGTGGCTTGCCGGCTTGTTCGCCTTGAGAATGTTGTAGATGCTCTTGGCGTCCTCTGCCGTCTCGTAACCGCCGTCCACCACGATGAATTTGCCGTCAGTGAGCTGGATCACGTAGGACATACCGCCGTTGGAGGAAGCTGCCTTGTTGTTGATGCAAATCTGCCAGATTGAAGGCGTCACGAGGTTTGCATCGGCAACCTGCGCTTTGGAGGGGTTGACGTCGTTTGCTTTGCCCACGTAGACTCGCAGGGCTTGTTCGGTGTTGAGGTAAGAGGCGTAGAGCGTGTAACTGCCACCGCGGCGGAAGAGTGCATAACGGTTAGAACCAAGCGTGTAGTTCTCGAGTTCTGTCAAGCCCGCGTTGCGCAGTTTTTTCAGGTAGTTGTTGAAATCCGCGCTCGTGAAGTTTTCAAAATAGAGGATATTGCAGTCATCAATGCTACTGTAACTGCTGTCCGAGGGATCATAACTTCCGTAATAGGATCCCACGTTGGTCGGGAGGATCAGGTAGGGATCGTAGGAAGTAGAGACCTGCACTTGTCCGCAAACGCTGCAAACGCCGCTGAAGTAATTGTGCGCGGTCGACGTACCGGATACGATGCGCTCGTCTCCGATTTCGCCGCATTCGCAGGCATAGCCGTAAAGCGTGGCGTGCGCACAGTTGGCGTCGCTGATCTTCGTATAAATTGTGTAGTCGTGCTCGTGTCCGAAGGGGTTGTAGCTGACCGCCGTGCCGCGCAGGACGCGCTCGCCCACGTTCTCGGGCTCTCCGTTCAGCGTCACGGTGGCAAGATAGGTGCAGTTTTCAAATGCCGAGTTGCCAACCGTATTCACGCTGGCAGGGATGGTCACAGACGTAAAAGAACTATTGTTACAACCATAGAAAGCGTAAGCGCCGATCGTCTCGACGTTTTTCCCGATGGTCAGCGTTTTGAGCGCGGTGCAATCGGCAAAGGCATATTCGCCGATCGTCTTCGTTTTGGTCGGAATGGTGACCGTCGTGATCTTGTCACAGCCTGAAAGTGCGCCGGGGGCAATCGACTCGATGGTGGTCGCCAGCGTGATCACACCCGACTGGTTGCGGGCGCGGATCAGTCGGCTGCTGTCCTTGTTGTAAATGCCGTAGGTGGTCGCCTTGTAGTATGGATTTGCACTCTCCACCGAAACGCTGGTCAGTTTGCTGCAATGGTCGAAGGCGTAGTCTCCGATCTCGGTCACGGTCGCTTTGATTTTGACCGAGGAGAGCACCGAGCGAGCAAACGCATAGTTGCCGATCCGCTTGATCACGTCGTTCATCGTCACGGTGGCAAGACTCACCGCATCGGCAAAGGAGCCGTCTGCAAGCTCGGTTACGGTGTCGGGAAGCAAAATCGCGTTGCCCTCGCGTGCGGGCGGGTAGCGCAGAATGGTCGTACCGTCGTAGGTGAGCAGCATCTCGCGGTCGGTCATAAAGGAGGTGCTTCCCTCTTCGACAATAAACGCTTCGAGCGAAGTGCACCCTTCGAACGCATAGGGTTCGACCGTCGTTAGGGATTTCGGCACGCGGATCGAAACAAGGCTCGTGTTCCCCGCGAGCGCATCGGCATTGATCTTTGTCACAAGTTTTCCGTCGGGTGCGCGGTTGGGGATGACAAGATCGGTATCGGTGCAGATTCCCATGCCCGAAAGGGCGCAGGTGTCATCATCGATGTCTTCAAAAAGGAGGTTGAGGCTGACATTCTCTTCGTGTTCAATCTCGGTGAAGACCGCATGATAAATGCTGTCGGAGGTGGGATCAAGTGCAATCGTCTCGTCGTAGGAAAGGAAACCTCCGTTTTCATCTTCCCAGTGGTCGAATTGTTGCCAGCGCGAACCCACCTTGGCAGTCAGGGTAACCGATTCCCCTTCAAATACGATGGCGGTCTTCATGCCGTCGGCGAACGTACCGTTCTCGGCACGGACGAGATAGTAGTCGTCGGTGGCAAGGCGATCGGTCTTATAGCCCGAATAACTCTGCAAGGCTGCACCGTATTCAAGGATTGATTGCACGATCTCGCCGAGTGTCGAACCGCCCTCGGTCATCACATAGGCGCTGTTTCTCGTGTCATGCGCGTAATCGAGGACGCTGTAGCGAAGAAAATCACTGTAGACCACTTCATCGCCGAGATCAAGCACGGCGCGGCAGTAGACAGAATCAACCATTTCCTGCGGCGTTTGTTCGCCGTAGGAGAAGAAATAGAGGTTCTCTCCCTGGGTGCGATAGGGCTCGGCAGTGGTAAACGTCCAATCTTCGCCATCCGGCGCGTCGGTGCCGAACTGCATGGACACGTCATAGTCGCCGTAGGCTCCCGTGACTTGCACGCGATAGAGGAGTGCAATGCGATCTTCGGGTCGAAGAGAGACGGCGTTGATCGTCACGGCAGGCTCCATCGCGTCGGCAAACGACGAAATCGAAAGGCAGACGCAGAACAAGAGCGCCAAAATCATTGCCGCTCCGATTGCCGTCAGCTTTTTTAACATCTGTTTCATTGAGGTTTTCATAGGGGTTCCTTTTTAGGGTGGGTTTTATGCTCTCTTGCGGGAATGAAGCATCCCGGCTTCTGTCAAAGTTTTATTGATATCTTCCAGGGAAGAAAGGGTGCTCAAGGCCTCGGGGGAAAGCTGTTCAAAAGCGCGCTTTTCGATCGCGTAGAGGTCTTTGAGCATTTTAGCGGCGTACGCTTCGCCGGATGGCGTCAGCCGGATCAAAAGCTCGCGCTTCTGCCCCTGAATGGGTAAAAAGATCACGTAACCCTGTTCATAGAGTTTGGAGACGACCGCGTTGACGCTGCTCCTTGGCATATTCCAGTTTTCAGAGATCTCTTTTTGGCTGTGATTGGTTCCGTCATCCAGTGCGTACAGCACCCAGAGAAGTCTGGCATTTTTGAGTTTTAATCGCTTTGCGTATTCTGCATACATCGCGTCCATGCGATAGATCTGTTTCCCGAGTTCCTGAAAAAACCGTCTGTCGTCCATTTTTTCATCCTCCTAAAGTTCCATTCTGAATTTTAGCACTTTTCTTGCGATTTGTCAAGATTTTCCGGGGAAATTTCAAAAAACGACGCCATCTATTATAAAAAAAGCCCCGGCAGACGGGATTCGTCTGCCGGAGCGCCGGAAGGGTATTGGGTCAGCCGTTGCAGCAGCTGAACAGAATGAGAGCGATAATGACGAGCCAGATCCAATTATCGTTCAACAGGTTGCACAGACAAGTATTCATTCGTCGTTCCTCCTTGCAAGATTGGAAAGGGCTGCTACGTGCCCTTCTGTTAGCAGTTTATGCAAAACTTTCCCGAACGTGACCGAAGCTTGTCGAAAAAAAGTTTTTTGCCAAAAAGACCGAAAAATCCCTTTACAAGAGGGCAAAAGCGTGCTACAATGAGGTAAATTTGGAAAAGTGAGGAAACGGCATGACTATCATGGAGAACAAAGCACGCTTCTTTCAGATCTTCCACGAGAAGATCCACAGAGAGGGTGCCGATAAACTCCTCGAGTTTTTAGAAAAAAGCGATTTCTTTACCGCCCCTGCCAGCACCCGCTACCACGGCGCGTATGAGGGCGGGCTGATGGAACACAGCCTTAACGTCTACGATTGCCTCGTTGATCTCTGCACCCGCGCCAAAGAAAAATACGGGTTTGAATACTCGGACGAAACGATCGCCATTGTGGGACTGTTTCACGACATCTGCAAGGTGAATTTTTACAAGGTCTCCTATCGCAACGCCAAAAACGAAGCGACCGGCGTTTGGGAAAAAGTCCCCTACTACACCATTGAAGATTCCCTGCCCTACGGACACGGCGAAAAATCGGTCTATATGCTCTCGAGTTTTATTCATCTCGACCGCGAGGAGGCCTTTGCCATCCGCTATCACATGGGATTTTCGGGCTCGCCCGACGACAAGCAGAACGTCAGCCGCGCCATGGAACTCTTCCCGCTCGCGCTATTTACGAGTTTTGCCGACTCGGAAGCCGCATTTATCATCGAATCCAGAAACGAAACCAAATAATCCCCACGAAAGGAACCATGAACCATGAATGTTGTTTGCCTTGATATGGAGGGTGTGCTCACCCCCGAAATTTGGATCGCTTTTGCCGACGCCGCCGGGATCCCCGAACTCCGCCGCACCACGCGCGACGAGCCCGATTACGATAAACTCATGAAATACCGCATTGCCATTCTCAAAGAGCATGGGATGGGACTGAAAGAAATTCAAAAGGTCATTGAAACGATCGACCCCGTCCCGGGCGCAAAGGAATTTCTCGACAAACTCCGCAGCGAAGTGCAGGTCATCATCTTAAGCGATACTTTTGAACAGTTTGCGATGCCGCTGATGAAAAAGCTCGGCTATCCCACCATCTTCTGCAATACGCTCGAAGTGGCGGAGAACGGCGAGATCACCGGCTACAAAATGCGCGTCGTTCCCTCCAAGCTCTCAACCGTGAAAGCGCTCCAGTCGGTCGGGTTCGAGACCATCGCCTCCGGAGACAGCTATAACGACCTCGGCATGATTGAAGCCAGCAAAGCCGGCTTCCTCTTCCGCAGCAGCGATAAGATCAAAGCCGAGCACCCGGAAATCCCCGCCTGTGAGGAATTTTCGGAGCTGCTCGCTGAAATCGAGAAGAATTTGTAAGATTTAAGAAAAAAAAGCAGGGAAACCTTTTTTGAAAAAGGTTTCCCTGCTTTTTTATGGAAATAAAAAATGAAGTTGTTTGCTCCGCAAACAATGAAGTTTTCAGCCTGCGGCTGAAAATGAAGTTTTGACCTATGGTCAAAATGAAGCAATGTTTGCCCTTCATGTGCCGAAAGGCACACTTCATGTCCGCAGGACACTTCATGCACGAAGTGCGCTTCATTTGCCCGACAGGGCAAACATCATTCA